>NZ_PNLV01000011.1 GCF_013823285.1 Brevundimonas sp. | reverse complement strand
AACGGGCCGGACCGGCTGCATCACGTCTGGATGGAATCCAGATCACGGCCCCGGGTCTCCGGCAGCCAGATCAGGCTGACGATCACCGCCACGGCCGTGAACCCCACCGCATACCAGAGACCGAAATAGATGTCCCCGGACCAGGCCACGAGGGCGAAACTGGCGGCGGGCAGCAGGCCTCCGACCCAGCCGGTGCCCACATGGTAAGGCAGACTCATCGCCGTGTAGCGCACCCGCGTCGGGAACAGCTCCACAAGCGCTGCCGCCTGGGGGCCATACAGCGCCGTGGCGGCGATGATGAACACCATCAGGATGCCGAAGACGGCGGGCAGGTTCATGCGTTCCGGGTCGGCCCGTTCAGGATAGCCGGCCTCCAGCAGGGCTCCGCGCACCCGCTCCTGCACATCGGCGCGCGCGGCGGCGAGGCCCGTGGCATCCAGGCTGGACGCCTCCAGTGACGGAATCAGCCGGTCGCCGATGCGGACCATGGCGGTTGAGCCTTCCGGCGCCGCCTCGTTGCGATAGCTGACCCCGGCGCCGGACAGCACGCCCTTGGCCAGATCACAGGACGAGGCGAAGGCGGCCCGGCCCACGGGATCGAATTGCACCGCGCAGGTGGCCGGGTCGGCGATCATCGTCACCGGCGCCGACGCCTGGGCCTCGGCGAGGGCCGGATTGGCGGCCCGCGTCAGGGCCTGGAATCCGGGGAAGAAGGCCACCAGGGCCAGGATCATTCCGAACAGCATCACGGGCTTGCGGCCCACCCGGTCCGACAGCCAGCCGAAGAACACATAGAGGAACGCTGACACGACCGTCACGCCCAGCACCAGGGCGTCCACCGTGGCCACCTCCACCTTCAGCACCCGCTCCATGAAGAAGCGGGTGTAGAAATAGCCGGCGTACCAGACCGCGCCCTGGGCGATCATGATGCCGAACAGGGCCAGCAGCACGAACCGGCCGTTGCGCCAGGTCAGGAAAGACTCCCTGAACGGCGCCCGCTTTTCGGTGCTCTCGGCGGCCATGCGCTGGAAGGCCGGGCTTTCATGCAGCTTCATCCGGATCCAGAGCGAGATCACCAGCAGGAAGGCCGACAGCAGGAAGGGGATGCGCCAGCCCCACTCGTTGAACGCCTCGCTCCCCACGATCAGACGGGTGACGATGATCACCACCAGCGCCCCGATAAGGCCCAGCGCGGCGGTGGTCTGGATCCAGCCGGTCAGGAAGCCGCGCTTCTCGTTCGGCGAATGCTCGGCCACGAAGATCGCCGCGCCGCCGTACTCGCCGCCCAGGGCGAACCCCTGCAGGATGCGCATGGTGATCAGCAGGATCGGGGCGATGATGCCCGCCTGGCTGTAGTCGGGCAAAAGGCCGATGGCCACCGTGGCGACCCCCATCAGGGTGATGGTCACCAGAAAGGTGGTCTTGCGCCCCACCTGGTCCCCGAACCATCCGAACACCAGGGCGCCCAGCGGCCGGACCACGAACCCGACTCCGAAGGTCAGCAGCGCCAGGATGTAGGAGGTCGCCTCCCCCACCTCGGCGTAGAAATGCCGAGCAATGATGGCGGTCAGGGAGCCGAAGATGAAGAAGTCATACCATTCAAAGGCTGTGCCTGCGGCCGAGGCTCCGACGACGGTGCGCAGACCGGGGCCTTTGGCCGCCTGATCCCCCGAGACCCTTGCGTTCATGAAACGTCCCCCCACCGCCTCTGCGGGCGGCCGGAAGGCAAGCTAGAGCGTGACGTTCCCGGGGTCCAGACACACGAGAGCCCCGCAGCCGGGGGCGGCGGGGCTCTCGATGACTTCAGGCTTCAACTGATCAGCAGGTCTGGCCTTCGGCGCATTGCTCGACGGCTTGGCCGGCGGCCTGGGCGTCCTGGCCAACGCCCGAAATGGTGTTGCAGGCCGCGACGGTCATCAGGGCGGCGGCGGCCGCGAGGGCGAAAATCTTGCGCATGGTCTGGCTCCTATGGCTCCGGGGGCCGGAGCGTGACAGTGACGGTCAGGCTAACGCCACGGAGCCGCCCCGGTTCCGCAGGCTGATCAGTTCAGCGGCGCGCCGTGCACCGACGGCGGCGGGGGATCAGGCCGCGGGAACGTCAGGCGCGCGATCATGCCGCCCCGGGGCGGTGTTTCAAACGCCGCCTCGCCCCGCAGCTGGCGGGCGAACGCCGTCATCAGGGTGCGGCCGACCCCGCCCTCCAAGGTGGAGACGTCGGTGCCCGGCCCGTCGTCCTCAACCTCAAGGCGGCAGGTCTCCTCATCAACCGTGAACCGCACATGGAGCGTGCCTCCGCGCCCGGAGAAAGCGTGCTTCTGGGCGTTGGATATGGCCTCGACCGCCCACAGGGCCAACGGCGCAAGACGATCCGGGTCAATGATCAGGGAGTCCGCCGTGACCTGGCTGGAGACCACCGGACCGCGCCCGGATTCCGAGGCGACCAGCTGGCCCGTCAGCTCCCGCAGGAAGTCCGCCAGATCGGCCTCACGGATGTCCGGGCTCTGGTAAAGGGTGCGGTAGATCAGGGCCAGGGCGGAAATGCGCTGACGCGTATCGCCGACGGCCGCGCGCGCCGCCGGGTCGGTCAGGGCGCGCTGCTGCATGCTCAGCAGCGAGGAAATGATCTGCAGGTTGTTCTTAACCCGGTGGTGGATCTCGCGCATCAGCGCGTCCTTCTCCGCCAGGGATTCGGTCAGCGAATGGTCCCGCTCGCTGATGGCCTCCGCCATCTCGTCCAGGGTCCGCGCCAGAACGCGGATCTCCGCCGGTGCATTCTCGGCCTGGACCGGGCGCACCGTGAAGCGCCCCTTGGCGTAGATGGAGGCGATGCGCTCCAGGTAGTCCAGCCAGCGGATCACGATGCGGTCGGTGAAGATCATCACCGCCAGGAACGCCAGAAGCCATGCGCCCAGAGGCAGCAGCAGCGTGGCGGTGGGGTTCAGCTGCGCCCAGGACAGAAGGCCGGGATCCGGCGTGGAGAGCAGCACATACACGTCCCGCCCCGCCAGGGCCGCCCCCGCATAGAGACGGGACCGACCCGACGCATCCCGGGCGCGGAACTCCACCGCCCCCCCTCGCGCCCGGTCCACCCACCCGGTGAGGGCGTCTCCATCCCGGGTTTCAAAAGCCTCCGGGTCGGTCGCCGTGAGCAAGGCGCCCGACGCATCCGTCAGGGCCACCTCCGTGCCTGCCGGCAGGGACCGGTCGCTGACATCCGGCTGCAGCGTCGATAGAGGAATGATCGCCGCCAGAACCCCGTCGAAGGCGCCCATGGGCCGCTCCGAGCGCACGGCCGCCAGCAGGGCGGGTTCGACCGCCAGCCGGTCCGGCGCCCGGGTCAACACTACGGTCTCGCCGCCTTGGATTCGCGCAAACCAGGGCGCGTCGCGAACCGTCAGATCCCCCTGGACCGAGGTGGAGGCGCACGCCACCCGGCCGCTGGGGGTGAACCGATACAGGGCTTCATAACCGTCCAGCTCGGCCACCAGGGCCCGCAGTCGCGGCGCGCAGTAGAGGCCGAGCGACTCAGGGCGCAGCACCTCCAGCAGCACCGTGGCGCTGTCCAGCCGCGCCTTGGCCGTGGCCGCACTGCGCTCGGCGCCCAGCACCAGATCATTGCGCCGGTCCTCCGCCTCGTTCTGGAAGGCGGCCTGGGTCTGAACGGCGCTCAGAAGCAGGATTGGCAACAGGGCCACCGCCATGGCTGCGGCCAGACGAAAGCGGATGCCCTGGGCCCTGTTGGAGGCGAAACGCCGCCCCAGCCGGACCACCGGCCTAACCCTGCCGCTGCGTACTCAGCCGGTCCGCATCGGCGAGAATGGAGCGCATGGCGTCGCCGGCGGCCTTGCCGTCGCGGGCGTAGCCGCCCTGCTCCAGAGTCTGTTGCAGCGCCCGGCGCGCGCGGCTGACCCGGCTCTTCACCGTGCCGACCGCGCAGTTGCAGATTTCGGCGGCCTCCTCGTAGGCGAAGCCGCCCGCACCGACGAGCACCAGAGCCTCGCGCTGCTCTTCCGGCAGGCTGGCCAGCGCCAGACGCAGTTCATCCAGGGCCACAGGCGCCTCCGGATCGTCCACCGCCACGAGAGTGCGCTCGGCGGCCTCCTGGTCCAGTTGTGACTGACGCCAGGACCGGCGCTTTTCCGAATAGAACTGGTTGCGCAGGATCATGAAGGTCCAGGCCTTCATGTTGGTGCCCATCTGATAGCTGGCGCGGGCGTCCCACGCCTTCATCATGGCGTCTTGGGCCAGATCGTCAGCTGCCGTGGGGTCGCCCGCCAGGGTGCGGGCGAAGGCCCGCAGATGGGGGATCAGGCTGACCAATTGGGTCTTGAAGGCTTCGTCGTCCGATGAGGGAGGTTTCGGAGCCGCAGAGCGTGCACCCGTCATGAGTCGCCCTCGGCCTTCTTGTCGGCCTTGCGCAGAATGTCCAGAAACTCGTCTGGCACCGGTTCATTGACCACCTGGTCGAACATGTGCCGAAGCTTGACCCCGATGGCCTGTTGGCGCAGGCGCGCCTCTTCCAGCCCGTCGTCCCCGTCTTCCGGCGGGGCCGGGGACCGGCGGGACTGGTTTGATTGATCGATCATGAAGCGCTTGCCGCCCGACTCTTGATGATGCGCACGCCTTCGCGTGTCAGTTCGGGACGGTCAACGCCCTTTCTGCCCAACGAGTTCCGGCATTAAGCCGATTTAATGCTCAAGCTTCGCCGAACGGCGGGAACCGTTGCCGCCCGGATACGTTGGTCGGGATCACCGCCCGGCTCCGGCCGGGCTGGACGAACATCTTATGTCGGGGAAATCCAAGAATGAGCCTTTTGGCGAGACTCGCGCCTCATCTGCCCTATGTGCGCCGCTATGCGCGCGCCCTGACCGGCGATCAGAGCACCGGCGACAACTACGTCCGCGTGGCCCTTGAGGCGCTCGCGGCGGGCGAGCAGCAGCTTCCCGCCGCCATGACGCCCCGTGTGGCGCTTTATCACGTCTTCCACACCATCTGGGTCGCCACCGGCGCCCGGCTGGAAGACAAGAGCGGGATGGAAAGCGACGATGACGCGTCCCGGCGGCTGATGAAGATCGCGCCCAAGTCCCGTCAGGCGTTTCTCCTGACCGCCCTGGAAGGCTTCACGCCGTCCGAGGCCGCGCAGATCCTGGGCGCCGAGCTTAGCGACATCGAGAGCCTGATCGGCGACGCCCAGCGTGAGATCGATGCGGAACTGGCCACTGACGTGCTGATCATCGAGGACGAGCCGATCATTTCGGCCGATATCGAATCCCTGGTCAAGGAACTGGGCCATACGGTTTCGGCCACAGCCACCACCCACGACGAGGCGGTGGATGCGGTTTCCCGCCATCGCCCCGGCCTGGTTCTGGCCGACATCCAGCTGGCGGACGGGTCCTCGGGCATCGACGCGGTCAAGGACATCCTGAAGAGCATCAATGTCCCGGTGATCTTCATCACCGCCTTCCCGGAGCGTCTGCTGACCGGGGAGCGGCCCGAGCCCACCTTTCTGATCACCAAGCCCTTCCAGCCGGAGACGGTGAAGGCGGCCATCAGTCAGGCCCTGTTTTTCCATCCGGCGCGCCAGACAGAAGCCGCCTGATCCGGACGATACGACCCGCAATTGGAAAGGCCCGGCGATCCGCCGGGCCTTTTTCTTGATCCTACTCCGGCGTGGCGGGGGCCGCTTCGCCGTCGGCGGGCAGCGGCGGCGAGGACGCGTCCCCTTCGAAGGCCTGGGCCGCGGCCGCTTCGTCAGGCGCGGTCTCCAGTTCGCCCAGCTCTTCCTGGGTTCCGCCCCAGAGCAGCATGTAGATCAGCACGATCAGCACCAGAGACACGATCAGCACCAGTAGGATCCGGATGCCGCCCCGGCCCTGTCGCGCCCTCTGGGGCGAGACCACCGGGCCGTGGTCGTCGGTGTTTCCGGGATCGTTGGGCGGTTGTTGGGTCATGAATGATGCTCCGTATCCGGGCCGGTCCTGAGGACGGTCCATGTTGGTGTCCCAGGGCAAACGTGTCGGAGGCTTGGCCGTTCCGAAGCTTGGCCGTTCGCGTCCTGCACGAATTAATTTCACGGCGTGGGAACCGGGGGCAGGGGTCGGTGTTCTCATCTTGCGGAGGCGGCGACGCCCCCCCGACTTGAGACTGGCGCAAGCCAGTCTGTCGCCTCCGCGCCTCATTCTCGATGATGCTGACTTGGGCGGGTCCTTCATGGACCCGCCCTTTTCTTTTGGCGCGAGGCCAGTCAAGGTGCGTCCTGAAAGAAAACGTCCCTGGAGACCCCAACATGGCCCTCACCAATCGCCAATGGATTTTGCGTCAGCGCCCGAAGGGACTGGTCCAGTCCACGGATCTGGAACTGGTGGAAAGCCCGGTTCCCGACCTGACGGCCGGCGAAGTCCTCGTGCGCACCGTCTATCTGTCGCTGGATCCCACCAACCGCACCTGGATGAACGACGCCGAAGGCTACCTGCCCGCCGTGAAACTGGGCGAGGTCATGCGGGGCCTGACCTTGGGCGTGGTCGAGGACAGCAAGTCCGAACGCTTCAAAAAGGGCGACATCGTCACCCCCATGTCCGGCGGATGGGCGCTCTACGCGGTGGTCCCCGAAGACGGTCTGCGCCCCGTGCACCGGGCGCCGGGCCTGCCGTTGACCGCCAATCTCAGCGTCCTGGGCATGACCGGCCTGACCGCCTATTTCGGCGTCACCGATGTGTGCCAGCCGGAGCCCGGCCAGACCATGGTGATCTCGGCCGCGGCCGGGGCCGTGGGCTCCATCGCCGGCCAGATCGCCCGGCTCAGGGGGGCCCGGGTCATAGGCATCGCCGGCGGGCCCGAGAAATGCCGCTGGCTCACCGATGAGCTCGGCTTCGACGGCGCCGTGGACTACAAGAACGAGGATGTGGGCGAAGCCCTTGACCGGCTGGCGCCGGACGGAATCGATATCAATTTCGAGAACGTCGGCGGCGACATCATGAACGCGGTCTGGAACCGCATGAACGTGCATGGGCGCATGGCCGTGTGCGGGCTGATCTCGGCCTACAACGCCACTCGCCCGCCCCCCTCGCCCAATTTCGCGCGCATCATCACCCACCGCCTCAACATCCAGGGTTTCCTGGTGCTGGATTACGCTCCCCGCGCCCGGGAAATGGTCGCCGAGATGGGTCCGTGGCTGGCCGATGGAAAGATCCAGTGGAAGGTCCATGTGGACGAAGGCCTGGAATCGGCGCTGGAGTCGCTGAACCGCTTGTTCACCGGCGACCATGACGGCAAGCTGCTGGTCAAGGTGTCAGAGGAGCCCGCCTGAGCATGGCCGACGCCCTGCATTTCGAGGACATCCAGGTCGGTCAGGTGCTCCCCATCGGAGCCTGTGCGGTGGACGGCGAGGCGCTAGCCGGCTTTATCGAACGGTTCGCGCCCCACTGGCCCGCGGCCGACGGCGCGCCGGATGCGATGGTCTATGCCCTGTGGCGCAGACTGGCGGATGAGGCGGAGCGCGGCATGGCGGTCAGCAAGGGCCTTGCTGTGGACGCCCTGCGCTTCATGCGAAACCCGCCCTCCGGCGAACTGCTTCGCGGACGCATGACGGTGATGGGCAAGGATCCGGTCGGCGACGGCCGGGGCGTCGTCATCGCCCAGCACGACCTGCTGGACGAGGATGGGCGTCTGGTCTTCTCCTGCCTGTCGCGAACCCTGCTCCTGCGCCGCTGAGACCGGCGGCCGGCGACGCGCATAAACTCGCGCTCAAGCAGACCAGGGGCCGTTAGCGCACAAAAAAGAGGCGGCGGATCGCTCCGCCGCCTCTTTAATTTTCGGGTCCGCCGGGATCAGGCGTTGGCGACGGCCGGAACCGGCCCGGCCCGATCCAGGGTCATGGCCACCAGCCGGTCCCAGCCCAGCAGCGACACCAGATGGGCGTAGATCTGGCCCAGGGCGCCGTTGTCTCGCAGTTCAGCCAGCTTTTCGGCCGGCAGGGCCTTCAGCTTGTCCTCGGAGACGGCGTAGTACTGGGCCAGCTTCTGCACCGGAGCGGGCGAGCCGTCCGGGTTGCGCGGGGTGAAGGTGGCTTCCTTGATCTCGAACAGATCCAGCTCCTCCAGCATCTCCACGAAGCGGGTCGTGCGCTGGCGCTCCAGTTCGAAGTCGTTGCAGAATTTCATGGCCTGCTCGGTGAAGGCGCTGGGCTTGTCGCCGTCGAACAGGGGCACCTGGCCGCCTTCGGCGATGAACGGCGCGCCGCGGTCGATGCACAGGACCATGCGCTTGTTCTCCTCGTCATTGGCGAAGACGAAGGGATAGCGGCGCACGAAGGCCGGCAGATAGGCGCTGGACAGATACTGCCCCGCCTCGTCCACGAAGAGGTTCTGGTCCTGACGCAGGCCCATGATCGCCACCGGCGACTTCGGATCACCCAGGAACACCACCGGGAAGGACAGGGCCGCCGGCGAGAATTCGGTCACCGTCAGAGGCACCGCATTGGTGCCGCCCACGAAGGCGTAGGGCTTCTCGGCCTGGTTCACGCCCAGCTTGCCGTGGCGCTCCATATTCAGCGGTTCGGGCTGGCTGTAGAACAGGACGTTGCCGGAGATCGGGCTTTCGGGCGCTTGGGTGTCGGACATGAACTCGAGGCTCGGTTTGAAAGGGAAGCGCGCCTTCTAGCCCACAAGGTCCCTAACGGCAACGCGCCGCGAAGCGTTGCGATTCCGAACGCAAGCCATTAGCTGGAGGGCATGGGCGAAGCCTGCGCACACCACCGACATGACACCGGCCTCGGTCCGGCCGACGTCAACGCCGCCCTGGGCGACGCCGAGGCGCGCTGCGTCAGGCGGGGAGAGCGCATGACCGGCCCCCGGCGCCGGGTTCTGGAGCTGCTGCTGGCCTCGGGCGAACCGGTCAAGGCCTATGACCTCATCGCCGCCTACGGCGCGGACGGCCAGGCCGCCAAGCCGCCCACAGTCTACCGCGCCCTCGAATTCCTGGAGCGCCTGGGCCTGGCTCACCGCATCGCCTCCATCAGCGCCTATGTGGCCTGCAGTCACGGCGAGCGGGCCCACGCCGCCGCCTTCCTGATCTGCGACTGCTGCGGCGCGGCGGTGGAGGTGAGCCCTCCGGCCGCCGCCGGCCTGTCCGGCCCGGCCGAACAGAACGGCTATGTGCTGGAGCGCGTGACCATCGAGGGCCACGGCCGCTGCGCCGACTGTCGCGCGGACTGAACGGAACCGGGAATGACCTCACCCTCGAGCGAGGCTGTCCCCGGCCAGGGGGATGGATCGATATCAGGGCTGGACCTGGGCGACCCGCGCCATCCCGTCGACCTGATCTTCGTTCACGCCAACGGCTTCAACGCCGCGACCTACCGCTTCCTGCTGGAGCCCCTGGCCGGCAAGGCGCGCATCCATGCGCCGGATCTGCGCGGCCACGGACGCAGCAGGCTTCCCGCCGATCCCGTCTGGCGGCGCAACTGGCATGACTTCCGCGACGACCTGATCGCCCTGATCGACGCGGTGGACGGGCCGCCGGTCGTGCTGGCCGGTCACTCCATGGGGGCGGTCGTGGCCCTGCTGGCCGCCGAGCGCCGCCAGCACCGGGTGCGGTCGGTGGTCATGTTCGATCCGGTGATCCTGCCGCGCCCGGCCTCCCTGATGATGAGCTGGCCGCTGGCCGGCCGGATGGCGCGTCGCTACCCGCTGGTGGCCGGCGCCCTGCGCCGCCGCGCCCGGTTCGACAGCCGGAACGCGGCGATCGAGGCCTATCGCGGCCGCGGCGCTTTCCGGGACTGGCCCGAACAGGCCTTGGCCGACTATGTGGCCGAAGGATTCCGGGATGTGGAGGACGGCGTCGAACTTGTCTGCGCGCCGGGATGGGAAGCGTCGAACTACGCCGCCCAGGGGCACGACCCCTGGCCCGTTCTCCGCCGCATGGAGCGGCCGGTCCACATCCTGAAGGGCGCGCGCGGATCCACGTGCAGCCTGGGGCCGGGACAGATTCCCGGCGTCACGGTGGAGACGGTTCCGGAGGGAACCCACTTCTTTCCGATGATTCAGCCCGAGGCGGCGCGCGCCGCGCTCAGGCGAAGTCTGTCAGCGTCCGATCAGGGCTGACCCTGCGCCTGGCCGGCGCGGGCGGTCTGGATGGCGTCGCGGGTGGCGCCCTCGGCGCTGCGATAGACGAAGCCATAGGTCGGATAGACGGTGGACCCCAGGCCATTGATCGGATTGTACCAGACCTTGACCCGGCTCCAGTCCCCGGCGGGCGAGACGTCCACCACGGTGACGTTCTCCTCGACGCGGCCGCGGCTGCCCCCCCAGTTGGCGTGGGTGACGCGGATGACCCGCTCGGTCAGAATGTCGCTGACCACCGCCACATGGCCGCGGTTCATGCGCCCGTGGGGCTGGAACACCAGCACCGATCCGGCCTCGGGCGCCTCGCCGGTGCGGAAATTGCTGACGGCCTGACGCCACCAGGTCCACGCGTCGCCGAAGATCTGGATGCCCGACAGAAGACGCGCGAAGGTCACACACTGCCAGTAGGGATCATCGGCTCGGGCGGTCTGGGGCGTGGCCAGGGTGAAGAACCCAAGCGAGACCGCAACCATTGCGGCGGTGAGCCGTTTTGTCATGTTGGCGTGCTCCGGACGTTTCGCGTCACAAGCTGTAAATCATGTTCGCCAAGGGTTGAAGAACCCTTTCCGGGCTCAATTTGGGCGATTTCGTGGCGACCGGCGGTGGGTGACCCTGCCGCTCAGCCTCGCGGCTCGCCCCGTTCGTCGGTGTTCATCAGAAAGTCCACCGAAGCGGCGCAGCCGTTCAGAACCTCCTCGCCAATCTCGACCCGCGCGGTCAGCGGGTAGGTCCGGTCGCTCATGCCGTCCGAACATCGGGTCTCGATCAGGGTGACGCTGAGGACCCGGCCCTGGTCGGTCTGGCCGCTCCACATGGCGGTGGCTCCCGCCATCTGCGGCCCGGCGTGGGGGGCCCGCTCCTCCGGCCGGTCGACCCCGGAATAGACCAGGCCGTCCCCGTCGATGTTGACCGCCCAGAACGGTTCGGTGCCCAGCGCCCGCAGGGGTTCGTCCAAGTTCACCCCGCCCAGAACCGCGTCGGGCTCCGCCGGCGCGGGCGCGGGCTGGTCCGGCGAGTCGCCCTGGGAGCAGGCGGTGAGGGTCAGGACGGCGAGAGGAGCGAGAAGGGCGAGGGCGCGCATGGTGAGGTCTCCGTTGACGCCCCAGACTGCCCGGCCCGACGTCAGTCGTGCAAGGGGGCGCAGGGTGGGCTAGCGTCGCCGCATGGCGAATCGCGGGCCGTTCAACCTCTATGAGTTCTTCGCCGGGGGCGGGCTGGCCGGGCTGGGCCTGACGGGTTTCCGCACGACCTTCGCCAATGATCTGGATGGGGCCAAAGCCGCCAGCTGGCGCGCCAATCACGTCGATCCCGACATCCTGCGGCTGGCCGACGTCTGGGACCTGACGCCGGGCGACCTGCCCGGCCAGGCCGATCTGGCCTGGGCGTCGTCCCCCTGTCAGGATGTCAGCCTGGCCGGGGCGCGGGGCGGGCTGGACGCCCGGCGCTCAGGGGCCTTCTGGGGGTTCTGGCGGTTGATGACCGGTCTGGCCGAGCAGGGCCGGGCGCCGGGCGTGATCGTGATCGAGAACGTCATGGGCCTGCTCACCTCGAACCATGGGCGTGATTTCGCAGCCGTGTGCCGTGCGCTGCAGGACGGGGGCTATGTCTTCGGAGCGGTCGAGGCTGACGCGGCCCTGTGGCTGCCCCAGTCGCGGCCCCGCCTGTTCCTCATCGCCTCGCGCCGGCCGGTCGCGGACGTCGGGAGCGGAGCCGACCCCTTCCATTCCGCCCGCATCCGCGCCGCCCACGCCGCCCTCCCCGACGGCCTCAGGGCGGGCTGGGTCTGGTGGCGGCTGGCCGCGCCGCCGCGCCGCAACACTGACCTGGCCGCCCTCCTGCAGCCGGATGACGCGGTCGACTGGTTGGAAGATGAGAAGGCGGCGCCCCTGCTGGATTTGCTGTCGCCCCTGCACCGGGCCCGTCTGGATGCGGCGGTCGCGTCGGGCGAACGGCGGGTCGGCGCCGCCTACCGCCGGGTGCGGGTCGAGAATGGCGTGAAGGTCCAGCGGCTGGAGATCCGCCTTGACGGCCTCGCCGGGTGCCTGCGCACGCCCGCAGGGGGGTCATCGCGTCAGTTCGTGGTGGTCTGTCAGGCGGGCCAGATCCGCGTGCGGCGCCTGACGGGCCGCGAGGCGGCGCGGCTGATGGGCCTGCCGGACAGCTACAGGCTGCCGACCGGAGAAATGGCGGCCCTGAAGTTGATGGGAGATGCGGTGGCCGTGCCGGTGGTCCGCGCCCTGGCGGACCAGATCCTGCGGCCATTGCTGGAGGACGCGGTCAGAACCGCCGCCTGATCCGCTCGTCAATTAATTCGGTGGGCTCGACACGGTCGTCATGGCCGCTGCGGTGCGAGTGAAAGGCCAGGATCATCAGACCGGCGGTGAGCAGGGCGGTTCCGACCGCGCCGATGCTGAGAGCGATCCAGCCGTGAACCGTCATGGGCGATGCGCCCATGGCGCCCCAGCCCCAGCCCATGGCCGCCACCGACAGGCCGGCCAGAACGGCGGCGGCAAGCAGGGTCAGGGCCACACGTCGGCCCATCCCCGTCCCCTTTCGGGGGGGGACGGGCGAACTTCCGGGCCCGGTGTCGGGCGCCGAGACCGAGGCGGGTTCAGACCGATCGATCAGTTCTGGACCCACTGGCCTTGGGCGTTGCGGTACCATTCGCCCCGGGAGAGACGGGCCCGCAACAGGGCTTCGAACATGCGCGCGGCGGCCACCTCGGTGGACACGCCGGTCTCGGCGGCCCGGGCGGCGTAGGCCTGACGGCGCGCCTCATTGGTCACGCGCACGGCCTCCTGCAGGGCGGAGTCCGACGTTCCCGAGCGGAAGCCCAGATAGCCGTCGGCCTGCTCGCCCACCACGCCCTCGACCTTGGCCTGATCGATCATGGACTTCTGGGCGTTGGTCTGGGCCAGCGAGGCGCCGGCCACGCCGAGGGCGGCGACAGCGGCGCCGATCACGAACAGCTTGCGGAAATTCATCATCCGATCCTCCGATCAGAACAGGTTGGGGTTCTCTTCCAGAAGCTGACGCAGCTCCTGGTCGAGACGGACACGCACGTCGGCGTCCAGCTTGGCGTAGATCTGGATGGGATCCACCTGCAGCCGGATCGTCGGGGCGCATGCGGCCACGCCGCCCACAAGGGCCATGGCGCAGACGGCGGCGATTTCGCGTTTCGAGATCATGGGCGGCAGGCTCCACGGTTTGAACGTTTCACATTCATAAGCACCATCTAGCGTGAACCCGCGCTGAACGGCGAAGTTTCATCACTCTTCATCGGAATTCTCTTCGGCCTCGCCCCGCCGGGCCCGGTTCAGGGACAGGAGGTCCGAAACCAGCTCGTTCAGGTTCAGGGTGGTGTCCAGCGTCAAATCGATCTCGGTGCCCGACGGCAGGGGCAGTTCCCGCTTCAGGAAGTCCCGGCTGATCAGTTCGGACAGGGTCAGGCGCAGTTCCTGCCGCTGCGGCGGATCATGCCGCCCCCGGATGCGGAACAACACCCCCAGCCGCCCTTCATCCAGACTGTTGACCTCGGCCGTCAGGATGTCGAAAGCCAGCTCCTCCATGGCCTGGTAGGCCAGGTCCTGAACCACGTTGGGCGGCACGTCCTCGCCGCCGCCGCCCGCCTCCAGACCGCTCAGCGCCTCGCGCTCGATCTCCAGCCGTCCCGGCTGCACCGCATAGAGCGACCCGCCGATGACCCGGAAGCCGTTTTCGGCGTTCCAGGTGAAGGGCACGCGCCCCGACACCACGGCGTTCAGGGCCACCTGCTCGCCAAAACCGGCGCCCCCGAGCAGTTCGCCCAGTTGCACCTCCTCGAACACCAGCGTCCCAGCGAAGGGCTGGGTCCGGTCCAGGGGCACGTTGAAAGGCTCGATGATCACATGTCCGCCGGCCACGTCCAGATCCACGCCCGACACCTGGAACGATCCGGCCCCCAGCTCGAACAGGAGGTTCAGGTCGGTGACCGGCGCCAAGGCCGCCAGACCCTCGGCGGTCAGGCGCTGGTCCGGGGCGGTGATGAGCGGTGTCAGGCTGGTGAAGGCCACTGCGCCGTTCAGCCCCGTCACCGGCCCCGCCGGACTGACGAAGTCCAGATCCTGAACCGTCAGCACGCCCCCGCTGGTCACGCCCTCCGAGGTCCAGTCGAACCGGCCCACGAAGCCGGCGCCGCCCGTCACCGGCGAGTCGATCAGACCCTCGGTCAGGGGCGTCACGTCGTCCGGCTGCAGCCCGTCCCCGGCGAACACCAGACCCGTGGCGTCGAAGGCCACGCCCCCGGCCTCGGCCCGACCGTCGTGCTTCAGGTCTACGCTGCCCAGCCGGTGCGGCCCCATCGAAACCTCGAACCGGCCCTGCCAGACATCACTGGCCAGCGAGGCGGCGCCGGCGGCGTCCAGCGGATGGAAGCGCCGGGGTTGGGTTGTGTCGGCAACCCGCGCGGCCTCGAAGACCGCGTCCATCTGAAGACCCGCCGAAGCGCCGCGCACGGTCAGGGGCCCGGCCATGTCGCTGAACCGCATGGCCAGGAAGGGAACCTCGGCGGCCGCCCCCCGCATCCGTCCAGCCGCCGTCCAGCCGCCGTCCGCCACCGTGACCATCGGGCCGTCGTCCGCACACAGGTCGCCGGACAGGCCTCGCGCGTCGTTCTCGCCGAAGGCCAGCTGGTCCGCCGTGATGGCCACACACCCATTCGGCCGGAACGTCAGCCGTCCGCCGCCGGATGTCAGCGTGCCCGCCGCCGTCACGTCCACATCGCGGGCGAAGCCGAAATTGAAGCCCGCAACACCGTCCAGCGCCGCAGTGAACCCGCCGGGCGTCAGGCGCCACTCGGGGACCTGCACGCGCACATCCGTCTCCGGCGCCGTTCCGGTCAGGATCAGGGCGCCGCCGCCGGTCTGGCCCGGCCGCGCGGCGTAGAGCGGAGCGCCCGGGTGCGCCCCGAGGGTGATCAGTCCGCCGTTCAGGGGGGTGATGCGCGCCGCCTGGCCGAGCACCAGCTCCGTGCCTGTGCTGCCGGTTCTCAACCGGAACGACGACGCCTCGAGCCGGAAGCCGCCCAGCGCCTGCTTCAGAGCGGCCAGCTCCGGCGGATCGTCGGCGCCCGGCGCGCCCAGCAGCGGCCAGCGGCCCCGCGCCGCCCGCAGCCGCCCGGCCGTCTCCGCCAGCACGATTCCGTCACCGGTGACGTCGGCGTCCATCCGCCCCTCCAGGCCGGTCAGATCGAGGTCGCCGAACGTCAGGCGCCGCGCGCGGACGGAGGCGGGAGCGGTGATCTCGAAGGCGCTCGCCCGGCCCGCGCCGCCGCGGCCGCCCGCTGATACGGCGCCGGAACGGACGTCCACGCCCGCCAGCATCAGATCGCCCGAACGCATCCGGTCGGCCAGCAGGGTCATGGGACCGTCCAGCCGCCACCGCAGCGCGCCGTCGCGTCCGCTCACATCCAGCGCGGTCTCGCTGAACGACAACCGTGCCGTCGAGGCGCTGGTCTGGCCCAGGGTCAGGGCGTCGGCGCCGATCATGCCTTCGCTATCCCCGATCAGCTGGAAAGCCTCCAGCCACCCGTTCACCCGGCCGTTCAGGACGATGCGCGCGCCAACGGCCCGGCCGGCGAAATCCCCGGCCTCCAGCCGTCCGGCCGCCAGGGTCGCGGTCATATCCACATCGCCCTGGCTGCGGCGCGCGTCCAGGTCCGGATAGGGGACCTCGCCGCTCAGCCCAAGGCGCACGTCCTCCCCGGACATCCCCGGCCCTGCCATGTCCCCGACGATCGCCGCAAGGTCCAGCCGCGCCCGTCCGCCGGTCGTGACCAGGTCCAGCCTGGCGCCGGACAGGTTGATCCGGGTGTCGCCGCTGGCCAGCGCCGCCTCTCCCGCCCGCGCGCTCAGGCGCATCAGCCGGCCGTCCTCGATCCGGGCGTCCGCACGCACGTCCAGCGGGCCATAGTCCGTGGCCAGGTTCAGGCGGCCCTGTTCGATCAGAACCAGCGGTCCGCGCGCATCCGGTCCCGGGGGGCGTCCCCTGAATTCCTCGATCAGCGGATCCAGCGACCCCATGCTGAACACGCCGCCCCGCCAGCTGGCCCGCAGAACAGGACGAATCAGCCGGATGCGGCCGGGCGTCAGGCCCAGCCCCGCTTCGGACCATGGCATGCCCAAGGCGTAATCCATCTCGACCCGTTCGACGGAGAAGTCGGGGTCGGCCGGGTCGCCGACACGGATGCGGGCGGTCAGGCTGTCCACCTCAAGCCGCTCGATTTCGACCTCGGCCTCGATTCCCCGCCGCTCCAGCCAGCCCACCAGAACCTGGCGGGCCGCTTCGCGCCGGGCGGCGTAAAGGGTCAGGACCGCTGCGGCCAACAGTCCCAGGATCACCAGCAGCACGATCAGCAGGCGCGCAGAACCGCGTCCGGGCCGGCGACGGCGACGGCGACGGGCGCCGTCGGGTATGACGGGGGAGGCCGGCTGGCTGTCCTGGGTTTCGCTCACGCGCGCTCCATCATCCTGCATGGCCGCCCCTGAGATAGCCGGATCGCGCGGCTGCGCAAACCGCCCGACTGCGCAAGCCTGCTTCAGACCGCTCATGCCCGCCGCCTGTGACGGCATTCGGGCGAGCCGCCCGGCGTCGGAAGGAGAACGCGGTTAAAACACCACTTGAATGGAGAAAGTCCTGGCGGTTAACGATTTGTAACGGGATGCTTCCCATTAAGGGACAGGCGAGCTATAGCCTTCCGCTCGCACATTCCGGGGTTGACCAGCCCCGGTGAGACAGTTTTCAGTGACCTGGCGCCGCGTATGGCGCTGCCGATTGACGGGGACCGATGGCTCAGTTCGATCCACGCCGCCAGCCCAGGCGCTTCACGCCCCACATGTTCACGGCCGCCGCCGCTGTCGCGGTGGCGCTGTTGGCGGGCAAGCTCTATCAACCGGTCACGGCGGCTGAAGTTCCACCGCTGACGGCGGCGCAGATCGCCGCCCTCGAAATTCAGGCCTTCGCCTCCGCCGGCTCCCCGGCGGGCATGAGCCAGCCCGAAACCGTCCAGGTCCAGATCCAGCGCGGCGAGACCCTCGAGCAAGCCATGCTGCGCACCGGCATCGGCGCCGACGAGGCCCGCGCCATCGTCCGCACCCTCGGCAACGCCTATGACGTGGTGAACATCCGCGCGGGTCAGCGCTTCGAGACCGCCATCTCGCGCCCGCGCGTCGGCCGCGGCGACGCCCGCCTCATCGGCCTGACCGTGCGCACCGGTCCGGCGACCCAGCTGACCGTGTCGCGCAGCTTCGACGGCGCGCTGCGTCTTCGCGAACTGGAAGAACAGGTCTCCAACGAGACCACCGTCGCCACCGGCGAGATTCACGGCTCCCTCTCCGCCTCGGCGGGCCGCATGGGCGCCAACTCGCGCATCGTGGCCCAGGCCGTGCGCCTGTTCTCACACAAGATCGACTTCTCGCGCGACATCAAGGCGGGCGACAGCTTCACCCTGGTGTTCGACCGCACCGTCACCGAAAGCGGCCGCACGGTGGACACGGGCGACCTGCTCTACGCCGAGATCAAGGGCCAGGTGTTCTATCGCTTCAAGCCGGAAGGCTCGAACGAAGCGAAGTATTTTGACGCCGACGGCAAGAACATCCGCGGCTTCCTGCTGCGCACCCCCATCGACGGCGCGCGCATCTCCTCCAACTACGGCGTTCGCCGCCACCCGATCTCCGGCTATCAGCGCATGCACCAGGGCATGGACTTCGCCGCCCCCACGGGCACGCCGGTCTTCGCCGCCTCCGACGGCGTGGTGGTCGAGGCGCGCCGCTGGGGCGGCTACGGCAACTGGGTGCGTGTGCGTCACAGCAACGGCTGGGAGACCGGCTACGCCCACCTGTCGCGCTTCGCCCGGGGCCTGCGTCCCGGTCAGCGGGTCAGCCAGGGCGACGTGATCGCCTATGTGGGCTCCACCGGCGCCTCCACCGGGCCGCACCTGCACTATGAGGTCTGGCGCAACGGCGCCCGGGTCAATCCGACCGGCGCGCAGATTCCGCAGGGCTCCGAACTTTCGGGCCGCGAACTGGCCGCCTTCCAGGCTGAGCGTCGCCGCATCGACGCCCTGATCGCCGCTCGCCGCACCGGCGCCACGCCGACCCAGCAGGCCGCCGCCGAGGGCCTCCGCCCCGCCCAGGGCTGATCCGCCTCAGCGCTTCCCAAGGCTCTCCCTGGCTGGATCCACCCGCCGCGCGGATGCGCGCGGCAGGGGTGAAGGCGCTCCTGTGATCAGGCTCGCCACATGCTCCGCCAGCAGCGGCGCAGCCGCGAAGCCCCGTGAGCCCAGTCCGCCGAGAATGAAGAGGCCCTCCTCCAGCCGCCCGGCCGCCGGCAGCCGGTCCCGTGTCGCCGCCCGGATCGCGGCATGGCGATGCAGCGGGGCAGAGCCGATGCGGTCGGCAAGCTCGGGAAGCATCGCCTTCAGGGCCTCCAGATTTCGCTGGTCGTCCGCGTCCCGCACGGACCCGTCGGTGTCGTCCCGGTCATGGGTGGCGCCGAACAGAACCCCCTCGCCGGTAGGCGCCGCATAGCCGCCCCAGGCCGCGCCCAAGATCGGACCCGCGTCCAGATTCGCCCAGCTCGCCTGGCCGCGGACGGCCTGAAGACCCGGTATGCCCAGGGCCGCCCCGCCCCATCCGGCGGCCAGCACCACCGTCTCGGCCTCGGCCAATTCGTTGCCCGCGTCGTCCAGCACCCGCCACGCGGCGCCGTGACGCTTCAGCCGCGCCGCCCGGCCCTCCACCCGCCGCGCACCGGTCAGCCAGGCGTCGAGGATCGCCGGCGGCCGCACAGTCAGGGCGCCTCGCATCATCAGGCCGCCGGCCGCCAGCGGTTCGCCCAGCGCCCCGGACGCCTCGGCTGCGGTCACCCGCTTCATGGCCCCCACCGCCCAGATGGCCTGGCCGGCCACCTTGTCGAACCGCCCTGCGTCGCGCGGGCCATGCTCCAGCCGGAACACGCCGCGCGAAACGATCGCGTCCGGCGCCTCACCGTACAGCTGTTCTGCGCGCTCCAGCGCCTGGGCGAACAGACGGGCCAGATCCTCGTCGCCGACATCCAGGCGGGGCGTCGCGAGGGCGGCCGGAAAGCCCGACGCCATCGCCTTGTCATCCGTGATCATCAGGGGATCCGCCCCCTGGGCGCACAGGGCCCGCGCCAGACTCGCCCCCGCGATTCCCGCGCCGATGACAGCCACCCGGCCGTGGCCATGGGGGGGCGCCGCGCCCGGCAGGACCGCCTCCAGCCGCTCGCGCTTGCGGCCGTGGCCGGGGCGCTTGTCTAGCTGAAAGCCGCGCTCGGCCAGACCCCGGCGCACCGCCCCGGCCACGGTGAAGGTGCCGAGGCGCGCGCCCGGCGCCGACCGCGCGGCCACCCCGTCCAGCACGGCGTCTGACCACATGTCCGGGTTCAGGGCGGGCGAGAACCCGTCCAGGAACCAGGCGTCGGCGGCGCCGCTCCACTGCTCGAGCGCCCAGGCTGCGTCGCCCACGGCCAGATCGAATGTGGCGTTCCAGTCCGGCAGGTCGATCCGGTGGAAACCGGGCGTCGCGGACGGCCAGCGCTCCAGCAGCGCCCGGGCCGCTTCGGCGATTTCGGGCCAGGCGGACAGGGCCCGCGCCGCGTCACTGCGCGACACGGAAAGCCCTCGATTGAGAAGATGTGGAGCCGCCCCCCGGCCCGGCTTTCGCGCCACAGGTGCAGCAGGGCGGCGATGTTCAGGCCGGTTCCGAACCCCAGCTCGGCCACGGTGAAGCGGGGGCGGTCCGACCAGGCGTCCGGCAGGCCGCAGCCCGCCAGAAACACCGCCCGGCTCTCGGCCAGGCCGTCTTCGAGGGAATAGTAGACGTCGCCGAAGCGGGGCGACCGGGGAGCGCCCGGTTCGGACCAGTCCAGGGATCTGTCGGGGTCATCGACCATGCCCGGCTAGAGCACCGGCGGGGCGGCGCGATCAAGACCGGGCATGGAAAAAGGGGCCGCCCGACGGGCGACCCCTTTCCAATCTCTTTGCTCATGCGAGCGAAGGATTACTCGGCGGCCGGAGCTTCAGCAGCTTCTTCGGTCGCTTCACCGGCGGCGGCGGCGGCTTCACCGGCGGCCATGGCGGCGTCTTCAGCAGCGGCGTCGGCGGTGGCGGCGGCGTCGGCGGCCGTGTCGGCGGCGGCGTCGGCTTCCACAGCGGCTTCTTCAGCGGTGTTTTCTTCGGCGGCCGGCTGGCAAGCGGCGACGGACAGGGCGGCGGCGGCGCCGGCGGCGGCGACGAGCAGTTGACGGATGGTCATATCGGATATCCTTCAGAAGGGTGGTGCGGGGTCATGATTCCCACCTGCAGAGATAACGCGATCGTGAGGTCCCCCGTCAAGCGGAATCCTCACGGCTTCGTGATTGCAGCCAAGCTTTTCCGGATCAGACGGCGGTCCCGGCCTCGGACAGGGCTTCCTCCAGTTCGATGAAGGACGGCTGGGCCGTGGACGGAACGTCGCCCCGGCCGATCTCGACCGAGATCTGGGCGGCGTTGCCGTGCAGGTGCGCCACCAGCACCGACTGGATGATCTTGTAGTAGGCCGCGTCGCCCTCGATGATTTCCTTCAGGCGCGTGGAGAGGGGCCCGACCAGGCCATAGGCAAGAAACACGCCCAGGAAAGTGCCCACCAGGGCACCGCCGATCATGCCGCCCAGCACCTCGGGCGGCTCGGTGATGGAGGCCATGGTCTTGATCACCCCCAGCACGGCCGCGACGATCCCCAGCGCCGGCAGGGCGTCGGCGGTGCTCTGCAGCGCATGGGCCGGAGCCAGGGCCTCGTGGTGGTGCTTCTCCAGCTGCTTCTCCATGGCGTCCTCGACCTGGTGCGGGTCCTCGAGGTTCATGGTCATCATGCGCAGGGTGTCGCAGATGAAATCGGTGGCGAAGTGGTCCTTCAGGATCTTCGGATATTTCTGGAAGATGGTGGACTCGGCCGGCTTTTCGATATGGCTTTCCAGGGCGATCACGCCCTTGGATTTCATGGTCTTGGTCAGAAGGAACAGCAGGCTGAGCAGGTCGCGGTAGTCGCCCTTCTTCCACTTGGGCCCGGCGAAGACCTTGCCCAGGCCGCCCAGCACCCCTTTCAGGGTGGTGGTGGAATTGGCGATCAGAAGCGCCGCGACGGCCGCGCCCCCGATCATCATCATCTCATAAGGCAGGGAGTGGAGGATGACCCCCATCTTGCCGCCCGCGATGGTGTATCCGCCGAACACCATGGCGAACAGCACGATGATGCCGATGATCTGAAACATGGAAGCCAGCCCTTTTCACGCCGTTCTGGCGCGGATTTCAGGGGACCATGCCGGTTAATGCTTAAAACGGTGTTGCGGGAGACGCGTCAGCCTTCCCGGCCGCACCACATGTCGGTCCGGACTCCCACTTCCTCAAACGTCGCCCGCAGACCCTCAACGTCAAAGCCGAGCTGGTTCTCGTACCGGCGAATAAATCCGCCTTGTCGAGGGAAGAGTTCGGGGCTGGCCGCGGCTCCCGTGCAGCAGAAACATACCTCCACGCGCCCCACCTCCTCGCCCGCTTCATTGTAGTAGTGCAGGAAATGGTGGGGAATGAAGCAGGCCGCATAGCTGAGGTGCCGATAGCCGGAACGACGGAAATGACCTTCGATGGCATTGCGCTCATCGCGGGACAGAATGCGGCCTTCCACCAGCCATTCCCCCATGTCCTCCGCCGAACGGACGAACAACTTGACTGTCGTTGCCTCCGGATAGGGACGAACCGACTCTCGCACCACGACCTCGGTGATCGGCCAACCGTTGGCGTCCAATTCTGGCGGCCAGAGAACCTCGGCCAACGGTTCTCGCCAAACATCGAAGGTGGGGACGATCCCCAACGCAATGATGACAAGGGCGGATCCAGCGACCGCCCGGATCGGCGTAATTTTCATGAGACCGCCCCGTGTCTGAGTTCTGGCGCAAGGCAGAGGCCCGTGGCGGTATAGTCAAGCTCTATATGTGTATTGCGTGACCGAGCGCCCGAAGCGACGCCTCGTGGAAGGCCTCGCCCATGGTCGGGTGCACATGGATGACGCCGGCCACGTCCTCCAGCACCGCGCCCATCTCCATCATCTGGGCGAAGCTGTTGGACAGCTCCGACACATGCTGGCCGACGGCCTGAACGCCAAGGATGCGGTGGTCAGCCTTCGACGCGATCACCCGCACGAAGCCGCCGTCGTCGCCCGCTTCGAGCGCCAGGGCCCGGCCGATGGCGGCCAGGGGGAACACCGACTGGATCACGTCGTCGCGGCCCTTCACGTCGTCGGGACCCAGCCCCGCCGAGACGATCTCCGGCTCCGTGAAGCACACCGCCGCGATGGTCACGGGGTCAAACACCCGGTCATGGCCGGCGATGATCTCGGCCACTATCTCGCCCTGGGCCGAGCCCTTGTGGGCCAGCATGGGTTCGCCGGTCAGGTCGCCCACGGCCCAGACATTCTTCATGGCGGTGGCGCAGCGCTGATCCACCTTCACGAACGGTCCGTCCATGGCCAGCCCCATGGTCTCCAGACCCCAGCCCTTCGTGCGCGGTCGGCGGCCGACGGTCACCAGCACCTTGTCCGCCGCGATCTGGATCGGCTTGCCGTCCCTGGTGGTGACCGACAGCTTGCCCTTTTCGAAGCCGCCGGCGCGGGCGCCCAGATGCAGGGTCACGCCGTGGCGCTCCATCCATTTCATCACCGGGTCGGTCAGGGCCTTGTCGTAGAGCGGCAGGATGCGCTCGGCCATCTCCACCACCGTCACCTCGGCGCCGAGCTTGCGATAGGCGATGCCCAGCTCCAACCCGATGTAGCCGCCGCCGACCACCACCAGCTTCTTCGGCACTTCCGGAAGGGACAGGGCCCCGGTGGACGAGATCACGTCGCCGCCGAACGGCAGGAACGGCAGCTCCACCGGCTCGGACCCCGTGGCCAGGATCACGTGCTCGGCGGTGATGCGGATGTCGCCGTCATCGGTGGAGACGGTGCAGGTCTTGGCGTCGCTGAACGTGGCCCAGCCCGTGATGACCTTGACCTTGGCCTTCTTCAGCAGGGCCGCCACCCCGCCGTTCAGCTTTTTGACGATGCCGTCCTTCCATTCGACCGTCGCCTTCAGGTCGATGGCCGGCTTCGCCGCCGTGATCCCCAGCGTCCCGCCGTCAGCCGCCTTGGCCACGGTCTCGAACTTGCCCGCCGCATGGATGATCGCCTTGGACGGAATGCACCCCACGTTCAGGCAGGTGCCGCCGAGGCCATCGCCCCCGTCCACCAGAATGGTGTCCAGCCCCAGCTGCCCGCAGCGGATGCCTGCGACGTAACCGCCGGTGCCCGCGCCGATGATGAGGACTTTGGTTTTGATGTTTTGGGTCATTTCAGCTTCCGTCAGATCGCAGGCGCGCAGCGGCTGCTCGCAGGGCCGGGCCAATGCGGGGATCGGCGTTTTCGCTCACCGAGATGAAGTCGAGAATCTGCCACTGGCCGATGCGACGCCAGTCTTGAGAGAGGCCTATACGGTTCGCGTAGACTATGACGAGTGCGCCCGGCCGCCATTCGGCGCGCGCATAGTCCTGTGGGTCGCAGGCGATCATCGGCAGCGTCTGGCGCGTCGGCGCCGGGCCCTTCACGCTGGCGATGCTGTCCAACACCACTTCGACGCCCATGTCGCGCGGAGCCGGCCCTGTCTCGCTGGCCCATTCTGCGGAAACGATCCGGCCGAGGTAAACGGAGGCGGACAAGTTCCACAGATGATCCTGCCGCTCGATCCTGGCGGTCGCTGACTCAGCGGATGACAGCGCGGGGCGGTTCGGATCGGCGGGGAAGCAGGCGAGCGCGGGGCCGGCTGTGAGCGTGACCGCCAGCGCGGCGCCAATGATGAGCCTTTTGGTTTTGAGGGTCTCGGTCATTGGGCAGCTATGATCGAAGCGCGGGCACGGGCCAGCAGGCGCTGACCGCGCGGGTCAGAAAGAAGGGATATGTCGTAGGGGCGGAGCTCGCCATCCCGGATGGTCATCACCACGAGCACCTCATCACCGGAGTTCCAGCGCTGCGGCAGGTTGGGAACGACACTGGCCGGGCAGTCAGTGATGACGATCTCGTCCCCGACGATGATCAGGTCAGGCGGTGCGCCCCGAAGGACCTCGGTCGAGCGTATCGCGGTGGGGATTTCGGTTCGGGGAGCCCGCTCGGTAATGCCCAGGACGATGACGATCGCACCGTCAATGAGGCGCGCTTCCTGGACGTCGACAGGCGGGGTGGGAGGCGGGTTGCGACAGGCTGACGCCTCCGAAGCCACGCTGAGCGAGACGACGAGGGCAGAAGCGCAGAGGTAAGCGCGCCACTTCATCCGCCCTCACCCCATCCACAGCGTCGCCGGATGCTCCAGCAGGCCCTTGATGCGCTGGACGAACACCGCCGCGTCGTGGCCGTCGACGATGCGGTGATCGAAGCTGGACGACAGGTTCATCATCTTGCGCACCACCATCTGGCCGTCGATCACCACCACGCGCTCGGCGATCTTGTTGGGGCCGACGATGGCCACCTCGGGGTGGTTGATGATGGGGGTGTGCACCACCCCGCCCAGTGTCCCCAGCGAGGTGATGGTGATGGTGGAGCCGCTCAGCTCGTCCCGCCTGGCCGAGCCGTCCTTCGCCGCACTCGCGACCCGGGCGATCTCGTTGGCGGTGTCCCAGGGGTCGCGCGCCTCGGCGTTGCGGACCACCGGCACCATCAGGCCGTTGGGCGTCTGGGCCGCGATGCCCAGATGGACGGCGGCGTGGGTGGTCAGGATCCCGCCCTCGTCATCATAGTGGCTGTTGATGGTCGGCTGGTCGCGCAGAGCCACCACGATGGCGCGGGCGATGAAGGGCAGAACGTTCAGCTTGGGCTGGTCCTTGGCCTTCGTCGCATTCATGTGCGCCCGCAGCGCCTCCAGCGCCGTGACGTCGATCTCCTCCACATAGGTGATGTGCGGAATGCGCCGGACGCTGTCGGCCATCTTCTCCGCGATCTTGCGGCGCAGGCCGATGATGCGGGTCTCGGTGGTCCCCTCCGCCGCCGCATAGAGCGAGCCGCCCGAAGACGCCACCGCCGGGGCCGATCCGCCCGACAGGAAGGCGTCCAGATCGCCATGCTCGATCCGGCCGCCCGGGCCGGAGCCGGGCACGAACTGCAGCTCAACACCCAGGTCGCGGGCGCGCTGACGCACCGCCGGCGAGGCCAGCGGGCGCACGCCGGGGGTCTGGGCCTGACGGGCGACGGTGTCGCGCGCCGGGGCGGGCTGCGGCGCAGGCGGTTTGGAGGCGGCCTTCTGCGGCGCGGGCGCCGATTTCGCCGCGCTCGGGGCGGGGGCAGCGACCGGGGCGGCGGCCTCGGCCGATCCGCCCTCGCCCGCGAAACTCACCAGCGGCCCGCCGACGGCCAGCGCCTGACCCGGCTCGCCGTGCAGCACCGCAACGGTGCCGGCGTACGGGCTGGTGATCTCCACGGTGGCCTTGTCGGTCATGACCTCGGCCAGGATCTGGTCTTCCTCGACCGCGTCCCCGACCTTCACGTGCCAGGCGACCAGCTCCGCCTCGGCGGTGCCTTCGCCCACGTCGGGCAGTTTGAACACGCGGCCGGTCGGAGCGGGCGCGGACTTGCCCCCCTCCGGCGCCTGCGGTGCCGTGCTCCCCCCGGCGGGGGGAGAGACGCTCTGCGCCGGCGCCGGAGCTTCCGCCGGCTTCGCGGCCGCCTCGGCGTTCCCCGCGCCCTCCACCTCGAACTCCACCAGCGGCGAGCCCACGGCCAGTTGCTGGCCCGGCTCTCCGTGGGCGGCGGTGACCTTGCCCGCCACCGGGCTGGTCAGCTCCACCGTGGCCTTGTCGGTCATGACGTCGGCGATGACCTGGTCTTCCTCGACCACGTCGCCCACCGTCACATGCCAGGCCACCAGTTCGGCCTCGGCGGTGCCTTCGCCCACGTCGGGCAGCTTGAAGACATAACGTCCCATATCAGCGACCTCCCCCGTTTACTTGGCCAGCCATGACGGCTTTCAGGGCGTCGGCCACGCGCTGCGGGCCGGGGAAATACTCCCACTCGAAGGCGTGGGGATAGGGCGTGTCCCACCCGGTCACCCGCGCGATCGGCGCCTCCAGATGATAGAAGCACCGCTCCTGCACCAGCGCGCTCAACTCGCCGCCGAAGCCCGAAGTTTTCGGCGCCTCGTGCACGATGACGCAGCGGCCGGTCTTCTTCACGCTGGCCTCGATGGCCTCGATGTCCAGCGGCACCAGCGTCCGCAGGTCGATGACCTCGGCGTCCACCCCCGCGTGCTCGGCGCCCGCCAGCGCCACCCAGACCATGGTGCCGTAGGCCAGGATGGTGACGTCGGCGCCTTCGCGCATCACCCGCGCCTTGCCGATGGGCTCCACATATTTGCCGGTGGGGACCTGGGCCAGGTCCTGCGCCTTCCATGGCGACACCGGCTTCTCGTGCCAGCCGTCGAAGGGGCCGTTGTACAGCCGCTTGGGCTCCAGGAAGATGACCGGATCGTCGTCCTCGATGGCGGCGATCAGCAGGCCCTTGGCGTCATACGGGCTGGACGGGATCACCACCTTCAGGCCGGCGATGTGGGTGAACAGGCTTTCCGGGCTCTGGCTGTGGGTCTGGCCGCCGAAGATGCCGCCGCCATAGGGCGAGCGCACCACGATGGGGGCGGTGAACATGCCCGCCGAGCGGTACCGCAGCTTGGCCGCCTCCGACACGATCTGGTCGTAGGCCGGATAGATGTAGTCGGCGAACTGGATCTCCACGACCGGGCGCAGGCCGTAGGCGCCCATGCCGATGGCTGCGGCCACGATGCCGCATTCGCTGATGGGGGCGTCGAAGCTGCGGGTCATGCCGTGCTTGGCCTGCAGCTTGTCGGTGACCCGGAACACGCCGCCGAAATAGCCCGTGTCCTCGCCGAAGCTCAGCACATTGCCGTCCTCGGCCATCTTCACGTCCAGGGCCGAGTTCAGCGCCTGGATCATGTTCATGGGGACCACGTCCCCCTTCGGGGCTACGGACTTCGGGGCCGCGTCCTGGTCGACCATGTCCGGCTCGATGCCGTTGGTGCGGTCGGAGTCGGTGAAGGTGGTGTTGCTCATGGTCAGACCCCCACCTCGCGCCGCTGTTCCACGAGGCGCCAGTCCTCGGTGGCATAGACCTCCTCGAACATGGTCTTCACGCTGGGCCGCGATTGGCCCAGGGTGCCGATGGCCTCGGACTCGCGTCCCGCCGCGCGGACCTTCTCCACCGCATCCTTTTCGGCCTCGGCCTGCTGGTCGTCGGACCATTCGCCCAGTTTGATCAGATGCTGCTTCAGCCGCATGACCGGGTCGCCCAGCGGCCATTTCTCGTGCTCGTCGCCGGGCCTGTAGCGGCTGGGATCGTCGGAGGTGGAATGCGGGGCGCCGCGATAGGTGAACAGCTCGATCACCGTGGCGCCCAGATTGGCCCGCGCCCGCTCCTCGGCCCACTGGGTCGCCGCCCAGACCGCCAGGAAGTCGTTGCCGTCCACCCGCAGGGCGGGCAGGCCGTAGCCCACGGCCTTGGAGGCGAAGGTGGTCTCAAGCCCCCCGGCGATGCCCTGGAAGGAGCTGATGGCCCACTGATTGTTGACGATGTTGAGGATCACCGGCGCCCGGTAGACGGCGGCGAAGGTCAGGGCGTTGTGGAAGTCGCCCTCCGCCGTGGCCCCGTCGCCGATCCAGGCGATGGCCAGCCGGTCGTCGCCCTTGTAGGCGCTGGCCATGGCCCAGCCCACCGCCTGCGGATACTGGGTGCCCAGATTGCCCGAGATGGTGAAGAAGCCGTAGTCGCGGCTGGAGTACATGATCGGCAGCTGGCGCCCTTTGATCGGGTCGCTCGCGTTCGAATAGATCTGGTTCATCATGTCGACCAGCGGATAGCCCCGCGCGATCAGCAGACCCTGCTGGCGATAGGTGGGAAAGCCCATGTCCTCGCGCGGCAGCACCATGCCTTGGGCCACCGCGATGGCCTCCTCCCCGGTGCACTTCATGTAGAAGCTGGTCTTGCCCTGGCGGTGGGCCCGGTGCATCCGGTCGTCGAAGGCTCGGGTCAGAATCATGGCCTTCAGGCCGTTCCTCAGGGTCTCGGCGTCCAGCTTGGGATCCCACGGCCCGACAGCCTCGCCGGCGTCGTTCAGCACCCGCACCAGCCGGAAGGCGTGGTCGCGCATGTCCAGCGGCGGCGTATCGGTTTCGGGGCGGTCCACCGCCCCGGGCTCGTCCAGCCTCAGATGGCTGAAATCCGGTTTGTCGCCGGGCCGGCCCGAAGGCTCGGGAATTCTCAGCGACAGCGGTCGTGCGTTCGGCCGCTTGGCCGGGGGCGTCTTGCTCATGGTCCGTCTCAGCATCTGCGGCCGTTGGCGGGCGGGGCTTCCTCAGGCGAACGCATAGCACGGGCTCGCGCTCCACGCCCGCCCAATTTTGCCCTTGCATCAGGGCGAATTGGGGTAGATTATTGCGCCAAACCGCAATTTGGAGAAAAGGCTTGGCCGAAGAACTGGATCCCATCGACGCCCGCATCCTCGACATCCTGCAACAGGATGCGGGACTGCCGGTGGCCGAGGTGGCCGAACGGGTGGGCCTTTCGGCCTCGCCCTGCTGGCGCCGCATCAAGAGACTGGAGGATAGCGGCCTGATCCGCAAGCGGGTCACGCTGCTGGACGCCGATCTGCTGGGCCTGGACTTCGAGGTCTACGCCATCGTCAAGCTCAGCCTGCCCTCGAAAGAGAACCTCCAGATTTTCGAGGAAGCCGTCGGCCACTGGCCCGAGGTGATCCAGTGCGCCACCATCACCGGGCGCGAGGACTATGTGCTGCGCATCATCACCTGCGACATGCACGCCTTCGACCTGTTCCTGCGCGAGAAGCTGCTCAGCCTGGGCATCGTCTCGGACTGCGAGAGCCACATCGTCACCCGAGGGGTGAAGAACGTCACCGCCTTGCCGCTGGCGCTGGTCACCCCGCATGTCTGAGACCGGGGGCGGCTGGCGCGGTGCGGCCGCCGCCCTGGCGCTGGTTCTGGCGACGCCGCTGTGCGCCGGCGCCCAGGAACCGGTCGCGGCCGGCGATCTGGCCGCTTTCCAGCGCCTTCGCGCCGAAGGCCTGGAGGCGGCGGGCGAAGGAGACATCCCCCTTGCCCGCGCCCGCCTGGCGCAGGCCGACGCCCGGCTTCCCAATCATGCGGGATTGATCCTTCTCCGCGCCCGAACCGCTCATCTGGACGGTGACGAACAGGAGGCCCTGCGCCAGCTCGGGCGCTATGCCGCCGCCGGCCTCACCCTGGATCTCGGCGCCGACCGCCACTTCTCCGGCCTGACGCCGGGCCCGGATCAGGCGGCGCTCGCCGCGCGGCTGGCGGACAATGCGCGCGCCGTCGGACAGGACCGCTTGACGCCGCTGATGCGCCTGAACGCGCCTGTCCTCATCGAAAGCGTGGCCTTTGACGGACGTCGCGGGCGCTGGCTTGCATCCAGCGTGCATGACCGGACGATCGTCGCGCTCACCGCCGAGGGCGCGGTCTCGCCGTATCTGGCTGAAGACGCCGACGCCCTCGGCGTTCTCGGCCTGGCGCTGGATACAGAGCGCGATGTGCTTTGGGCGGCCACGGCCGGCTTGCCCCAGGTGCGCGGCCTCACGCCTGAACAGGCGAACGCCGCAGAACTGCTCAAGATCGACCCCGCGACGGGCGCCGTCACAGCCCGGTTCTCGCCACCGGACGACGCCGACCACGCTTTTGGCGATGTGGCGCTTGGGCCGGACGGCGCCGTCTATGTGTCCGACAGTCTCTCGGGCCAGATCCTGCGGCTGCCGCCTGACGGCGAAACGCTACAGACCCTCGTTCCGGCGGGGGTTCTGGGGTCGCCACAGGGCATCATCGTGGTGGAGGACGGGACCAGCCTGATCGTGGCCGACTACTCCAGCGGCCTGCACTATGTTTCCCTCACGGACGGCGCCGTCACCCGTCTTTCGGCGCCCGATGACGCCGTGTTGGTCGGAATCGACGGCTTGATCGCCCTGAACGGCGACATTCTGGCGCTTCAGAACGGGATTCAGCCCCATCGCGTTCTGCGCCTGACGCTCTCCGGTGCGCGGACGTCCGTGACGCGGGTCGAGGTTCTGGCCGCGAACCTCGACGATCTGAACGAGCCCAGCACAGGGCTGGCGCTCAACGGCGATCTGGTGTTCGTATCCCGAACGCAATGGCGCGCGTTCGACGGCGAAGGTCAGCTTCGCATACCGGAGCCCGCGCCCACGGTGATATCGCGGCTGACGCCAAATCAGGGGACACGGCCATGATCGAGATGGTCATCGACGCACGGAAAAAGGACCTGGGCGGGTTCGAGGTGGGCCGCATCCTGCCCTTCCACGCCCGTCGCATGGTGGGGCCCTTCGTCTTTCTGGACCAGATGGGCCCGGCCGAGTTCGCCCCGGGCGCCGACTCCGTCAATGTGCGCCCGCACCCGCACATCGGCCTGTCGACCCTGACCTATCTGTTCGAGGGCGAGATCATGCACCGGGACAATCTGGGCTTCACCCAGGCGATCCGTCCCGGCGAGGTCAACTGGATGACCGCCGGCAAGGGCATCGTCCATTCCGAGCGCACCGACCCGCTGAAGAAGACCCAGGGCGGCCCCATGCACGGCATGCAGGCCTGGATCGCCCTGCCCGACGAGGCGGAGGAGACCGACCCCGCCTTCTTCCACCATGGCGAGCCCGACCTGCCGGCCTATGAGAACGGCGGCCTGTTCGCCCGGCTGGTGGCGGGCGAGGCCTACGGCGCGGCCGCCTCGGTCAAGACCTCCTCGCCCCTGTTCTATGTGCACTGGGAGATGGAGCCGGGCGTGCGCTCCGCCCCCCCGCCGGGCAAGGGAGCCGGCGGCATGAGCGAGCGGGCGGTGTTCGTGGCCAGGGGCTCCATCGAGATCGGCGACCGGGTGCTGCACGCCGGGCAGATGGCGGTTCTGGAAGCCCACGCCGAGCCCACCATCAGGGCGCTGGAAAAGGCCTCGGTCATGCTGCTGGGCGGCGAGCCGGTTGGCCCGCGCATCATCTGGTGGAATTTCGTCTCCTCCAGCCAGGCCCGCATCGACCAGGCCAAGGCGGACTGGAAGGCCGGACGCATGACCCTGCCCTCCGAAGACTCGCTGGAGTTCATTCCCCTGCCCGAAGAGCCCGCCGTGGCCTCGAAACCGGAACCGACCCACCCGGTGTGAGCAATCCTCCCCATCGGGGGAGGGGGACCGCGTAGCGGTGGAGGGGGCTCGCCGGCAGTCTGGATATGCGACCGCCCCGCGCCATCGGCAATCCAGCCCATCCCACCCGCCGCCGCCCGGCTTCAGCCCCCTCCGTCTCGCCGCGATGCGGCGATCCACCTCCCCCGATGGGGGAGGAGTTGCCGACTTCGTCCCGCATTTTCCCGGGCCAATGCATTGGCGCACAAGACTTCGCGAAAATTCTTCACCCATTTTTCCGACCGCGTTCCCCGCGCCCGTATCCTTGTCCCATCCCGTCGCACGGGAAGGGCGCTCGGCCGGCGACCTTGCGGCGGCGGGCTGTGATCGAGCGGGATATAGCGGCGGGGCGGATTACTCGCCGGGTCCAGGATGCGGAGCGCTGTCCGCACCTGCCCGTTCAGGGCCTAACACCGGCTAGCGCCACGGCCATTCCGCTTCGAGGCCTCGGGCCTCGAAGCCAGGAAATGGCCCACTATGAATTTGGCGCGTGCCCACCGGGGGCTCTGGCAGAACGATCGCGCGGGGCGTCAGCCTTCGTCGAAACGGTATTTGTCTATCCCTTGCACCGGGCGATGGCCCGGCGTCCCGCTCCCTTCCCATCAACCCGCACCGACGGGCGCTTCAGCCTGTCCGGGGCTCAGCCGCGAACGCCTGCCAGAAAATCCAGCAGGGCCGCGTTGACCGCCTCGGGCCGCTCCTGCTGCAGCCAGTGGCCGGCGCCGGGGATCTCGATCATGCCGCGCAGGTCGGTCAGCCAGTCCGCCTGCGCCTTCTCATGCCGCCCGGCGTAGTGGCGCACGGGGTCGTTCTCCCCGATCATGAACAGGGACGGGATGTCGATGGTCCTGTCCTGAAGCCAGGCGGTCAGGGACCAGTTCAGGTCCATGCAGCGGTACCAGTCCAGCGGACCCCTGAACCCGCCCGCGCGGAACGCGGCCACATACTCTGCAAAGTGTTCGGCGCTCATCCACGGCGGCCGGGTCGCCCCGTCGGTGACGCCGTCGACCATGGACTGGCCCGGCTTCAGAAAGCCGGTGTGGCGCTGATCGGCCGGGGTGGCGCCGTCATAGGCCCAGAACATCTTCCTCAGGGCCGTTTCGGGATCGGCGTCGAATGGCACATGGGCGTCCGCCTCCTGAAATCGCGTGATGTAGAGGTCGTCGGTCCCGGCCCGCGCGGCGATGGCGCGCATGGCGGCGATGGGCGGCCCCTTCGCCCGGCGGGGCTGGAACGGCACCGACAACCCCGCCACGGCCGTGAACAGGTCCGGCCGCATCAGGGCGCAGTGCCAGGCCACGGACGCCCCCCAGTCATGGCCGATCACCACGCACGACCGCTCGCCCAGCGCCCGCACCAGATCCACCATGTCCCCCACCAGATGCAGGATGGTGTGGTCTTCGGTCTTCCCGGGCCGGTCGGTTCCGCCATAGCCCCGCATGTCCGGAACGACGGCGCGATAGCCGGCCTCGGCCAGGGCCTCGACCTGTGCCCGCCAGCTGATCGCCAGCTCCGGAAAGCCGTGGATCAGCAGGACCAGCGGCCCCTCGCCCGCCTCCAGCACGGACTGGGTCAGGCCGTCGGTGGCGATCAGGCGGCGATCCATGGGGCGCTCCTCGTCATTTCGAGGAGGCAGCATCCTTCTCGCTGATCGGTTCGTCCAGATAGACCCCCTTGATCAGCACGAAAACCACCACCGCCAACGGCGTGGCCAGCAGCACGCCCAGCGGCCCGAACAGGGCGGCGAAGATCAGGATGGAGAACAGGGCGATCACCGGCGGCAGGGACACCATGCGCTTCTGCACCAGCGGCATGATCAGATTGCCCTCGATCTGCTGAATCACCAGATACAGCAGCAGGGTCCAGAGTATCATCTCCGGCCCCATGGTGGCCGCCAGCAGCAGGGCGGGGATTGTCGCCACGATCGGCCCGAGAATGGGCACGAACTCCAGCACCCCGGCGATCATCCCCAGGGCCAGGGGCGAGGGCAGGCCGATGGCCCAGGCCCCCAGTCCCGTGACCACGCCGACCGCGACCATGGCCGCCAGCTGGCCCAGCAGCCAGCGGCGCAGGCCTGTGCCCGAGACGTCGAACGCCTTGCCCACCGTGTCGGCGGTGCTGGCGCTGCGCTTCTGGAACAGGCGTACGAAGCCGGCCCTGTAGCTCTGCGGATTGAGAGCGAGGAACAGACCGGCGAAGATCACCAGCATCAGCTCGGCGATGACGCTGGCCACCAGCCCGGCGAAGGCGCCCACATTGGCGAACACGCCTCCGGAAAGAAGACTGCCGTCAGCGGCCGGCGGCGCGGGCGCCACGCCGGGTGTCCCCTCCCCGTCCTCGACGGGGGCCTGGGCCGTCCCGGCCTCGTCGTCTTGGCCGACCTGATCGATCAGGCTGTCGATCCGATCGACAATTTCGGGCCCGAAAGGCAGGGACGCCAGCTGGCCCCGCGCCGCCTGCCACGCTTCGGGGAGGCGGTCGGTCAGGTCCGACGTCTGGCTTGAAATTTCACGCCCGAAGGCCCAGCCCCCCAGCGCCATCAGAATGAGCAGGGAGACCAGCGCCGCCAATACGGCCAGCCGGGGCGGCAGACGGGCGAACCGCTCGAAGGGCTCGGCCACGGTGCGCAGGACGATGGCCACCAGAATAGCCCCGAACACCAGCAGCAGGATATGGCTGAGCTGCCAGATCAACAGGGCGGCGACGATGACGGCGGCGATGAGCAGGGTCTGACGCAGCAGACGACCGTCATCGGCCCGTTGTTCAGCCGTCGTGGCTGTCGTTTCGGTGGTTGCGCGAGAGCGTGGCTGTTTCCCCATCGCCCCCTAACGCACCGGGCGCGCCGGGGTTCTCCCGACGCGCCCGTCACGCATCCGCTTCACGGATCAGAGGCCGTCAGGCGGCCTTCTTGCCCGCGAACTTGCCGTAGAAAGTCTCGCCCTTGGCCGCCATGTCGCGCAGCAGTTGGGGCGGGGTGAACCGCTCGCCGTACTTCTCGGCGTATTTACCCGCCTGTTCGACAAAGGCCTTCAGCCCGATCTGGTCGATCATGGTGATCGGCCCGCCGGTCCAGGGCGCGAAGCCCCAGGCCAGGATGGCGCCCACGTCGGCCTCGCGCGGATCGTCGATGACGCCCTCTTCCCAGCAGCGCGCCACCTCCACCGCCTGGCGATAGAGCAGACGACGCTTCTGGTCCTCGACCAGTTCTGGTGTGGACTCGGCGATCTTCACCGGGGCCAGTTCCGACAGGCCCTTCCACAGGGTCTTGGGCTTGCTGTCATAGTCGTAGAAGCCCTTGCCGTTCTTGCGGCCGTAGCGTCCCAGCTCCTCGACCATCTTCTCGACGATCTCCATGCCCGGCTGCGGCGTGAACTTGTCGCCCAGATCGGCCTTCGTCTGCTTCGTGATCTTGACCGACAGGTCGAGCGCCACGTCGTCGTGCATCTCCAGCGGACCGCGCGGCATGCCGGTGGCCCGACCGATATTGTCGATCATGGCCGGCGCATAGCCTTCCTCCAGCATGGCCAGACCTTCGGCCACATAGGTGGCGAAACAGCGGGAGGTGTAGAAGCCGCGTCCGTCGTTGACGACGATCGGGGTCTTCCTGATCTTCATGACGTAGTCGAGAGCCCTGGCGATGGCCGCCTTCCCCGTTTTCTCGCCCAGAATGATCTCCACCAGCATCATCTTGTCGACGGGCGAGAAGAAGTGGATGCCGATGAAATCCTCGGGCCGCACGCTGGCCTCGGCCAGACCCGTGATGGGCAGGGTCGAGGTGTTGGAGCCGAACACGGCGCCGGGGGCCAGCTGGGCCTCGGCCTTCTTCGTCACCTCGGCTTTCAGGTCGCGGCTTTCGAACACGGCCTCGACCACCAGATCCGAGCCCTTGATCAGGTCATAGTCGGTGGTGGGGGTGATCAGGGCCAGAACGGCGTCGGCCTTGTCCTGGGTCATCTGACCGCGCGAGACGCGCTTCTTCAGGATGTCCTCGGCGTAGGACTTGCCCTTGTCGGCGCCTTCCTGGCTGACGTCGATCAGGATGGTCTCGATGCCGGCCATGGCCTGCACATAGGCGATGCCCGCCCCCATCATGCCGGCGCCCAGAACGGCCACCTTCTTCGGATCGGACTTCGGCACGTCGGCCGGACGCAGGGCGCCCTTGTCCAGCTCCTGCTTGGACAGGAACAGCGAGCGGATCATGCCCTGGGCCTGCGGCGTCATCAGGGTCTTGATGAAGTAGCGGGTCTCGACCCGCAGGGCCGCGTCCATGGGCAGCTGAACGCCCTCATAGACCGCCTTCATCATGTTGGTGACGGCCGGATAGTTACCGTAGGACTGCTTCCTCAGCATGGCGTTGCCCATGATGAAGACCTGCGAGCCGGCCGGATGATAGGGGCCGCCGCCGGGCAGCTTGAAGCTCTTCTCGTCCCAGGGCTGGACGGCCTTTCCGCCGCCCTTGATCCAGGCCCTGGCTGCCTCGACTTCCTTGCCGGGCTCGACCACCTCGTGGACGACGCCGGCGGACAGGGCGTCCTTGGGACGCCAGCTCTTGCCCTCGGACATCTGCATCAGGGCGGCCTGCACGCCGATCAGGCGCGGCAGGCGCTGGGTGCCGCCGCCGCCGGGGAACAGGCCCACCTTGATCTCGGGCAGACCGAGCTGGATCTTCGAATTGTCGCCGACCACGCGGTAGTGGCAGGCGAGGGTGAGCTCGAGGCCGCCGCCCAGGGCCAGGCCGTTGATGGCCGCGGCCACCGGCTTGCCGCAGGTCTCCAGCGCGCGCAGGGCGCCGTTCAGACGCCAGCCGGCGTCATAGGCCGCCTGCAGGTCGGAGCCGCCCAGCATGCCGCCGGCCATGTCGCCCAGATCCGCCCCGGCGCAGAAGCCCGAGGGCTTGCCGGAGGTCAGGATCACGCCCTTGATGGCGTCGTCGCCCTTCACCTGTTCGACCCACTCGGGGATCTCCTTCATGACGCCCGAGGTCAGGGTGTTCATGGAGCGGGCCGGCACGTCGAAAGTGATCAGCGCAATGCCGTCGCCGTCGATCTCGATCTTGAAGTTTTCCATGGTGCTTCTCCTTCGGATCAGACGCGTTCGATGACGGTGGCGGTGCCCATGCCGCCGCCGATGCACAGGGTAGCCAGGGCTGTGGTCTTGTCCGAGCGCTCCAGCTCGTCCAGCGCGGTGCCCAGGATCATGGCGCCGGTGGCGCCCAGGGGGTGGCCCATGGCGATGGCGCCGCCGTTCACGTTGATCTTGTCGTGGGGGATGTTCAGGGCCTGCATGTAGCGTAGGACCACCGCAGCGAAGGCCTCGTTCAGCTCATAGAGGTCGATGTCGCCGGCCTCCATGCCCAGACGGGCCAGCAGCTTGCGGGTCACGGGGTCGGGGCCCGTCAGCATGATGGACGGTTCCGAACCGATGGAGGCGGCGCCGCGGATTTTCGCGCGGGGCTTGAGGCCCAGGGCCTTGCCCGCCTCGAGGGTGCCGATCAGCACCCCGGCCGATCCGTCGACGATGCCCGAGGAGTTGCCCGGGGTATGAACGTGATTGACGCGCTCCACCTCGGGGTAGCGCTGGTTGATCACGGCATCGAAGGCCATCTCGCCCATCATCTGGAACGAGGGGTTCAGACCGCCAAGGGTCTGCATGTCAGTCTTCGGGCGGATGGTCTCGTCGTGATCAAGGATGGTCAGGCCAAGCTGGTCCCGCACCGGCACCACCGACTTCTTGAAGCGGCCGTCGGCCCAGCTGGCGGCGGCGCGTTTGTGGCTCTCAACCGAATAGGCGTCCACGTCATCGCGGCTGAAGCCGTACTTGGACGCAATCATGTCGGCCGACACGCCCTGGGGCACGAAATAGGTGGCGATGGCGCTGGACGGGTCGATGGGCCAGGCCCCGCCGTCGGAGCCCATGGGCACGCGGCTCATGGCCTCGACGCCGCCGCCCACAGCCATGCGGGCCTCGCCGGAGGCCACCTTGGCGGCGGCCATGTTTACCGCTTCAAGGCCCGAGGCGCAGAAGCGGTTGATCTGGACGCCGGCGGTCAGCTGGGACCAGCCAGCGGTCAGAACGGCGGTGCGGGCGATGTCGGCGCCCTGCTCGCCCACCGGGGCTACACAGCCCAGGATCACGTCGTCCACCTGCGAGGTGTCCAGGTCGTTGCGGTCGCGCAACGCCTCCAGAACCTGGGATGCCAGGGACAGGGCGGTGATCTCGTGAAGGGATCCGTCCTTCTTGCCCTTGCCGCGCGGGGTGCGCACGGCGTCGAAGATGTAGGCGTCGGCCATGGGTGCGTCTCCTTTGAGGACGCTTCCTTAGCGCGTTTGCCGACGAAATGCTACGTTTACGTCAACGTCAACTTACGACTTTTTTCGTCAGTCGAGGAAGGCGCGGACCCGCTCGGCGAACAGGTCGGGCTGATCCAGCATGATGAAGTGCGCGGCGTCGTCCACCCGGGTCAGTTCGGCTCCGGGCAGGGTCTGGAACGACATCTGGTAGATCATGTCGGTGATCTCGGGCGTCATGCGCGGATCGTTGAACTTGACGTACAGAACCTCCGTGGGCGCCGTAATGGCGGTCAGTTCCGGGCGCAGGTCGGTGATCACCAATTCGCGGAAGGCGGCGGCGGAGACTTGCTGGTCGCTGTCGCGGCTGTGCCGGAGGGGCGCCGCCCGCTCGGATTCGGTCTGGATCATGCCGATGATGGTCTGCTCGGCCTGGGCCAGATATGCCTCGCGCGGAGTGCCGGACTGGGCGGCGTAGATCTGTTCCGCCACGGGGGCGACGCTTTCGGCGGTGGTTCCGGGCGGGCCGAACATCGCGCCCATGAAGGGGACCATGTCCACAACCATCAGGCGGCCCACGGCATCGGGGTGGCGCGCGGCCAGCATCATGGCGATGGTCCCGCCCATGGAGTGGCCGATCACCGCCGGGCTCTCCAGACCCTGATCGGCGATATAGCGGGCGATCTCCTCAGCCACGGGCGCCGCAACCGGCCCCTCGGCGTTGGCCCCGGCAGGGGCGCCGGCGAAGCCGTTCACCTGGACGCGGTGGATGCGGTAGCCGCCGCCCAGCCGATCCACGGTGCCCTGCCAGATTTCCGGCGAGGAGCTGAGGCCGGGAATCAGGATCACGTCCTGCCCCTCACCCTCGACCATCACATGCAGACGGTCGGAGGCGAAGTCAGCATGGGCGTGTGCGGTCGAGGCATGGCCTTGATGCTCATGGGACTGGGCCCCGGCGGGCGCGGCCGCAAGGACGACAGCGGCGACGATCATCATGGCGGGACGGATCATGTGTTTCTCCTCATGGGACGGCGTAAGCATAAACACATCTTACTTTGAAATGCAAAGTCGATTTCCTGAAACCTCGCTCTGCTCGCCGGAGCGATGATAAAGAGAGCTCATGACCGCTTCATCCGCTCCAGCCCCGCAACCTGAAGCCAGGGCCCCGACCGCCGCCTTCGGCAAGGGCTTCATCACTGACGCCTGGTATTTCGCGGCCCTGTCGCGGGATGTGAAGGCCGCGGGACTCAAGCGCTACGAGCTGCTGGGAGAGCCGGTGCTGATCGGCCGCACCCGTGCGGGTCAGGTCTACGCCATGCGGGACATCTGTCCCCACCGGGCCGCCCCCCTGTCGGCCGGACGGCTGGTCCAGCATGACGGCGAGAGCGAGACGGTGGAATGCCCCTATCACGGCTGGCGCTTCCGGCCCGACGGCGTGTGCGCGGCGATCCCCTCCCTCGTTCAGGACCAGGCCTTCGAGACGGACCGGGTCCGGGTGCGGTCCTATCCCGTGACCGAGAGCCAGGGGCTGTTGTTCGTCTGGATGGCCGCCGATCCCCGCAATCCGTCGGCCCCCGACCATGACCCGCCGGTGTTTCCCGGCGTGGTGGGCGGCGGGGCCAAGCTGGTTGAATGGATGGACTTCGACAGTCATGTGGACCACGCCGTGGTGGGCCTGATGGACCCGGCCCACGGGCCCTATGTGCACCAGCAGTGGTGGTGGCGCAGCGCCAAAAGCCGGCATGAGAAGGCCAAGGCCTTCGAACCGCGCGAGCACGGCTTCGCCATGGTGCGCCACGCCCCGTCATCCAACTCCTACGCCTACCGCATTCTGGGCGGGGCGCCGGCCACCGAGATCACCTTCCGCCTGCCCGGATACCGCTGGGAGCATATCCAGGTGGGCGAGAAACAGGTGCTGGCCCTGACCTGCCTGACCCCCCTGACCGAGACGAAGACCCGGATCACCCAGATCTTCTGGTCCGACCACTGGGTGTTCGACCTGATCCGCCCCTTCCTGAAGCAGGGCGCCCGCGCCTTCCTCAAGCAGGACGGCGACATGGTGAACCTGCAGAACGAGGGCCTGCGCTACGACCCGGCCCTGATCTGGGTCGATGACGCCGACAAGCAGGCCAAATGGTACCAGCAGCTGAAGCGGGAGTGGCT
>NZ_PNLV01000010.1 GCF_013823285.1 Brevundimonas sp. | reverse complement strand
TGCTGGCGTTCCCGGAGCTGAGCCTGACCGGTTACGCCATCGACGATCTGCTGATGCAGGACGCGCTGCTGGCGGAGGTGGAGGCCCAGATTGACCGCGTCGCCTCGGCGACAAAGAAGGCCGACCTGGTCGCCGTCATGGGCGCGCCCGTCAGACAGGGCGATCGGCTCTACAACTGCGCCGTTGTGATGACCAACGGCCAGATATGGGGCGTCATTCCCAAGACATATCTGCCGAACTACAGGGAATATTATGAGAAGCGCTGGTTCTCGCCGGCCGGGCCACAGGAAGTCGACAGCAGCATCATCATCGGCGACACGCGCCACGCCTTCGGAACTGACCTGATCTTTCAGGCCGAGAATCGGCCCGGCTTCTCCTTCGGCGTCGAAATCTGCGAGGATTTCTGGGCCCCCTTGCCGCCTTCGACCCGCGCCGCTCTCGCCGGCGCGCGGATCATCCTGAACCTGTCGGCCTCAAACGTGGTGATCGGCAAGGCGGATGAGCGGGCGATGCTGTGCGCCAGCCAGTCGTCACGGGCGGTCTGCGCCTATGTGTTCGCCGCCGCGGGGTGGGGCGAAAGCACCACCGACCTGGCCTGGGACGGTCAGGCCTCGATCCACGAAATGGGCGCCTGTCTGGCGTCGGGCGAGCGGTTCGCGATGGACTCCCATCTGACCATCGCCGACGTGGATGTGGAGCGGATCGGTCTGGAGCGCCTGCGCACCGGCACATTCGCGGACTGCGCCCGGCGCGAGTTGGCCGCGGACGAGTTCCAACCCGTCGCCTTCTTCGCTGCGGAGCCTGGCGCTCCCACCGACCTGATCCGGCCGCTGGACCGTTTCCCCTTCGTGCCCGACGACCCGGCGCGGCTGGATCAGGACTGCTACGAGGCGTTCAACATTCAGGTGCAGGGCCTGATGCGGCGCATGAAGGCGACCAACGGCGAGCGCATCGTAATCGGCGTCTCCGGCGGGCTGGATTCGACCCAGGCGCTGCTGGTGGCCTGCCGGGCGTTCGACCGTCTTGACCTGCCGCGCAAGAACATCCTGGCGTTCACCCTGCCCGGCTTCGCCACGTCCGAGGGCACAAAGTCCAACGCCTGGGCCCTGATGACCGCGCTGGGCGTGACCGGCGAGGAGATCGACATCCGCCCGGCGGCCGAACAGATGCTGAAGGACATCGGCCATCCCTATTCAAAGGGCCAGCCGGTCCACGACATCACCTTCGAGAATGTGCAGGCGGGCCTGCGCACCGACTATCTGTTCCGTCTGGCCAACCACCATGGCGCCTTCGTGCTGGGCACCGGCGACCTGTCGGAACTGGCGCTGGGCTGGGCCACCTATGGCGTGGGCGACCACATGAGCCACTACAACGTCAACGGCGGGGTGGCGAAGACCCTGATCCAGCACCTGATCCGCTGGGTGGCCGACAAGCAGGTCGTCGGCGCAGAGGCGGCGCCCACCCTGCACGCCATCCTGGGCACCGAAATCTCACCGGAACTGGTGCCCGCCGACGAGAGCGGGGCGATCCAGTCCACCCAGGCGACGGTGGGGCCCTATGCGCTGAATGACTTCTTCCTGTTTTACATCACCCGCTTCGGCCTGAAGCCGTCCAAGGTGGCGTACCTGGCCCATCAGGCGTGGGGCGACCGCACCCACGGCGCCTGGCCCGCCAACCTGCCCGAGGCGGAGATGGTCGAGTATGATCTGGCGACCATAAAATCCTGGCTGCGCAAATTCCTGATCCGCTTCTTCCAGACCAGCCAGTTCAAGCGCTCGGCCCTGCCCAACGGGCCCAAGGTGGTCACCGGCGGCTCGCTGTCGCCACGCGGGGATTGGCGGGCGCCGTCGGACGCCACGGCGCGGGTGTGGCTGGACGAACTGGACGCGAACGTCCCGGACTGACCCTATCGGCCGGTGGAGCCGAAGCCGCCCTCGCCGCGCTCGGTGTCGTCGAGGCTCTTCACCTCGGACCACTGCACCCGTTCGTGCCGCGCGATGACCATCTGGGCGATGCGCTCGCCGCGCCGGATCACGAAGGGCTCGGACCCCAGATTGGCCAGGATCACTCCGACCTCGCCGCGATAGTCGCTGTCGATGGTGCCGGGGCTGTTGAGACAGGTGATGCCGTGCTTCAGCGCCAGACCCGAGCGGGGCCGCACCTGGGCCTCGAAGCCCGGCTCCAGCGCGATCTTCAGCCCCGTCGGCACCAGCGCCCGCGCCCCCGGCGCCAGGGTTACGGGCTGATCCTCCGGAAGCGCCGCCCGCAGGTCCATGCCCGCCGACCCTTCCGTCTCATAGGCGGGCAGCAGCAGGTCCTCGGCATGGGGCAGGCGCAGGATTCGGGCGGTCACGGTCTCGGTCATTCTCGGTCCGTCAGTCTGTCAGGGTTTCGGCGATGCGGGCGGCCAGGGCGCAGGCCACGGCGGCCTTTGACTGGCGCGGCCATGTCTCGGCCCCGCTTTTGGTGATCAGGGTCACGGCGTTGCCGTCCGAGCCGAACACCTCGTCGGACACGTCATTGCCCACGATCCAGTCGCAGCCCTTGCGCGACAGCTTGGCGCGGGCCTGGACCTCCAGATCGCTGGTCTCGGCGGCGAAGCCGACCACCAGCCGGGGACGCCTGCTCTTGGCCGACGACACGGCCGCCAGAATGTCGGGGTTCTCGATCAGGCTCAGCATGGGCGGTCCACCCGGCGCCTTCTTGATCTTGCCGGTGGCCACATCGTCCACGCGCCAGTCGGCCACCGCCGCGGTCATGACCGCCACGTCCACGGGCAGGGCCGCCATGGAGGCCGCATGCATCTGGGCGGCCGTCTCCACGTCCACCCGCTTCACGCCCGGCGGCGCGCTCAGGGCCGTGGGGCCCGACACCAGCGTCACCTCGGCGCCCAGCTCGGCCAGGGCCGCGGCGATGGCGTAGCCCTGCTTGCCGCTGGAGCGATTGGTCAGCCCCCGCACCGGGTCGATGGGTTCGAAGGTCGGGCCCGCCGTCACCAGAGCCCGCTTGCCCTTCAGGGGTCGTCCGGCGGCGCCCGCCAGCAGCCCCTGCACCGCTTCAAGGATCGCGGCCGGCTCGGCCATGCGGCCCGGTCCGTACTCGCCGCAGGCCATCTCGCCCTCGTCGGGCCCGACCACCGCCATGCCGTGCAGGCCGTCGAAGCCGGTCAGGCGCGCCAGATTGGTCTTCACCGCCGGGTGCTCCCACATGCGCACATTCATGGCCGGGGCCAGCAGCACCCGCTTGTCGGTGGCCAGCAAAGTGGTGGAGGCCAGATCGTCCGCCAGACCGTTCGCCGCCTTGGCCATCAGCCCGGCGGTGGCCGGCGCCACCACGACCAGATCGGCCCACCGGGACAGCTCGATATGGCCCATGGCCGTCTCGTCCTCGGGCGAGAACAGGGCCTGATGCACCGGATGGCCGGTCAGGGAGGCCAGGGACAGGGGGGTGACGAACTCGGCGCCGGCCCCGGTCAGCACCGCGCGCACCGTCATGTTCGCCCTCCTCATCAGGCGCACCAGCTCCAGCGCCTTGTAGGCGGCGATGCCGCCGCCGACGATCAACAGGATTTTCGGGGGTGTCCGGGTCATGCCTTCGCCTTACCGGGCGCCGCCGCCGTCGTCGAGGGGCGCCGCTGGCTCCGACAAGAACATTGCAGGAACATTAACTTTGTGCATAACCTTGTTCCGCGGGTTTTCCAGGGAGGGTTTCATGACCTTGCGTAATCTATGGCTGGCGGGCGGCGTCGCCCTGGCGGTGACGGCTTTGACGGCCTGCGACAACGGGCCCAGTGCGGTCGAGACGCGCGACCGTTCGGAGCGGGCCGCGACCGAGGCTGCTGTGCAGCCCGTCGCCGGCGCTGTGGAGTCCGGAAGGGCGACGGCGCGGTCCGGCGCGCCGGCCCGCTGGACCTCCAACAGCCGCAACACCGCCGACCAGAACATCCAGCGTCTGTTCGAGCGCAACGGCGCGGCCTTCAGCGCCGCGTCCGCCGATGACTATGTGGACAAGGCCCATGCCTTCATCATCGCGCCGCCCGCCGGGACCGAGACCGTGCGCCGGGGCAACGGCGACACCCTCTACTACCACGCGGCGACGAACACGTTCCTGGTGGCCACCTCGGACGGGACGCCGCGCACCATGTTCAAGCCGGACGACGGCCCCGCCTACTGGGACCAGCAGAAGGCGCGCGCGGCGGGTTCGGGCTGACCCATGAGGCCCTGATCGATGAGGTGCATCCGGTCGGACGGCGTTCCAATGAACCAGTTTGGGTCTGGTCAGTCCCGCTCGTCGCCCTTGCGCTCGCCGGCCAGTTCGCGAACCATGGCCAGGGCCGCCTTCTGCTGGCTGAGGCTGAGGCGGGGCGCGAGCCGGGCAATCTCCTGACTCTGGCGGGTAACCGGAAAATCGTGATCGAAGGACACCGTGTCGCTTTCGGCCACCCCCGGCTCGGCCGCCGTCAGCCCGTCGAAGAAGTAGCCGATCTCCACCTTGAAGAACTGGGAGATCTCCCAGAGCTTGGAGGCCGAGATGCGGTTGGCGCCCTTCTCGTATTTCTGGATCTGCTGGAACGTCAGGCCCAGGGCGGCGCCCAGCTGGCTTTGGCTGTAGCCCAGCGACTTGCGCCGGGTCTCGACCCGCCGCCCCACATGGCGATCCACCAGATGGGGTCCGTCGTCGCCTTTGCCTCGCGCCATCTCACGCGCCTTCCGTGCACCCTGAAGCAGGACATTGAAGCCTGAATGAGCCTCAAAATCCCAGAAGTCATCTTAATTCACGGATAGACTCCTGGCGCGGGAAATCCGGGACCGGAAAGGCCACAGAGCCCCGGCCAGCGCCGCCAGCATCAACCCCAGAAAGATCAGGTCGCCCGCCATGGCGTAGAGGGTCCGGCCCAGCGGGCGGGGCAGGCGGGCGTCGATGACCCCGCTCTCACCCGGCTCCAGCCGTTTGCCCGGCACAACACGGCCCCAGGGATCGATCAGAGCCGAAATGCCGGTGGGCGTCGCCCGCACCATGGGCAGGCCCGTCTCTATGGCCCGGAAGCTGGCCAGGTTCAGATGCTGGACAGGGCCGGACGTGCGCCCGAACCAGGCGTCGTTGGATACATTGGCGATCCACTGCGGCCGCGCCGCGCCCCCCGGCGTGAAGCCGGGATAGAGGCTTTCATAGCAGATCAGCGGCTGCACATCGGGCAGGCCAGGCAGGTTCAGCGGCGCGGGGGCGGGACCGGCGCTGAAATCGGCCGGCACATGCACCAGGCTGCGCAGGCCCGTGCGGCTCATGAGGTCGCCCAAGGGGAGATACTCGCCGAAGGGCACCAGCCGGTGCTTGTCGTAGACCGCCTCGACTCTCAGTCCCGCCTCGCCGGCGTCGGACAGGGCGAACAGGCTGTTGAAATAGCGCCACTCCCCCTCGGGCGTCGGTTCTGCGCGACTGAAGCCCGCCAGCAGGGTCTGGCCCGGCTGAACCGCGCGCGCCATGGCGGCGGCCACGGGAGCCCCCTCGGCAAATGCTTCGTTCGCAGTCACCGGCAAGGCGCCCTCCGGCCAGACGATCACATCCGGGACCTGCGCCCCGGGCCGGGCCGTCAGATTCACGTAGCGCTGAACAATGGCCTCGAAATTGGCTTCGTCCCACTTGGCCTGCTGCTCCACATCAGCCTGAACGATGCGCACAGTCGTGTCCGACGCCTCGGGCCGCGCCATGCTGAGCCGATAGGCGCCGCCGATCACCAAAGCGCCGATCATCAGCGCCCCGAGCACCGCCGCGCCGATCCTTGTCTTCAGCCGTCCGGGCGCGAACAGCGGGCCGATCAGGGACACGCCCGCCACGGTGACGAGGCTGAGCCCATAAATTCCCGCCAACGCCGCGAACTGGGACGCCGCCGATCCCGCGCCCCAGGCGGCGCCCGCGGGATTCCAGGGAAAGCCGGTCAGCACCGTGCCGCGAAGCCATTCAAAGGCGCAGAAAACCACCGCGAACAGCAGAGGCCGCAGCGGGTGGCCCGCCACATGGAACCGGCGATAGACGGCCAGGGCCGCGCCCCAGAACAGGGCCAGGCCCGCCGGCAGCAGGGAGGCGGCGAAGGGCGCCATCCAGGCGTGGGCCTCGGCGTTGACCAGAAAGGCCTCGGCCACCCACCAGCAGCTGATGAAGAAATAGGTGAAACCCGCCAGCCAGCCCAGGCCGAAGGCGCCGCGCAGAGTCCGCGTTCGCTCGACCAGCAGCATCAGGGCCGGATAGGCGAGAATTCCGATCAGGAAGCCGAACGGCGGATGCGCCGCGGCGGCGGCGGCCCCGAGAATCAGCGCCGTCAGGCCCGCGCCCACCCGCAGCCAGACGCCGCTTGAGCGGCGGCGCGGCGCTGCGTCAGCCGTCTCCGGCGCCGCACCAGGCCGGGCTTGGTCAAGATCAGCGGATTGGTGTTCAGGTGTCATTTCGGAACAGGTACGGATCAGGAATCCCCAGCGCCGCAAGAAGCGTGCGCTCCTGCGCCTCCATCGCCTCGGCCTCGTCATCCGCCTCATGGTCGTGGCCCATCAGATGCAGCACGCCGTGAATGACCAGATGGCTCAGGTGATCGGCGAACGGCTTGCCCTGCTCCCGCGCCTCGACCGCGCAGACGCCGTAGGCAAGAACGATGTCGCCCAGGTGGGGCCGGGCGTTATCGGGCGCCGGAAACGACAGCACATTGGTCGGGCGATCCTTGCCGCGAAACCGGGCGTTCAGATCGCGCACCGTCTCATCGTCGGTCAGCAGGATCACCACATCGCCCGGCGGCGCCGCCTGTTCAGCCGCCCGGAGAACGAGATCCTGCACATCCGGCGCGCTCACCGACCAGGCGTCGTCCTCGACCTCGATGTCGATCATGGCGCGGTCGCGTCACCGCCGCGCGCGGCCGCCGCGTCGGCGTCATAGGCGCGCACGATCCGCTCCACCATGGCGTGGCGCACCACGTCCGCGGCCTCGAAGCGCAGCACGCCGACGCCCTTGACGTTCTCCAGAATACGCAAGGCGTGGGGCAGGCCGGAATCCCGGGTGTTGACCAGATCCACCTGACTGGGGTCGCCGGTCACCACCATGCGTGCGCCTTCGCCCAGACGGGTCAGAACCATCTTCATCTGCAGCCGGGTCAGATTCTGGGCTTCGTCGGCGATAATGAAGGCGTGGGACAGGGTCCGCCCGCGCATGAAGGCGATCGGCGCGGCCTCGATCTCACCCTTGTCCCGCCTGCGGCGCACGTCGTCGGCGCCCAGAATCTCGTTCAGGGCCTCCCAGATGGGCGCCAGATAGGGGTCCACCTTCTCGTTCAGGTCTCCGGGCAGAAAGCCCAGCTTCTCGCCCGCCTCCACGGCCGGGCGGGTGATGACCAGACGATCCACCTGCCCTCGCCTCAGCAGCGATGCGCCATAGGCAGCCGCCAGGAAGGTCTTGCCGGTGCCCGCCGGGCCGACGCCGAAGGTCAGTTCGCACCTGGCCAGGGCCTCCAGATAGCGGGCCTGGGCCGGGGTCTTGGGGGCGATGGCGCCGCGACGCCCCACCGGCAGGGCCACCCCCTCGGGTGTCTTGCCGCCAGACCGTTGGGCGCCCAGGGCCGTGCGCACGTCCGCTTCGGTGATCTCGGCGCCCAGATCGGCCCGCTTGGCCAGCACCTCGACCACGCGTTTGGCGGCGGCCCGGTCCTTGGTCGAGCCGTTGATGGACACCCCGCCGCCGGGGGACTCCACCAGCACCTTGAAGGCGTCCTCGATCAGGGCCACGTGGCGGCTGCCGGGGCCGATGACGGACCGCAGGGCGACGTCGGACAGGGCGAGAAACTCGGATTCTCTGGCCATTATCGGGCCCTGACGCTCGCGACGCGGTCGCTCGCTGCTTGAGGGCGCAGGGGGGTCATGCTTTCGGACGCCTGTGGTTTGAAAGAGCTGTGCGATTCTTCAACCAGCGCGCCGGTGAGGCTGTTCTGCTGGCCCCGTTCGATCCGGACCGGGACGATCCGCCCCATCAGGTGGTCGGCGTCCTCCACGTATACGGACTGCAGATAGGGTGAGCGGCCGATGGCCTGACGGCCGTGACGGCCCTTGCGCTCGAACAGCACCGGCAGGACCTTGCCCGCCTGGGACTGGTTGAAGGCCACCTGCTGTTCGAACAGCAGGGTCTGGAGCGCCTGCAACCGTTCCGAAGCCACATGGGGCTCGACCTGCGCGCCCATGGTCGCCGCCGGGGTGCCGGGCCGCGGTGAATAGATGAAAGAGAAGGCCGAGGCGTAGTTCACCCGCCGCACCAGATCCAGGGTGTCCTCGAAATCCCGGTCGGTCTCGCCGGGGAAGCCGACGATGAAGTCGCCCGACAGGGCCATGTCCGGCCGGGCCGCGCGCACGCGGTCTATAAGATCGAAATATTTCTGACGCCCATGCTTGCGGTTCATCAGGCGCAGCAGGCGGTCCGAACCCGACTGAACCGGCAGGTGCAGATAGGGCATCAGGGCGTCCAGCTCGGCGTGCGCCGCGATCAGGTCATCGCCCATGTCGTTGGGGTGGCTGGTGGTGTAGCGGATGCGGTCCAGCCCCTCGATCTCCGCCAGTCCATACGCCAGCCGCGCCAGCGTCCAGACCGCGCCGTCCGGCCCCGCGCCATCATAGGCGTTGACGTTCTGGCCCAGCAGGGTGACCTCGCGCACGCCGCGCGCCGCCAGCTCGCGCGCCTCGCTCAGGATGTCGGCGGCCGGGCGCGACCATTCGGCCCCGCGGGTATAGGGCACCACGCAGAAGGTGCAGAATTTGTCGCAACCCTCCTGCACCGTCAGGAACGCGGTCGGTCCCTTGACGCCTCGCGCGCCGATCTTCTCGCCCGCCAGGGCGTCGAACTTGGCGTTCGGGGCGAAGTCGGCCCCGATGCGCTCACCCCGGGCCCGCGCCGTGCGGGTCAGCAGTTCGGGCAGCTGATGATAGGCCTGCGGCCCGACAACCAGATCCACGGCGGGCTGGCGACGCATGATCTCCTCGCCCTCGGCCTGGGCCACGCAGCCGGCGACGGCGATGGTCATGGCGCCCCGGCCGTCCGACGCCTTCTCGTCCTTGAGCATCCGCAGCTTGCCCAGCTCGGAATAGACCTTCTCGGCCGCCTTCTCGCGGATGTGGCAGGTGTTCAGGATGACGAAGTCGGCGTCTTCGGGCGTGTCGGTCGGCGCATAGCCCAGCGGGCGCAGGACATCGGCCATGCGCTCGGAGTCATAGACGTTCATCTGGCAGCCGTAGGTCTTGATGAACAGGCGCTTTTCGGCCCGTTCGGACGTCGGCTTGTCTTGGGCGTCGATCATCGCGCGGTTATGGGGATTTCGCACAGCCCCCACAAGCGTAAGCGAAGAATCAGGCGTCCTCGGTGCGGCGGTTGTGCCGGGTGAAGATCAGGCCTTCGCGGCTGGTGGGCGAGGCGCCCTCGATCGCCGTGCCGTACAGTTCCAGCTTGTGCCCGATCAGCTTGAAGCCCAGCCGCTCGGCGATCTCGGTCTTCAGGCGCTCGATCTCGGCGTCAAAGAACTCGATCACCTCGCCGGACTTGGTGTCGATCAGGTGGTCGTGGTGGTCGTCACCGGCTTCTTCATAGCGGCTGCGCCCGTCGCCGAAGTCGTGTTTCTCCACCACGCCCGCCTCTTCGAACAGACGTACGGTGCGATAGACCGTGGCGATGGAGATATGCGGATCGATGGCCGAGGCGCGGCGGTACAACTCCTCCACGTCGGGGTGGTCTTCGGCTTCCGACAGCACCCGCGCGATGACGCGACGTTGCTCGGTCATGCGCATGCCGCGCTCGGCGCAGAGTTTCTCGATCCGGTCCATGAGGCCAGAATAGTCATCCCCCGGCCAAGAGGAAAGCGGTCAGGACAAGTTGAGAGCGAGTATCAGGGCATCCGCGCGCGACCCATCCGGCCGGACGTAGTAGTCGGGGCGTTTTCCGACCGGCTCGAACCCCCGTGAGCCATACAGCCCCAAGGCTGCGGGGTTGTCATGGGCCACCTCCAGGAACAACCGCGTCACGCCCCGCTCCCGCGCGCGATCCATGGTCCGGTCCAGCAACCGCCCGCCCAGTCCCCGCCGCCGGGCCTCGGGCCGCACGGCCAGCGTGACGATCTCCGCCTCGTCCGCGGCGCGGCGCCACAGCAGGAAGCTGTCGACCTCGACTTCCAGTTCGGCGCCCGGCATGTCCAGCAACGCCTTGATCGCCGCGGCGTCCCAGGACGCATCGAAAGCCGAGGCGTGGATGGCCGCCAGATGCACCGGATCCTTCATTCCGGATCACGCCCGCCCGGCAGCTTGGCGTCAGGCGCCCGCAGATAGAGCGGCCGCGCCTCGTTTCGCGGCTGATCCGCAGCCAGACGCGCCAGCGCGCCGGGCGACGGCGCAGCGCGAACCACGGCCTCCACGCCGGTCACAGACACAAGCGCAGCTCCTGACCCCACGGCGATGCGCGCCTGCGTTCCGGTCATGCGCAGCGCGGCGGCTTCGAGAGTCAGGGCGGCAGGATCGGCCAGCGGCGCGCCGTCCTGAAACGGCTGCCCGTAGATCTGTCCCCGTCGCGCGTCGATCAGGGCCCACACCACCCCCCCGGACTCCACGTCCAGCGCCAGCGCGGCCAGCGTCGACAGGCCCGAGACCGGACGATCAAGGGCCAGCCCCAAGCCCTGCGCAAAAGCCAGTCCGACGCGCAGGCCTGTGAACGAGCCCGGCCCCGTGGTCACAGCAATGAGGTCCAGATCGTCATAGCGCCATTGCGCTGCGGCCATGGCCGTCCTGACCATGCCGCCGAGACGCTCCTGATGGCCGCGCACCATGTCTTCTGTTGCGGCCGCAACCACATGCGAATGGTCAGCCGCGACGGCTGTGCAGGCGCCCAGCGCCGTGTCGATGATCAGGGTCTTCATCAGGTCGCCGGAATAGGCCGCTTAGGCCGTACGCGCCAGCCCCTCCACGATCACCCCCAGCGCCCGTCGCTGTCCCATGTCGTGGATGCGGGAAAAGCCGCGTGACAGGGCGCGCCCTTCCGGCGTGTCCAGCAGCGCCTGCGCGTCATCCGGTCCGCCATGCACGGGGAAGAAGGCCGCCACCGGCTGGTCCAACTCCCGGGCGATCAGGTAGAGCGTCGAGGCAGACACCCGGTTGGCCCCGCTCTCGTATTTCTGCATTTGCTGGCCGCTCAGCGACAAGCGCGCGGCCAGGGCGTGCTGGGACAGGCCCAGGTCGGTGCGGAACCGGCGGATGGCCGCGCCCAGATCGCGGTCCAGCCAATCCGCTTCGGGCGAAGGATGGGGCGGGCGGCGCGGCAATGGAACCTCCGACGGCTACGACGCCTCAGGGTTTCATTTCCGCGCCGGAAATACAACCATTTTGTTTCATTGCGGCCAATCCACACCCTCGAGCCGAGCCACCACCGCCCCCACCGACCCGATCCAGCTCCGCTGCAGCACCCGCTTGTCGCCGCCCGGCCCGCGAAGCACCACCGTATCCCGGTCGCCCCGATGGTAAAGACCGATCACCGGCCCGTCGGCGGTCTCCACCACGCAGCCCTGATCCCGCCGCGGCCAGACGGACAGGTCGTAGACCAGCACCACGCCTGAACCCGCCCACGGCGCCAGATCGTCATCGCGCAACTGCAGCGTCCGCCTGACCGATCCCGGCGGACCCTTGGTGGAAAAGGCCCTCCCGCTTTCTTCAAGCCGGTCGGAAGCCGGCGCCGGGACAGCGGGCCGGCGCGCCATTTCCAGCGCCAGATCCTCAGGCGTCAGGTCGAGCGCGGCGGTCAGGCGGCGCTGCACGTCAGGGCGGAACATGCCGGGACGACGCCCGGCCTCATACAGCCCCCAGGCCTGACTGGTTACGCCCATGCGGGCGCCGGCCTCGGCCTGGCTCAGGCCGCGCGCCTTGCGCAGGCCGGCCAGGGCCTGACCCAGCGCATTGGCGTCGGGGTCATCGCGGAATCGCGTCATGGAAACAGAATGGACCAGCCAGCCGCTTGATACGAGCGACTGTTTGGTTTCACAGGGTCTGCTCGACCCGCTCCACCTCGGGCACATAGTGGCGCATCATGTTCTCCACCCCCGCCTTGAGAGTGGCCGACGACGAGGGGCACCCGGCACAGGCCCCGCGCATGCGCAGCCACAGCACACCATCGGCCTCGTCGAACCGGTCAAACAGGATGTCGCCGCCGTCCTGGGCCACCGCCGGACGGATGCGGGTGTCCAGCAGGGCCTTGATCTCGCGCACCACCTCGCTGTCGCCCTCGCCGCCCGCATGGGCGTCGGCCTTTGCGGCCTCACCTCGCGTCAGGGGCGCACCGGAGGTGAAATGATCCATCAGGGCGGTCAGAACCGGCGCCTTCAGGGCGCTCCAGTCCGGGCCGGCGGCCGCCCGCGTCACCGCCACATAGTCAGACCCGAAGAAGACGCCCTCGACCCCCTCCAGCTGGAACAGGCCTTCGGCCAGCGGCGAAACCGCGGCCTCGTCGATGGTGCGGAACTCCAGCGCCCGCTCGGGCGAAACGTCGCGGCCCGGCAGGAACTTGATGACGTTGGGATTGGGCGTGGCTTCGGTCTGGATGAACATGGGCCTCAGATGCGCGTCCGTTCATCGCTTCGCAAGGGCGCCCATGCGCGGGCAGGGTCAGGCCAGGTCCTCGACCTCCTGGTCGGTCAGGTCGCCCGGCACCACTGTGACCGGCAAACGACGACCACCTACACCGGCGCCCTCCTTGGCGATGGCCGCCACCAGCGGACCCGGCCCGCGCGTACCGATGGCGGCGGCGAGGACCAGGATCTTGATCTCGGGATCCGCATCCACGGCCTTGATGATGGCGTCGCGGGTCTCGGCCTCCTCCACGAGGAACACAGGCGCCGAGCCGGACAGGTCGGCGGCCTTTTCGCCGAAACGGTTGAGAAGGGCCTCGGCCTCCTCCCGCTGCTGCCGCTCGATCTCCTCGCGCACGCCGGACCAGTGTTCAAAGGCCGAGGGCGGAATGGCGCGCAACAACACCACGCGCCCGCCGGTGGAGCGGGCGCGGCGGGCCGCGAAGCGCAGGGCCGAATCGAACTCGGGGGTGTCATCCACCACCACAAGGAACTTCCGCGCCATGATCAGTCCCTGTCCTAGCTTAGCCGGACCGATTGGTCGCGGCCATGGATTGAGCAGCAGCGGCGGCGAAGTCTCGGACGGCCACGTTGGCGATGGTCAGCTTGGCGAAGCTCCAGCCGTGAGACGACTGCTCGATCTCGTCCACGGTGCTGCGCACGCCCTCGGCGATGCCCAGGCGATCACCGACCCAGGCATCCACAGCGGCCTCGGCGGTCTTTTCGCTTTCCCCCACGGATTCCTTGCAGCCTCGGGCCACCGCGCGGGTGATGACCACCTGCTCGGCCATAAAGTCCTCGACCATCCGGCGCACGGCCAGGCGCTCATAATGGTCCGCCGAGGCCAGCGATCCGGCCGCAGCGCGCAGTCGGTCCAGATCGAAAGCAGCGCCGACCTGGTGATAAAGCCGCGCCATGGTCGGCGCAGACCATTTCAGCTGGCGCGCCAGATCGGCGATGTCGCTGGCCGCCACCATGGGGCGCATAAGGGCGATGGATCCAGCCAGTTCGCGCGGCGCGCCCGCCTCGATAAAGGTTTCCTTGCGCGCCTTCAGACGGGCCTGCTCGAATCTGGAAAGGACCGTGGCGCTCGACCCGCGCAGGTCGTCGGCCGCCTGGCGATAGGCCTTTATCAGATCACCCACCCCGCCCATGTTCTGGCGGGCGACGCGGCGCGCCAGCCAGAAGGTCTGGCGGCGCAGAATCACGGCGATCTCTTCGTACAGCTTCAACTGGGCCTCGGCCTGGATCTTGCCGTCCAGCGCCGAAACCGCGTCCCACGCCTCGTCCAGGCGGAAGATGCGCCGCGCCGCCTCGAACCCTATCACCAGGGCCGTGGTGTCGCATTCGGCGCTGACCCTCAGGCGCTCAGGGAAGGTGGGGCCGCACATGTTGACGATGTCGTTGCACAGCACCGTGGCCACGATCTCGCGACGCAGGCGATGGCTGTTCATGGCCTTGTCGAACTTGCCCAGCGCCTCGGGGAAATAGCCCTCCAGCACCCGCTCGAAGAAGGGATCCTCCGGCGCCGCGGAAGCCACAATGTCCTCGGCCAGCTCCAGCTTGGAATAGGCGGTGACGACCGACAGCTCGGGCCGCGTCAGGCCCGCCCTGGACGCCTGCATCTCGGTCAGGCGCAAATCCCCGGGAAGCCCCTCGACCATCCGATCCAGCTTTCCCTCGGACTCCAGGCGGTTCATGAACCGGATCTGGGCCTCCAGTTCAGCGGCGGCATTGCGCTCCTGCAGGCTGATGGCGAGGGTCTGGTCATAGTTGTGCACCAGCACCTTGCGGGCCACGTCTTCGGTCATGGAGGCCAGAAGGGCGTTTCGGTCCTTTTCCTTCAGCTTTCCGCCCGCGATGGCCGAGCCGGTCAGGATCTTGATGTTGACTTCATGATCCGAGGAATCCACGCCCGCCGAGTTGTCGATGGCGTCGGTGTTGATGCGGCCGCCGTTGCGCGCGAATCCGATGCGTCCGGCTTGGGTCAGGCCCAGATTGGCGCCTTCGCCAACCACCCGGGCCCGCAGGTCGACGCCGTTGACGCGAATGGCGTCATTGGCCTTGTCGCCCACCTGAAGGTCGGTCTCGTGCTCCGCCTTCACATAGGTGCCGATGCCGCCGAAGTAGAGGAGTTCGGCCGGAGCGGTGATGATGGCCTTCATCAGGGTGAAGGGATCAACCTCGTCCGCCTCGATCTCCAGCGCCGCCTTGATCTCGGGCGTCAGCTTGATGGACTTGGCCGAGCGCGAAAACACCCCGCCGCCCTTTGATATCTTCGACGCTTCGTAGTCCTGCCAGGATGAACGCGGCAGCTCGAACAGGCGCTTGCGCTCCTTGAAAGACGTCGCGGGATCAGGATCGGGATCGATGAAGATGTCCCGGTGATCGAAAGCGGCGACCAGACGTATCTGTTTCGACAGGAGCATGCCGTTGCCGAACACGTCGCCCGACATGTCGCCCACCCCCACCACGGTGAAGGGCTCGGACTGGATGTCCTTGCCCATCTCGCGGAAGTGGCGCTTGACCGCCTCCCAGGCGCCGCGCGCGGTGATGCCCATTTCCTTGTGGTCGTATCCCGCCGAGCCGCCCGAGGCGAAGGCGTCACCCAGCCAGAACCCGTAGTCGGCCGAAATGCCGTTGGCGATGTCCGAGAAGGTGGCCGTGCCCTTGTCAGCGGCCACGACCAGGTAGGGATCATCCCCTTCCCAGGCGACGACGGCGGGCGGACGAACCACCGCTCCTGAGGCCGCGATGTTGTCCGTCAGGTCCAGCAGGCCGGACAGGAAGGTCTTGTAGGCCCGTATCGCCTCGGTCTGGACGGCGTCCCGACTTCCGCCGCGCGGCAGCTGTTTGGGGTAGAATCCGCCCTTGGAGCCCACGGGCACGATGACCGCGTTCTTGACCTGCTGCGCCTTGACCAGGCCCAGGACCTCAGTGCGGAAATCGTCGCGCCGGTCCGACCAGCGCAGGCCGCCGCGCGCCACCGGGCCGAAGCGCAGGTGCGCGCCTTCCACATGGGGCGCCCAGACGAAGATCTCACGATAGGGCTTGGGCGCGGGCACGTCGGCCAGTTCGCGCGAGGCGATCTTGATGGAGATATAGGGCTTGGGCTCGCCGTCCTCGCCGGTCTGGTAGTAGTTGGTGCGTTTGATCGCCTGGATCAGCAGCGACAGCCGGCGCAGGGCGCGGTCATGATCAAGGCTGGCCACGTCCTGCAGCGCACGGTCGATCTTGTCCGTCAACGCCTTGACCTGGGCTTCGCGCGCCTCCGGCGCCCCCCCTCCGGCGGGATCGAACTTGGCGTCGAACAAGGACAGCAGGGTGCGCGCCACCACGGGATGCTCGCGCAGGGCCTCTTCCTGAACCGCCTGGCTGGGATCCAGGCCGGTCTGCTGGCGATATCGGGCGAGCGTGCGGATCAAGGCCGCCTGGCGCCAGTCGACCCCCAGCTCGACCACCAATCGATTGAAGCCGTCACTCTCGGTGCGGCCGGTCCAGACGGCGGCGAAGGCAGCCTCGAACGGCGCCTTCACATCGGCAAAGTTGAGGTTCTGGCCGCGCGGATCCTCGAGCAGGAACTCGTGCACATGCACCGGGGTGTCGCCCGCAGGCTTGAGAGAATGACCGTACTCCTCGATGGTTTTCAGGCCCATGTCCGCAAGGATCGGCAGGACGTCGGACAGGGGCGCCGGATCACCTCGGCGGTACAGCTTGAAACGGAACTGCAGGGGTGTGTCCTCGGGCATGCGGAACGCCCGCACAGCCACCGGGGCGCCCTGGCCTTCCTCCCCGAGGACGTCGAATTCGAACAGGTCCGTCACGGCCTCGACAGCGTCATAGCGGTCGCGATAACCGGGGCTGAACGCCTCGGACCATTTGGATGTCAGGGCCCCGATCTGGGCCTCGGCCACGCCCGCGCGGCGCGCCGCGCTCTCGAAACGATCCGCCCAGCTTCGGCTGGTGTCCACCACCATGGACTCCACGTCCGCCACATCCGGCTCGAGGTGATCCCCCGGCTCTACGCCGATGATGTAGTGGATCCGCACCAGCGGCGCGTCGCTCAGCTGCGGATACCAGGCCGAGAGCCGCCCGCCCCATGCCGCCGCCAGGATGCGCCCGATGCGCTCACGCACACTGGCGTCATAGCGTTCGCGGGGCACATAGGTCAGCACCGAAACGAAACGGTCGAAGGGATCCTTGCGGGTGAATATCTTGACCCGGGGCCGGTCCATCAGGTGGAGGACGCCCAGCGAAATCTCCAGCAGCTCATCCTCGCTCATCTGGAACAGCTCGTCGCGGGGGTAGTTCTCCAGGACGTTCTTCAGGCGCTTGTGATTGTGGCTGCCCGGGGCCTTCCCGGCGCGCTCCAGGGCATTCCTGACCTTGCGGCGTATCAAAGGCACTTCGGACGCGGACCGGTCATAGGCCTCGGCGGTGAACAGGCCCACGAAGCGGGTCTCGCCCGCCGCCTTGCCGTCGGCGCCGTACCGCTTGACCCCCACATAGTCCATGTAGGCGCGGCGGTGGACGCGGCTGCGGAGATTGGCCTTGGCCACGCTGACGGGCTCGCCCAGGTTCAGCTGGCGCTTCATCTGTTTGGTCAGAACAGCGGGCTCGCTGGCCCGGCGGAGAACCCGGCGCTCCGGATCGCGCAGGACGCCCAACCCCTCCCCGGATTGCGACAGCGGAGCTTCAGCCTCATAGGCGCCGTCCGGCGTGCGGGGAAACTCGTACTCGCGCGCGCCCAGGAAGACGAAATGATCAGCGTTCAGCCATTTCAGGAAGGCGATGTTTTCTTCCAGCGCCTCGGCGTCCATTTCCGGCGCCTGGCTGTTCAGGTCGTTCAGACAGCGCTGCATCAGCCGCGCCATGCGCCCGTGATCCGCGACGGCGGCGCGTACGTCTGACAAGGTCTCTCCGAGGCTGGCGGCCACCGCCGCGCGCCGCTCGGGCGGCAGGGTGTCGACAATGACCAGGATCATGGACTCACGGGTCTGAGCGTCGACCCGCGCGCCGGCCTTGTCACGCCCGACCTCGACAAGCGGATGGAACATGGCGCGCACAGAGACGCCGGCGGCGGCCAGGTCGCCCATGACGCTGTCGACCAGGAACGGCGCGTCGTCCTGAATCACCTGGATGGCGTCATAGCCCAACGCCTCGCCCTTGCAGTCCAACATGGGGGCGATGTCGATCAGGGGCGCGTCGCCGGTCTTGCGCTTGTCGCCCAGCAGCCAGAAGGCCGCCAGGACGCAGGCGAGGTCGTCGGGCCCCACCTCCGGCGTCTCGTCGGCCTCGTAGTCCTCAAACGCTTGACGCAGGAACGCCGTCTGCAAGGCGTCGGGCGCGCCCTTGGCGCCCAGGGCCTTGATGAAGCGCCGACTCAAGACCTCAAGGGTTATCGGTTCGTCCGCCCCCGCGTTGGAATCCTTCGCCGGGGTCCGGTTTTCGCCGCGCATGATGTTTCCGTCCGAGCCGCGGCCCAGGGCCGCTTTGTTCTGATCTTGTGGTTGACCCTAGCCGTGTTGTGCGCCCGATCAACCGTTTCGCGCTTGCTAGTCCAGCCGCGGTTACGGCGAAAGGGGGGAGAGGAGATGACGGGGTCGGAATTAAGAACCGCCGGACGCGAGGCGTCCGGCGGTCTCTATGGCCGATCCGGGGAGGGGAGAGGATCGACCGCTGGCCCGGCCGTCGGGAGGGGGAGGGAAGGCCGGGCTGCTGAGATCCAGATAGGGGGTAGAAAGCGGCGATCAAGTGGCGGTCGAACCGCCCGCGTCTTTCCGCCGCAGCCTGTCCAGTAGCGACTTCCTGGGCGGCTTGTCATCGGACTCGCGGGGAGCGTCGGCATAGGGGTCCCCGTCCCCCGACAGCAGCACGGCGATCCAGCGCGAGCCCTTGAATTCGGCGAGGATCGCCATGGCCGCCACGGCGAGAGGCGTGGAAAGGAACATGCCCACTACGCCCCAGATCTGACCCCAGAACGCCAGGGACAGCAGGACAACCACGGGGTCGATGTTCTGATTGTCGCCCTGCATGCGCGGCTGGATCACATTGCCCATGATGAACAGCAACGCCTGAAGTCCGGTCAGCAGCACCACCGCCTGCCAGTAGGTTTCAAACTGCACCAGGGCGAACAGCGGCGGGGCCAGGCCGGCGATGGCGCCGCCAAGGATCGGGATATAGCCCACGACGAAAATGACGAAGGTCCAAAAGCCCGCGTTCTCCAGCCCCACCGCGCGCATCAACACATAGGCCACCGCACAGATCATGGCCCCGGTTACGGTCTGGACCCACAGATAGCCCTCAACCCCGCCGCGCACCCGCTCGAACACCGCCATGGCCTCCTGCCGGTCGTGACGGCGGGGGAACATGTTGACGATCTTCTTCCTGAACCCGACCTGGGACGCGAGAAGGAAGCCCAGATAGACCAGAACAAAAAAGGCGCCGGTGGCGATGTTCTGGACGTCCATGGCCACCTCGGCCAGCAGGCCGCGGAGATTGATTTCGCCGATCAACTCGCGCGCGGTCGGCGCCACCTCGATGCCAATCAGCCCGGCGATGTCGGCGATTATGGCGTCCAGCCGCTCAACAACCGTCGTCGCCTGGGCGATGAAGCCCGCCGCGCCGTCGACGATGATCCAGATGGAGGCGATGAACCCCAGCAGCACGAGGGTCACCGCAGCAGCCATGGAGAGCCCATTCGCCAGGCCGGTGCGTTGCTCGATGACCCGGCGCACCCCGTCGATCATGATCAACAGGAAGATCGCCATGGCCAGGGGCGTCAGAATGTCCCTGAGCCAGTAGATGGCCGCCCCTGCCGCCACCACGGCCAGAATGACCAGGGCGTTTCTGGACACCGCGGAGCCAGGCAGGGTGATGGGCGATTTCATGCCTCCCTTGTCCGCGTCGCCGGGGCGCGCGTCAATCGCCGGTGGCGCCGCCTCGCCACTGCGCTAACAATCGACCCGCGACATGCAGGAGAGCACGCCATGACCGACACCGATCTGTTCCTGGGCAGGGCCGGGGAGGCGCAGTTCCTCAGGCTGGACCGCGCCAATCGCCACGGGGTGGTGGCCGGGGCCACGGGTACGGGAAAGACTGTGACCCTTCAGATCATGGCCCAGGGGTTCTCGGACGCGGGCGTTCCAGTGTTCTGCGCCGACGTGAAGGGCGACCTGTCGGGGATCTGTATCGCCGGAACGCCCAACGAGAAACTGCTGACCCGCGCAAGGACCATCGGCCTGGACCTCCAGCCCGCAGCCGCCCCTACGGTCTTCTGGGATCTGTTCGGTGAAAAAGGTCATCCCGTGCGCGCCACGATCAGCGAGGTGGGGCCCCTGCTGCTGGCGCGGATGCTGGAGCTTTCGGACGTCCAGACCGATGTGCTCTCGGTGGTCTTCCATGTGGCGGACAAGGAGGGGCTTCTGCTGCTGGACCTGGCCGACCTGCGCGCCCTGCTGACCCATGTGGCCGAGAACGCGTCAGAGATCGGCAAGGCCTACGGCCATGTGGCCCCGGCCTCCCTCGCCGCCATCCAGCGATCCCTGCTGGCGCTGGAGCGGCAGGGCGCGGCCGCCTTCTTCGGCGAACCGGCGCTGCGGCTGGAGGACATGATCCGGACGGGGCTCGACGGACGCGGCCAGGTCAATGTGCTGGCGGCCGACAAGCTGATGGCCAGCCCGCGGCTGTACGCAGCCTTCCTGCTCTGGCTGCTGTCGGAGCTGTTCGAGCAGCTGCCCGAGGTGGGCGATCCCGAAAAGCCGCGCCTGGTATTCTTCTTCGACGAGGCCCACCTGCTGTTCGACGATACCCCACGCGCCCTGGTGGAGAAGGTCGAGCAGGTGGTTCGTCTGATCCGCTCAAAGGGCGTGGGCGTCTATTTCGTCACCCAGAATCCGGCCGACATTCCCGACAGCGTGCTGGGCCAGCTCGGCAATCGCATCCAGCACGCCCTGCGGGCCTACACCCCCGCCGAGCAGAAAGGCCTGAAGGCGGCGTCCGGTTCATTCCGCGCCAATCCCGCCTTTGATACGGCCGAGGCTATCCAGTCGCTCGGCGTCGGCGAGGCCCTGGTCTCGGTGCTGGACGAAAAGGGCGCACCGACGGTGGTGGCCCGCACCCTGATCCGTCCGCCCGCCAGCCGCCTCGGCCCCGCCACCGACGTCGAGCGCGCCCAGGTGATGTCCCAAAGCCCCGTGCGCGGCGTCTATGACCATATTGTGGACCGCGAATCCGCCCACGAAATCCTCACCGCCCGCGCCGAGGCCCAGGCGGCGGAAGAGAAGGCGGAAGCGCACGAGACCGAGGAGCGAACGCCCAGCCGGAAGCCCTCCCGCTCCACCCCGCGCCCCAAGGCCGCTCCCCGGCGCCGGACCTCCAACCGCCAGACGCCCATGGAGGCGCTGACCAAATCCGTCCTTCGGACGGCCGGAACAACCATCACCCGGGAACTTCTACGCGGTGTTCTCGGCGGCCTGCGTCGGCGCTAGGGGATCGTTCGAAAGCCGTTCGATCAGCGGTTTGTGGGCGGCGCCCTACCGCTGGATGCCGCATTGCGGCATAAACCCGTCATGAAGTTCCTCGACCAGGCCAAGATCTATATTCGCTCGGGCAACGGCGGGGCGGGCTCCGTCTCGTTCCGACGCGAGAAATTCATTCCCAACGGCGGACCGGACGGCGGCGACGGCGGCCGGGGCGGCCACGTCTGGATCGAGGCGGTCGAGGGACTGAACACCCTGATCGACTATCGCTACCAGCAGCACTTCAAGGCCCAGACCGGCCACCACGGCCAGGGGCGCCAGATGCACGGCGCCAAGGGCGAGGACGTGGTGCTCAAGGTGCCGGTAGGCACCCAGGTGCTGGACGAGGACAAGGAGACTGTCCTGCTGGACATGGACGAGCCCGGCAAGCTGGTGAAGCTGCTCAGCGGCGGCAACGGCGGCTGGGGCAACGTCCACTTCAAGGGCCCGGTCAATCAGGCCCCGCGCCACGCCAATCCGGGCCAGGAAGGCCAGGAGAAATGGATCTGGCTGCGGCTGAAGCTGATCGCCGACGTGGGTCTGGCGGGCCTGCCCAATGCGGGCAAGTCCACCTTCCTGGCGGCGGCCAGCGCGGCCAAGCCCAAGATTGCGGACTATCCCTTCACCACCCTGACGCCCAACCTCGGCGTGGTGGATCTCAGCCCGACCGAGCGTTTCGTCATCGCCGACATCCCCGGCCTGATCGAAGGGGCCAGCGAGGGGGCGGGACTGGGCACTCGCTTCCTCGGCCACGTTGAGCGCACCGCCAGCCTGATCCATCTGATCGACGGGACCCAGGATGATGTGGCCGGGGCCTGGCGCACCATCCGCGCCGAACTGGAAGCCTATGGCGAGGGTCTGGGGGAAAAGACCGAGATTCTGGCCCTGAACAAGATCGACGCCCTGACCCCGGAACTGCGCGAACAGAAAGCCGCCGAACTGGAAGCCGTGGCCGGCCGACGACCCATGCTGGTGTCCGGCGTATCCGGCGAGGGCGTGCCCGAACTGCTGCGCGCCGCCTGGGCCGAGGTGCGAAAGACCCGGGGCGAGATCCCCGCCGAAGAAGAAACCACCGAGGAGACGCAGGGCGGCTGGACCCCCTGAGGGACCGCCCCATTCAATCCATGACTGACGACATCCGGACGGCCACGCAGGCCGAGACCCAGACCGACGCCGCCACGGACGACCACGCCGACAAGCCCCGGCGCATGACGCGCGCTGCACGGGTGATCTCGGAGTCCAGACGCATCGTGGTCAAGATCGGCTCATCCCTTTTGGTAGACCGCAAGACCAATCAGGTTGACCACGTGCGGCTGAAAGGCCTGGCCGCCGATATCTCGGGCTGGAAGGCCCAGGGCAAGGAAGTGCTGATCGTGTCCTCCGGCGCCGTGGCCCTGGGCCGCCGCCGCCTGGGTCCCAGGGCGCGGGGACCGGGGCTGGAGAAAAAACAGGCCTCGGCCGCCGCGGGTCAGTCGCTGCTGATGGCCGGGTGGGAGCAGGCGTTCGACCCCCACGGCGTCATCACCGCCCAGATCTTGCTGACCCGGGACGACACCGAGACACGGCGGCGCTGGCTGAACGCGCGGGCCACCGTGGGCGCCCTGCTTGGTATGGGCGCGGTGCCGGTCATCAACGAGAATGACACCATCGTCACCGAACAGATCCGCTACGGCGACAACGACCGCCTGGCCGCCCGCGTGGCCCAGATGATCAGCGCCGACCTGCTGATCCTGCTGTCGGACGTGGACGGCATCTACACCGCCGACCCGCGTGTCGATCCTGACGCGAAGCATATTCCCTACATCGAGACCCTGACGCCAGAGATCGAGGCCATGGCCACAGGCGCCAATGCCGAGGCGGGCGTGGGCACCGGCGGCATGGCCACCAAGGTCATGGCCGCGCGCATCGCCTCGGAGGCCGGCTGCATCACCCTGATCGCGGCGGGTCGAGCCAAGACGCGCGGCTCCCAGCATCTGGAACAGGGCCGCCGCTGCACCGTCATCGCCGCCTCGACGACGGTGAAGGACGCCTACAAGCAGTGGATCGGCGGCTCGCTGGCCACCCGCGGTGAACTGGTGGTGGACGCCGGGTGCCGACGCGCCCTGATTTCGGGCAAGTCGCTGCTGGCGGTGGGCGTGAAAGAGGTCCGGGGCGCCTTCGGCAAGGGCGACACCGTGGTCCTGCTGGACGAGACCGGCGCGGACCTGGCCAGCGGTCTGGTGCGCTATGACGCCAAGGATCTGGAGACCATCAAGGGCTTGCGCTCCGGTGCCCTCAAGGAGGTGCTGGGCTATGCGGGCGGACCGGTGGTGATTCACGCCGACGACCTGTCCCTGAGGGACACGGTGGTGGAGACCCGGGGGCCGCACAATGTCCGGCCGAAGCGGCCAAAACGCTGACCGGGCCTTGAAATTTCAGGGTTTGAGGCGATGTTAGGGGCATGACTGTCATGACCAAGACCGCCCCGCCGCCCGTCGACGCCGCCGATCTGGAACAGGACATGTTGGCCATGGGCCGCCGCGCCCGCGCCGCCGACCGTCAGCTGGCGCTGGCCTCGCCCGAGGCCCGCACCAGGGCCATCAGCGGCATGGCCAGGGCCCTGCGCGCCCGCGCCGCCGACGTCCTGAAAGCCAACGCCGCCGATCAGGACGCCGCCCGCGAAAAGGGCATGGAGTCCGCCATGCTGGACCGACTGGGTCTGGACGAAGCCCGGCTGGAAGGCGTGGCCAAGGCGCTGGACTCCATCGCCGCCATCCCAGACCCCGTCGGCGCGGAGACCGCGCGCTGGACGCCTGAGAACGGCCTGGACATCGCCCGGGTCCGCACTCCCATCGGCGTGCTGGCAATCATCTATGAAAGCCGCCCCAATGTGACCGCCGACGCCGCCGCCCTGGCCGTGCGTGCGGGCAATGCCGTGATTCTGCGCGGGGGCTCCGAATGCCTGCGCTCCAATCTGGCCATACACGGCGCCCTGATGGAGGGTCTCAGCGCCGCCGGTCTGCCGACCGATGCAGTGCAGATGGTCACCACGCGCGACCGCGCGGCGGTCGGCCATATCCTCTCCGGGCTGGACGGCTCCATCGATCTGCTGATCCCGCGCGGCGGCCGTTCGCTGGTGGAACGGGTCAAGACCGACGCCCGCGTGGCCGTTCTGGGCCATCTGGAAGGCGTCAATCACGTCTATGTCCACGAAAGCGCCGATCCGGACACAGCGCGCGCCGTGGCGGTGAACGCCAAGATGCGCCGCGTTTCCGTCTGCGGCGCCGCCGAGACCCTGGTCATCGACCGCAGCGTGGCCGCTGATCTGCTGCCGAAGATCGCCGCCGATCTGGCCGACAAGGGCTGTGAGCTGCGCGGCGACGAAGCCGCCCAGGCCCTTGTGCCAGCGGCGAAGGCGGCCACCGACGCCGACTGGGCCACGGAATACCTGAAGGCCATCATCGCCGTGAAGGTGGTGGACGGCATCGACGACGCCATCGCGCACATCGACGCCTACGGCTCGGGCCACACGGAATGCATCGTGGCCTCGGACGACGGGGCCGTGGAACGTTTCCTGGCCCAGGTAGACGCGGGCATCGTGCTGGCCAACGCCTCGACCCAGTTCGCCGACGGCGGCGAGTTCGGATTCGGCGGCGAGATCGGCATCTCCACCGACCGCCTTCACGCGCGGGGGCCGGTGGGCGCCGAGCAGTTGACCAGCTTCAAATATGTGGTGCGCGGCAAGGGCCAGATTCGTCCGTAAGGTCGGCTGTATGGACAGTCTCGAAACGTCGTGATCCTCTGCGGGCATGATTGGAAGCGTCCTCGCCCTCGTCCTGTTCGCAGGGTTCGACTCCACGCCGCCCCGCCCGCTTCTCGACCTGCTGGAAGACGCCGAAGCGGCTGCCACGTTCGATTATCCATCGCTGGGAGACGCGGAGCGCCTGTCAGAGCTTGACGCCGCTCTTCAGCAGGAAGTGGATCGGCGGAGGGCCGGGTCTCGCTGCGTCACGCCCGCTGAACAAGCCGTCCTGACGGGGCTGGCGACGGCGAGCGCGGCGCAATCCCATGAAGCCTGGCGCGCCGACCGGGAGGCGGCCGAACACCACCTGGAACGCTGGCGCGCTCTGATCGAAACGGTTCTTGCCGGTGAGGCGGCGCAAGCGGATGACCTGGCGAACGCCCAGCGCTGGATCGAGGCGGCGCGGGACGCCCCGACGCCCCGGCTGGCCGAACTGTTCAGGCGTTCGGCGTGGGATCAGGCTTGGCGCGGGGGGTATCTGGACGGGCCCGATGGCTGGGCCGGCGACGTGGTGCCCGGTGTGATGCAGCGCATCAATCGCACCATCGCAGCCGAGGGCTGTCGCCAGGACATGGAAAACGCGGTCTGGCTGAAAACGGAGTTAGATGCGCATGGCTGGTTCCGCATATCCCAGCATGGGGAGGAGGCGGATCGTGCAGCCTGGCTCATCGTCCAGCACGCCGATCAGGACCCCCAGTTCCAGACAGCGGTCCTGGCTATGCTGGAGCCGCTGGTCGCTCTGGGCGAAACGCGACCATCCAGCTACGCCTATCTGCATGACCGGGTGGCGGTGAACACGGGCCGGCCCCAGCGTTATGGAACCCAGGGACGATGCACCGCGCCGAATGTCTGGACACCGCGGATGATCGAGGACGAGGCGCGGGTGGAAGCCTTGCGGGAGCAGGTCGACATCGGATCCCTCACCGAATATCGCGCTCACATGAGTCGCTTCTGCGCCCACTACGACGGTTGACCGCCGACGGCTGTCCGGTTTGGCGGGACAGACGGACATCGGCGTGTTAGGGCGCGGGTGAGCATAAGTCGCTCCCGCGCCTCTCCGAGCCTCCGCCCTTGGCCTTTTTCCACGCCGGTCCTGCGCCCCGTTCCGCCGGTCCCCGACCGGGGCTGTTGCGCGACGGCCTGCGGCTTGAGCCGGGCCTGAAGGTCGGGCTGCTGGGCGGTTCATTCAACCCGGCCCACGAGGGCCACGCCCATGTCGCCGAGACGGCCATGCAGCGGCTGGGGCTGGACCGGGTCATCTGGCTGGTCTCGCCCCAGAACCCCCTGAAGGACCATAGCGAGACCGCGCCGCTGGCCGAGCGCATGGCCTCGGCGCAGGCGTTCGCGCGCGGGCCGGCCATGGTTGTGTCGGACTTCGAGAGCCGGGTGGGCTGCCGCTGGACCGTGGACACCCTGCGCGCCATCACCGCGCGGCATCCGGGCGTGAAGTTCGTCTGGCTGATGGGATCGGACAACCTGGCGACATTCCATCGCTGGCGCGGCTGGACGGACATCGCCGCCGCCATGCCCATGGCCGTGATCGCCCGGCCGGGCTCGCAACTGCAAAGCCGCACCGCCCCGGCGGCCCGTCGTTACGCCGCCTTTCGGGTCCCCCAGGAACAGGCGCGCCTGCTGCCGGACACACCCGCCCCGGCCTGGACCTATCTGACCGCGCCTCTGAACCGGGCGTCCTCCACGGCCATACGGGCCGCCGGGTGACCATCGCGCGCATACGTGCTAGGGTGCGGTTCAAGTCAGTCAATGTGGAGCACTTCGCTGTCCCCCTCGCCCGCGTCCAAGACGCAAGCCCCGGCCGTTTCAGACACCGCGCGTGAAACGGACCTGATCGCGCCCGTCGGCGCCGAAGACCCCCAGACGCCCGAGATCGACGCCGCCGCCCTGGAAGCGGCCATTCTCGCACGCCTCGATGACGACAAGGCCCAGGAGATCGTCCTGATCGACCTGAAGGGCAAGAGCCCCATGGCCGACACCATGATCGTGGCTTCGGGCCGGTCGCAACGTCATGTGGGCGCCCTGGCCGACCACCTGCTGCGGCTGCTCAAGGAGCACGGGCTGGGCAAGGCCAAGGTCGAGGGTCTGCCCCACTGCGACTGGGTGCTGATCGATGCAGGGGACGTCATCGTCCACCTGTTCCGCCCCGAAGTGCGCACCTTCTACAACATCGAGAAGATCTGGTCGGTGGACTCGGCCCACCGGACCCAGTCGGCTTGACGCCCCGCGCCCGGTGCGCATCGGCATCATCGCCATAGGAAAGGCGGGCCGCGGCCCGGAGGCCCAACTGGCCGAGGACTATGCGCGTCGCACCACGATGGCTGGCCGCGCTCTGGGCTTTGGACCGGTCGAGCTCATCGACCTTGATCCGAAGAAGCCCGGCAAGGCGCCGGAGGCGCAGCTGATTCTGGCCGCCGCCGAGGGCGCCCACCTGATCGCCTGCGACGAGCGGGGGCGAACATACGGATCGCGCGCCTTCTCCGACCACATCGCGGGGCTGCGGGATCAGGGCGAGCGCCGGCTGGTGTTCGCCGTCGGCGGGGCCGACGGGCTGGACCGTTCGGTGCTGGATGCGGCGCGGTCGACCCTGGCCTTCGGGCCCCAGACCTGGCCCCACGCCCTGGCCCGGGCGATGCTGGCGGAACAGGTGTACAGAGCCGTGACCATCATGGCCGGATCACCCTATCATCGCGACTGATGTCGTCGCTTCGCCCCCTGTTTCTGATCCTGGCTGTGCTGACGGTCGCGCCGCCCGCCGCCGGCCAGCGCGCTGACGCGCCCGCCGATGAACTGGCGCGCCTGCGTGTGGAGCACCGCGAGGAGCAGTTGCGCGCCCGCCGCTTGCGCGCCGACGCCGAAGACGCGGCCGAGGAAGTGGCGCGGCTGGACCAGGATCTGCGGCGTCTGGCGCTGGAGGACCAGGGCGACACCACGGCCATCAACGCCCAGCGGGCGCGCCTGGCCGAACTGGGCGAACGCGAAGCCGCCCTGCTGGCGCGACTGAGCGGCGAACGGGCCCGTCAGGGTCGGCTGCTGTCATCCCTGCAGATGATGAGCCGCGAGCCGCCGCCCCCGCTGCTGATCCCCGCCGACCGCGCTGTGGACACGGTGCGCGCCGCCATACTCATGCAGGCCATGGCCCCCGCCTTGCGTGACCGCGCCGACGCCCTGCTGGAGCAGCAGGTCGAAATTCAGAACACCCGCCGCCGCGCCGCCCTGGCCAGCGAGGCGCTGTTCACCGTCGAAAGCGCCCAGATGAACCGGCGAGCCGAGATCGAGACCCTGCGGGGGCGTCGCCGCGAACTGGCCGTCATCCTGCGCGCCGACGCCGAACGGGCCGAACGGGCGGCGCGGACTCTGGAGGCGCGCATCGAGACACTGGGGGGAGCGTCGGCGCCGCTTGAGCCGGGTGCAGCCCGCTCGGCCACCGCCGCCGCTCCCGGCGGGCGGAACCAGTTGACCGCCCCGGTGGCCGGGCCGCCGAGCGCCCGATACAGTCGCGCCGCGCGGGGGTGGACGTGGCGCGCCGACGGCGGGGCGGAGGTCCGGGCGCCCATGAACGCCGTGGTCGAGCACGCCGGCCCCCTGGATGGCTGGGGCGAGGTGGTGATCCTGGACCTTTCGCCCGGCTGGCGCGCCGTCATCGCCGGGCTGGGACCGCTCGCCGTGGGCACGGGCGACCGGGTCGAGGACGGCGAGGTCCTCGGCCGACTGCCCGACAGCGCCGAGGCCGAAGTGTATTTCGAGCTGCGCAGGGACAACCGCCCTGTGGACCCATCGCCATGGCTGGAATGATCAGTTCAAGACGCTCGACGGCGGCCTTCGCGCCTGATTTTATGGACGAATGGCGCAACGCCATGATTTCGTCGCCGTGGGGGTGACTGATATGACCCTGCGATCCTTCCCGATATCGAGAGACCGAATGCGCAAACTGCTTCTGATCGGCGCCGCCTCCATTGCTCTGGGCGGCAGCGCCATGGCCGTGGCCAGCCAGACGCCCCGCAGCGAAACCTTCCGCATGCTGGAGCTGTTCGGCGACGTCCTGGCCATCGTGGAGCGGGCCTATGTGGTCGAGGTGGACAACACCGACCTGATCCAGGCGGCCTTGCGCGGCATGATGACGGCGCTGGATCCTCACTCCAGTTACATGGCGCCGGAGGATTTCGACAATCTTCGCGAGCGTACTGAAGGGTCCTATTCCGGCGTGGGCCTGGAGATCACCTCCGAAAACGGTCTGGTGAAGGTGATCTCTCCCATGGACGGCGGCCCCGCGGCCCGCGCGGGCGTCAACCCAGGCGACGTCATCTCGGCCATTGAGGGCCAGAGCGCGGCAGGCCTGACGGTCAGCCAGGTCTCCGAACGCCTGCGGGGCGCCGCCGGCACCGATGTCACGGTCACCTTCATGCGCGATGGCGAGGAGCCGCGCGAGGTGGTGCTGACCCGCGAAGTGATCCGCGTGGATTCGGTCACCGGACGCATGGAAGGCGAGTTCGCCTACATCCGCGTGGCCACCTTCAACGAAAACACCGGCCGTGAGCTGAACACGGTCATGGCCGACCTCAAGGCCCGGAACCCCAACATCCAGGGCTATGTGCTGGATCTGCGCAACAACGGCGGGGGCCTGCTGACCGCGGCCATCGCGGTGGCGGACGCCTTCCTCGAGCGTGGCGAAATCGTCAGCCAGCGCGGCCGCACCCCCGAACAGATCGAACGCTATGCCGCCCGCCCGGGCGACCTGGCCGACGGGCTGCCCATCGCGGTGCTGATCAACTACGGCTCCGCCTCGGCGTCGGAGATCGTGGCGGGCGCCCTGCAGGACCACGAGCGGGCGACGCTGGTGGGCCTGACCAGCTTCGGCAAGGGCTCGGTGCAGACCGTTCTGCCGCTGCGGGAGGGCCGCGACGGGGCCCTGTCCATCACCACGGCGCGCTATTACACGCCCTCGGGCCAGTCGATCCAGAAGATCGGCATCGAGCCGGACCTGGAGGTGGCGCGCACCGCCGCCGAGGCGCGCATCGTCTCCCGCTCGTCCTTCATCTACAGCGAGGCGGCCTATTCCAACGCCCTCGACTCGTCCATCGGAGCCGAGCGGCGCGGGGCCCACACCCCTCGCGAGGCGCCGGGCGATGACCACCCGGAAGACGAGGACTACCAGCTGCAGCGGGCCCTGGACGTTCTGCGCGCCGGCGGAAACCTGACCCGCCTGGCCGCAGCGCCGGCTACAGTGGTGGTCACCCTGGCCGAGCCGGAGGAGACCATCCGTGTGGCGACGGCCAGTCCCGAAGACTGATCGCTACATGGTGAACGGGCTGTTAGGCTTTCTTAACCGGCGCACTGCGAACATGGGGCCTTAGTCCGGCAGCCGAGTTCCGCAAGCCCGCACATGTTCGCCAAACGTCATTCCGCCCTGGCAGCCACCGCTGGAACGGCTCCGCGCCGTCGGGCGTCGGCCGGGCTGTCGCGGGCGCTAGCTTTTCTGCGCCACCCGGTGGCGGCCGTTGGCGCGGCCCTGACGCTGCTGATCGGTGCGGCCGGTCTGTTCATCCTGGTGCTGGGCGATCCGACCGCCGGAAGCCCCTCTGCCCGCGCCGCCCTGACCCGCCCCGACGCGCCGGTAGCCGAGCCGCCCACAGGCATGGAGGCGTTCACCCTCGACACCCTGGGCCTGTACCAGGACCTGACCGCGCCCGGCTTCGAACTGGATGACGAGGGGGGACCTATCGCGGGCGAGGCCCTGATCACCCTGCCCGACGGGGCCAGCGCCGGTGGCGGTTCATCCATTACCGCGCCCCGCCGCCCGCCCGCCGATCCCCTGCCCGCAGCCCCGATCGCGGGCCTCAGCCAGCCTGGCCCCAACGGGCTGCTGCCGGTGATCAACGCCGACGGCCGCACCCCGGCCGAGGCCTACGCCCGGCCCTTCCGCCCAAATGGCCGGCCCCGCGTGGCCCTGATCGTCGGCGGACTGGGTCTGAACGCCGTCACCACCCGCGCCGCCATAGAGCGACTGCCCGCCGAGGTGACCCTGTCCTTCGTGCCCTACGCCGAGGGCCTTCAGGGCTGGATCGACCTGGCCCGCGCGCACGGCCACGAGGTCCTGATCGAGATCCCCATGGAGCCGACGGGCTATCCCGACAATGACCCCGGCCCCTACACTCTTCTCTCCAACGCCGGTCCCGACGACATCCGCCAGCGGCTGGACTGGCTGCTGGGCCGCGCCACGGGCTATTTCGGTGTGACCAACTATCTTGGCGACCGCTTCGTCACCTCGGACGGGGCCATGTCGGCCTTCCTTGGGGTCATGCGCAGCCGGGGCCTGGCCTTCGTGGACGACGGATCGGCCCGCCGCCGTCCCGGCGCCTACACCCGCGCCAGCGCCGACCGCATCATTGACGAGGTGCAGAGCCCCGCCGCCATAGTGGCCCAGTTGAACGCCCTTGAGGCCGCCGCGCGCGAGAACGGCGACGCCATGGGCGCCGGCTTCTCCTATCCCGTGACGGTGGAGGCGGCCGCCCGTTGGGCCGATGGCCTGTCGGACCGGGGTCTGCAGCTGGCGCCCGCCTCGGCCATGACCCGGCGGCCGGGCCGCTAGTGGCCGATCTCTCCCTGTACCGCCCCAATGTGGGCGTGGTGCTGTTCCATCCGGACGGCCGGGTCTGGCTGGGCCGCAGGGCGAAGACGCCAGAACCCTGGTGCTGGCAGTTCCCGCAAGGGGGCGTCGACCGGGACGAAGCCGAACGGGGCGAGTGGGAAGGGGCGGCCCGGCGGGAATTGCTGGAGGAGACAGGCGTCCGGTCCGCGGACCTGCTGGCCGCCACCGACGACTGGATCACCTACGACTTTCCGCCCGAAGCCTCCGGCGCAAAGATCGCGCGCGGCTGGAAGGGCCAGAAGCAGAAGTGGTTCGCCATGCGTTTCACGGGCGAAGAGGCCGAGATCGACCTGACCGCCTGGCCGCCCATCGAGTTCGAGGCCTGGCGCTGGGGCCGGCTGGACGAGGTCTGCGACCTGATCGTGCCGTTCAAGCGCCCGGCCTATGAACAGGTGGCCGCCGCCTTCGCCCGCTTCGCCGCCTGACCCTTGCGGCGCGGCGAAGCCGGGTCTAGACCGCCGCCAAGGTTTCAACCTCCCACCATCCCGGCCTCAAGCAGCGCACAAGACGCCGACGGGCCTCAAGGACCATCCCATGGCCCCGCCGCGCGACCGCGCGACAGGCCAGCAACATGGAGACTCGCCCATGGCTCGCGCCAAGATCGCCCTCATCGGCGCCGGAATGATCGGCGGCACCCTGGCTCACATCGCCGCCCGCGAGGAGCTGGGCGACGTGATCCTGTTCGACATCGCCGAGGGCACGCCGCAGGGCAAGGCGCTCGACATCGTCGAGGCAACCGCCGTGTTCGGCTCGGACGTGAACCTGAAGGGCGCCAACGACTATGCCGACATCGCCGGCGCCGACGTGTGCATCGTCACCGCCGGCGTGCCGCGCAAGCCGGGCATGAGCCGCGACGACCTGATCGGGATCAACCTCAAGGTCATGAAGGCCGTGGGCGAGGGCATCAAGGCCCACGCGCCGGACGCCTTCGTCATCTGCATCACCAACCCCCTCGATGCGATGGTGTGGGCGCTGCAGAAGTTCTCGGGCCTGCCGAAGGAAAAGGTGGTCGGCATGGCCGGCGTGCTGGATTCGGCCCGCTTCGCCTACTTCCTGGCCGAAAAGACCGGCGTGTCCATCAAGGACATCAACGCCTGGACCCTCGGCGGCCACGGCGACGACATGGTGCCCATGGTGCGCCACTCCACCATCGGCGGCCTGCCCCTGCCGGACGCGGTCAAGCAGGGCTTCATGACCCAGGCCGAGCTGGACGCCATCGTTGAGCGCACCCGCAAGGGCGGCGGCGAGATCGTGGCCCTGCTGAAGACCGGTTCGGCCTTCTACGCCCCGGCCGAGAGCGCCATCGCCATGGCCCGGTCCTATCTGAAGGACCAGAAGCGCGTCCTGCCGATTGCCGCCTGGCTGTCGGGCGAATACGGCGTGTCGGACATGTATGTGGGCGTGCCCGCCCTGATCGGCGCGAACGGGGTGGAGAAGATCATCCAGTTCGACACCAACGACGACGAGAAGGCCATGTTCAAGACGTCGGTGGACTCGGTGAAGGGCCTGATCAAGGCCTGCCAGGACATCGACGGCTCGCTGGCCTGAGCTTCGTCAAGGCGTTGAAATGAGATAGGGCGGAGCCGACGCTCCGCCCTTTTCCTATTGCGCAGCCGGCTGAAGGTAGCCGACGTGGACGGCGAAAGCCGCGAGGGTCCCGCGCCACAGGTCCAGATGGTCAGACAGATGATCCATGGGCGCACCCTCTGTGGGGATCATGTCGTACTGGACGAGTGCCGAGCCTTCCTCGCCCGCCTCGAAATAGGCCTTGAGGAAACGCCGGTCGCGGTTCCAGGCATTGACCATGTCCAGGGTGACGCTGTCATTGGTGAAGCCGGCGCCGAACTGCAGGCTGTCGCAGCCCCGGGCCTCGCAGCCGTAGAAGAACAACAGCCAGGTCAGGCCTTCGTCCTGCACGCGGATGTAGCTTTCCTCGCCTTCGGTGACCAGTTCCGGCGTCAGCGCCCGGCCGGAGAGCCAGTCTGACACAGCCTGCGGCGTCACCTGGGCCGAAGCGGCCCCGGCGGACAGGGCCAGAGACAAGGCCGACACGGCGGTGGCCAGACGGAGCATGTGCATGAAACCCTCCCGATGCTTCCGCCACTCTAGCCTCGGCGCCGCATCGGGGGAAAGGGGCCGTCAGGCGGCGTCAGCCTGCTCCAGCCAGTCGGCGGAGGACATCTGGTTCAGACGCGACACGGTACGTTCGAACTCGAAGGCGCCGACGCCTTTGGGATAGAGGGCTTCCGGCGCCGCCTCGGCCAGGACCACCAGTCGGGTGCGGGCTTCGTAGAGGGCGTCGATCAGGGTGACGAGGCGACGGGCCTCCTGCTGGCTGTCGGGCCCGAGCACAGGGACGCCTTCCAGGAACAGGGTGTGGAACCGCTCGGCCATGGCCAGATAGTCGGAGGCGCCCAGCGGCCGGGCGCACAGCTCGGCGAAGGTCGCCCGGGCCAGACCGCCGACCGTGCGCTCAATCACCACGTTACGGCCCGTGACCGCCAGATGGGCGGGCTCTTCCGGCTCGTCACCCTTGAGGTCCTCCCACAGATGCTCGAAGGCCTGGGAGCGGCCCATGTCGAGACCGGAATACCACAGACGCGAATTGGCCATGCGGGCCAGGCGCCAGTCGCGTCCGCCGGCCATCTGCACCACCGCGCAGCGCTCCTTGATGATGTCGATGAAGGGCTCGAACAGCGGGCGGTTGATGCCGTTGACGTAGAGGTCGTCCGGCGAGCGGTTGGAGGTGATGGCCAGCACCACCCGGTGCTCGAACAGGGCCTCGAACAGGCGGCCAAGGATCATGGCGTCGGCGATGTCGGTGACCTGCAACTCGTCGAAGCACAGCAGGCGCGCCTCCGAGGCGATCAGCTCCGCGGTGGGGGCGATGGGATCGTCGCCTTTTGACTGGCCGAACACGGCCTTGCGCTGGGCCGAGTCGCCCTCGCGCCACTGCCGGATCAGATCGTGGACCCGGGCCATGAAGGCGTGGAAGTGGGCGCGGGTCTTCCGGGGCTCGGGGGCCTCGGCGTAGAACAGGTCCATCAGCATGGACTTGCCCCGGCCCGGCGGCCCCCAGAGGTAGAGTCCCTTCACCTGCGGCGGCTTGCGAAACAGCCATCCGCCCTTCGCCAGATCGCGCTCCAGCCGGCTCAGGGCCGTGATGGCGGTTTCCTGGGCGGGGTCGGCGGTCAGCGCGCCGGATTCAAGGCGGCGGTCATAGGCGGCGCGGGTCAGGGAAGGCATGGAAATGCGCTTAAAGGCTCGAAACGGGGCTGCAAAGCGATTGCTTCGCGGGTGCGAAGGACTAAATGCAATGGGCATGCGCGTCCGCGCGCAAACCTCCCCCTTTCGGAACAGGATCGAGATCATGGGCTATCGCGTCGCCATCGTTGGCGCCACCGGCAATGTGGGCCGGGAAATGCTGGCCATCCTGGAAGAGCTGAACTTCCCGGTGGATGAAATGCACGCCCTGGCCTCGCGCAAGTCCAAGGGGATCGAGGTCTCATTCGGCGACAAGACCATCCGCTGCCAGGACATCGAGCAATTCGACTTCTCGACTGTGGATCTGGTGCTGATGTCGGCGGGCGGGGCGGTGTCGCGGGCGTGGTCCGAGAAGATCGGCAAGGCCGGGCCCATCGTGATCGACAACTCCTCGGCCTTCCGCAAGGATCCGGATGTGCCGCTGGTGGTGCCCGAGGTGAACCCGGACCACATCAAGCTGGCGACGAAGAAGAACATCGTGGCCAATCCCAACTGTTCCACCGCCCAGCTGGTGGTGGCGCTGAAGCCCCTGCATGACGCGGCGAAGATCAAGCGCGCGGTGGTGTCGACCTATCAGTCCGTGTCCGGCGCGGGCAAGGAAGGCATGGACGAGCTGTGGAACCAGACCAAGGCCATCTATGGCCTGGGCGACGCCACGCCGAAGAAGTTCCCCAAGCAGATCGCCTTCAACGTCCTGCCTTTCATCGGCGAGTTCCGCGACGACGGCTACACCGACGAGGAAGCAAAGATGTGGGACGAGACCCACAAGATGCTGGACCCGGACATCAAGCTGACCGTCACCTGCGTGCGGGTGCCGGTGTTCGTGGGCCACTCCGAGGCCGTGACGCTGGAGTTCGAGCGCTCCATCGAGGTGGAGGAGGCCCGGGCCATCCTGCGCGACGCGCCCGGGATCATGGTGATCGATAAGCACGATGACGACGGTTACATCACCCCTGTGGACGCCGCCGGGGAGCACGCGGTGTTCGTCTCGCGCATCCGCAAGGACACGACCGTGGAGCACGGCCTGAGCCTGTGGGTGGTGTCGGATAACCTGCGCAAGGGCGCGGCCCTGAACGCCGTGCAAATCGCCCAGTTGCTGGACGAGCAGGGCATGCTGAAGACCGCCACCGGATACCGCACCCTGACCGTGGGATAAGGATCTCGCCATGACCGGCCAACCGGCGGGCGGAGACGACTCCGCCCGCGCGGCCCTGATCGCCGGGGTCGCCTGCTATGTGCTGTGGGGCCTGTCGCCCCTCATCTATCAGCCCATGGGCCGCATCGGCGCGGACGCGGGCGAGATCATGGCCCACCGCGCGGTGTGGGGCGTGCTGCTCGCGGCGGGGCTGGTGTGGCTGGCCGGGCAGTCGGCGCAGGTGCGGCGGGTGCTGCGCAATCCGCGGACCCTGATGTGGCTGACCCTGTCCACCGCCCTGATCGCGGTCAACTGGTTCATCTTCGTTTGGGCCGTGAACAGCGGACGGACGCTGGAGACGAGCCTGGGGTATTACCTCAACCCCCTGTTCAACATGGCGCTGGGGGCCTGGCTGTTCCGGGAGCGGATCAGCCGGCTGGGCTATGCAGCCATTGCGCTGGCGGCCATGGGGGTGGTGCTGCAGGGCGTGGCCATTGGCGGCCTGCCCTATGTGTCGCTGGCGCTGGCCGTGTCGTTCGCGGCCTATGGCGTGATCCGCAAGCGGGTGCAGGCGGACGCCCAGACGGGGCTGCTGGTGGAGTGCCTGATCATGGCGCCGTTCGGCCTCGCCTGGCTGGTCTGGCTGCACCATCAGGGGCTGGGGCATTTCACCAACAGCCCGGTCGCCGCCTTCTGGCTGTTCCTGGCCGGGCCCATGACCGTGGCGCCGCTGGTGCTGTTCTCATGGGCCGCGCGGCGCATGCCCCTGTCGACCATCGGCTTCATCCAGTTCATCGCCCCCACCCTCAGCTTCATCATCGGGGTCTCCCAGGGCGAGGCGTTCAACCTGACCCGGCTGGTCAGCTTCGCCTTCATCTGGGGCGGGGCGGCGGTGTTCCTGGCCGCGGCCATGCACCGGGCCCGGGCCGCGCGCCGGGCCCTGAAGGACGCCGCAGGCCCCGCCTAAAGGCCGGCGTAGAGCGCCTCGAACAGGCGAAGCGCGCGCGGGTCGCCGATCAGGTGGGGCGACTGGCGGGTCATGACGTAGGCGGCCGAGACGTTGGTGGTCGGGTCCGCCATGGCGCAGGAGCCGCCCCAGCCGCAGTGGCCCAAGGTCTCCGGGTTTGGCCCGAAGATGCCCAGGCCCTCGTTCCTCATCCAGCCCGCCGCCCAGCGGATGGTGAAGGGCAGGACGCGGTCCGGGCCGTGGATGCGCTCACGGGCGGCCTCGGCCAGGGTCTCCGGCGACAGGATGGTCTTGCCGTCCAGCACGCCGCCACCCGCCAGCACGCCCATGATGCGGGCCAGGGCGTCGGCGCGGGCGTGCATGTTGGCGGACGGGATCTCCATCTTGCGCCACTCGGCGGAGCCGCGTCCGCCGGGGGCGGAGCCGCGATCGAGAAATGCAGATTTCTTGATGGCGTCGATGGTCCCCAGATCGGGGGCGGCTGACGGCTTTCTCAGCTGCGCCACCCGATCGTGCTGATCCTCGGGCAGGCCGATCCACAGGTCGAGATCGAACGGTTCGGCGAAGTCCTCGCGCAGGGCCGTTCCCATGGTCCGGCCGTCCAGACGTCGGAACACCTCGCCCGCCAGATAGCCGATGGTGATGGGGTGGTAGCCAGACGCGGTTCCGGGCGCCCACAGGGGCGTCTGGGCGGCCAGCCGATCCAGCACCGCCTCGGGCTCGAACCAGAGAGAGGGGTCGACGGTCTCATCGAAGCCCGCCAGGCCCGCCTGATGGCTCATCAGCTGGCCCAGGGTGATCCGGTCCTTGCCCGCCTGGCCGAAGGCGGGCCAGACCTCGGCCACCGGGGTGTCGTAGGTGACGAGGCCCCGCTCCACCAGGGTGGCGATCATCAGGCTCATGACCACCTTGCCGGTGGAGAAGACCGGAACCAGCGACCGCTCGGTGAAGGGCGTTGTCTTCGCGGCGTCCGTATGACCGGCCCACAGGTCAATGACCGTCTCGCCGCCGATGCAGACGGAGAAGCGGGCGGCCAGTTCGTCGAGGCCCTCGGGGGCGTCGGTGAAATTGGCGGCGAAGGCGTCTTTCACGCCTGAAAAGCGGTCGGGGCAAAGGCCTTTGATGTCGATCATCGCGCTTCCATAGCATCCGGGCGGTGCGGTTTCAGACTCGGGCTGCGGAAAAAACAGGGTCTGAATTGTCCGAATTGTCCGAAATCGTCCCTCCCCCGGCATGGGCCAGAGCCATTCTAGGGCGCCCGGGAAGGAGGGGGACGAAACGGGGACCGATCACGGCGCGCCTGTTGCGGCGCGGCCACCATGGGTCAGCTGAACGGGGCCATGACCACGGGCGTGGTTGATCCATCGCGCTCCAGGGTTCCGCGCCAGTGGACGCCTTCCCGCTGGAGGCTGAGCCGGGCCGCACCGTCGGGGTCGGCCACCTCGATGGTCAGGGTGTCGCCCGACCGCACCACCAGCGACAGGGCGCCCAGCCGGCGGCTGGTCAGGGCCGCGTTCGGCGCCGTGGGCTCGCGCCAGGCCCCCTCGACAAGGGCGCCGTCGCCACGATCCATCATCAGAAGCTCCAGCACCGGGGCGCCGTCCGAAGCCGTCACGCGCCAGCGGCCATCCAGCGGCCCCATGATGGAATTGGCGCGCAGGGCGGCTGAGGTCACCCCCTGCTGATAGACCACCTCGGCGTCCGTTGGCGTGACCTCATAGGTCCCGTCATAGGATTCCAGCAGGGCCGGCGCCTCCAGCGCCCGGCGGGTGATCATCCAGGCGTCGCCCTCCGCCCCCGGCGTGTCCCACGAGGGTTCATAAGGCCGCACCGGCGGGCCGGCGTACAGCTCCAGCGAGGTGGGGGACGCCTCAACATAGGCGACGGGGCCGTCCTGAACGGCAGTCACGGCGAGGGTCAGGGCGATCCAGATCATTGGAAAAGGGTAGCGACATGAAGCCGCAGCGCAAGGCCGGGCCGCAGGCAAGGGAATCCGGGCCGTTGAGCGAACCGTGAAGCCTGCCGCGTTGACACCCCCCTGCGCAGGTTCGTAAAGCCTTCCGCACTGCATCATTGCTGATTTTACAACGGTTTGAGAACGATTCGCATGTCGACCGCCTCAGACGCCGACGACGACCAGACCGGCCGTTTCGTGCGCCAGCCCAACGGCCGCATCCGGCCCCTGTCCCCCCACCTTCAGATCTGGCGCTGGCATGTGACCATGCTGGCCTCGATCCTGTTCCGGGTGACCATCGGCGCCGCCAGCTTCGGCGCGATCCTGGTCATCGGATGGCTGGGGGCCCTGGCCTTCGGGCCCGAGGCCTACGCCGGGGTGATGGCCTTCATGGGTTCGCCCCTGGGCTTGCTGATCGGATTCGGTCTGACCCTGGTGATGTTCTCCTTCATTCTGAACGGCGGTCGCCACCTGGTTCAGGACACCGGCGCGGCCCTGGAGATCGGCCCGGCGAACCTGCTGTCGCACATTTCGGTCTGGGGGCCGGTGGTGCTGACCGTGCTGTTCTGGGCCGTTCTGTTCACCACCGGGAGGGTCTCGCTGTGAGCGGCTACGCCCAGTACAAGAACCGCGTGAAGATCTCCGAGCGCCACGGCGCGGGCGAATGGGTCATCGAGCGGGTCTCCCTGCTGATTCTCATGCCGCTGGGCGTCTGGACGGCCTCCAGCGCCTTCACCCTGGCCGGCGCCGACTACGAAACCGCGACGGCGTGGTTCGCCAGCACCCTCAACGCGGTGCTGCTCGGCGTCACGGCGGTGGTGTTCCTGGGCTACATCAGCCTGGCGTGGAAGGTGATCATCGAGGACTACATCCATCGCCCCCGCAACAAGGCGCTGCTGATCGGCCTGTCGAACCTGATCTTCCTGGTGCTGGCGGCGGCCAGCGTCTTCTTCATCACGCGGCTGGCGCTGGGTTCGGCGCCGCTGCCCGCCGGTTTCGGGGCCTGAGAACCACATGGCTGCTTATGAATTCGTCGATCACGAATACGACGTCGTCGTCGTGGGCGCCGGCGGCTCCGGCCTGCGGGCCGCTCTGGGCGCCGCCCAGCAGGGCCTGAAGGTCGCCTGCGTCACCAAGGTCTTCCCGACCCGCTCCCACACCGTGGCCGCCCAGGGCGGCATCTCGGCCTCGCTGGGCAACATGGGCGAGGACGACTGGAAGTGGCACATGTACGACACCGTCAAGGGGTCGGACTGGCTGGGCGATCAGGACGCCATCGAATACCTGGTGCGCGAGGCGCCCAAGGCGGTCTACGAGCTGGAGCACTGGGGCGTGCCCTTCAGCCGCACCGAGGACGGCCGCATCTATCAGCGCGCCTTCGGCGGCATGACGCGCAATTTCGGCGAAGGCCCGGTGCAGCGCACCTGCGCCGCCGCCGACCGCACCGGCCACGCCATCCTGCACACCCTGTACGGCCAGTCGGTGCGGCGCGAGGTGAAGTTCTTCATCGAGTATTTCGCGCTGGACCTGATCATGCAGGACGGCGCCTGCACGGGCGTCACCGCCTGGCAGCTGGATAACGGCCAGCTGCACCGCTTCCGCGCCAAGCTGGTGATCCTGGCCACCGGCGGCTACGGGCGCGCCTATTTCTCGGCCACCAGCGCCCACACCTGCACCGGCGACGGCAACGCCATGGTGCTGCGCGCCGGCCTGCCGCTGCAGGACATGGAGTTCGTGCAGTTCCACCCCACCGGCATCTACGGCGCCGGCTGCCTGATCACCGAGGGCGCGCGCGGCGAGGGCGGCTATCTGACCAACTCGGAGGGCGAGCGGTTCATGGAGCGCTACGCCCCCTCGGCCAAGGATCTGGCCAGCCGCGACGTGGTCAGCCGCTCCATGACCATTGAGATCCGCGAAGGCCGCGGCGTCGGTCCCAACAAGGACCACATCTACCTGCATCTGGATCACCTGGATCCCAAGACCCTGCACCAGCGCCTGCCGGGCATTTCCGAAAGCGCCAGGATCTTCGCGGGCGTGGACGTGACCAAGGCCCCGATCCCGGTGCTGCCGACCGTGCACTACAACATGGGTGGCATCCCCACGAACTATCACGGCGAGGTGCTGACCAAGGTGGGCGACAACGCCGACACGGTCGTGCCCGGCCTGATGGCCGTGGGCGAAGCGGCCTGCGTCTCGGTGCACGGCGCCAACCGCCTGGGCTCCAACAGCCTGACCGACCTGGTGGTGTTCGGCCGCGCCGCCGGCCTGCGCGCCGGCGAGGTGGTGGACAAGGCCGCGCCGGTCCCGGCCGCGCCCGCCGGCGCCACCGACGCCCACCTGGCCCGGCTGGACCGCTTCCGCCACGCCTCGGGCGGCACGCCCACGGCCAAGCTGCGCGACGACATGCAGCGGGCCATGCAGTCCGACGCGGCGGTGTTCCGCACCGGCAAGACCCTGGACGAGGGCGTGGCCAAGCTGCGCGCCATCCACGCGGCCGGCGAGGACATCCAGACCACCGATCGCGGCCTGATCTGGAACACCGATCTGGTCGAGACCCTGGAATACGACAACCTGATCGATCAGGCGCTGGTCACCATCGAGAGCGCGGCCAACCGCAAGGAAAGCCGCGGCGCCCACGCCCGCGAGGACTATCCCGACCGCGACGACGCGGAATGGATGAAGCACACCCTGGCGTGGAAGCGTCCGGGACAGGGCGTGGCGATCGATTACCGACCGGTCCACGAGTACACGATGTCCAGCGACATCGACTACATCAAGCCCAAGGCGAGGGTTTACTAGGCATGGTTCAGCTCACCCTTCCGCGCGGTTCCAAACCCACCCAGGGCAAGGTCCACAAGGCCCCCGAGGGCGCGACCAACGTCAAGACCTACAAGGTCTACCGGTATGACCCCGAGGTGGACGCCGATCCGCGCTGGGACGTGTTCGAGGTCTCAGCCGACGACCACGGGCCGATGCTGCTGGACGCCCTGATCCACATCAAGAACACCATCGATCCGACCCTGGCGTTCCGCCGCTCGTGCCGCGAGGGCATCTGCGGGTCGTGCTCCATGGCCATCGACGGGCGCAACACCCTGTCCTGCACCAAGGGGTGGGAGGAGTGCTCGTCCTCCACCATCACCATCGCGCCCCTGCCCCACCAGCCGGTGGTCAAGGATCTGGTCACCGACCTGAGCCTGTTCTACGCCCAGTACGACTCTATCCAGCCCTATCTGCAGTCCGACGAGCCGGACCCGACCACCGAGCGGCTGCAGTCGCCGGAGGACCGCGAGAAGCTCGACGGGCTGTACGAGTGCATCCTGTGCGCCTGCTGCTCGACCTCGTGCCCCAGCTACTGGTGGAACCAGAAGGACTACCTGGGCCCGGCGGCGCTGCTGCAGTCCTACCGCTGGATCGCCGACAGCCGCGACGACGCGACGGAGAAGCGGCTGGATGACCTGGAAGACCCCTTCAAGCTCTACCGCTGCCACACCATCATGAACTGCACCCAGGTGTGCCCCAAGGGCCTGAACCCGGCCAAGGCCATCGCCGAGACCAAGAAGCTGATGGTGTCGAAGGAACGGAAGAAGGCACAGGCCTCGGCCTGACGCGCGCTTGATGGCGAAAATCACCTACATCGAGCATGACGGGACCGAGCACGTCGTCGACGTGAAAAACGGCCTGTCCGTCATGGA
>NZ_PNLV01000009.1 GCF_013823285.1 Brevundimonas sp. | reverse complement strand
GAGACCCTGAGTCAGCTGGATGTGGAGGTCACCCTGGCGGAGAGCGGCGAAGCGGCCATTGAGCTCATGCGGGCCGAAGCCTTCGATCTGGTGTTCATGGACGGGTCCATGCCGGGTCTGGACGGCTTCGAGACCACGGCCCGCATCAGGGCGGAGGAAAGCGAGGCCGGCCGGCCCCGCGCGGCGATCCTGGCCCTGACCGCCCATGTGATCGGAGCCGGGGCCGACGCCTGGCGCGAGGCGGGGATGGACGGTGTCGTCTACAAGCCCTTCACTGTGCGGGATCTGGCAGGCGCCCTGCAGCGGACCTGCGCCGACAAGGCCGTGACGGCGCCGGAACCCGCGGAACCCCGCACCCCGCAGGCGGATGCCGACGCCGCATTGTTTGACCCCCAAGTGCGGGCGGAACTGGACGCCATCGCCCTGCGCAAGCCCGAGTTCCTGGATCGGGTGCAAGGCCTCTATCGCGCCAATGCGCCGCTGCGTGCAGGCGAAATCGACGCCGCGCTGCTGACGGGCGACAGGGACGCCCTGGCCCGCGCCGCCCATGCCCTGAAGTCCATGAGCCTCAGCATCGGCGCCCGCGCCGTGGCGGCGGCCGCCTCCACCGTCGAGGCCGGGGCGCGCGAGAACAGATCCGGTCTTTACGTCGAGGTGGACGGCCTGCATCAGGCCCTCGAGCTCACCTCCGCCGCCCTGTTCGGGGACGCCCCCGTCCGCGAACCGTTCGAGGCCGAGTTCGAGGAAGCCCTGACCAACGGCGGCCTGAGGCTGGTGTACCAGCCCATCGTCGATCGCAACGCCGGTCCCTGCGGCAAGGTCGAGGCGCTGGTGCGGTGGGACCATCCCGAACGAGGCCCCTTGTGCCCCGACGCCTTCCTGCCGTGCGTGGCCCGGGCGGCCCTGGGTCCGCGACTGACCGATTTCGTTATGCGCCGCGCCATGCGGGATCTGGCGGGCCTTGAACATCTTAGCGTCGCCGTGAACGTCTTCCCCGAGGAGTTCCAGGAGCCGGGCTTCGCGGACCGGGTGCGTGACGCCCTGACGGCCGAGGGCTTCGATCCGCAACGACTGGAGATCGAGGTCACCGAAACCGCCATGCTGGATATGAAGCGGTCGGCGATCGGCATCGCTGAACTGAAGGCGCTGGGCGTACGCGCCGCGCTGGATGATTTCGGGACTGGCTTCACCAGCTTCCAGGCCCTGAAGGACCTGCCGTTCGACACGCTCAAGATCGACCGCAGCTTTGTTCAGGACTGCCTGTCCAGCACGGCTTCAGCCGCGATCATCCATGCCGTCATCGGGGTGGGCCGCGCCCTGGGGGTGAAGGTGGTCTGCGAAGGGGTGGAGACGGCCGAACAGGCGGCTTTCCTGCGCACTGCGGGGGTCCACTACCTCCAAGGGTACCATTTCTACAGACCTATGGAATTGAGCGAGATTTCCCGCCTGGGCGATCGCGCGGCCTGAGCGTTAAGCCTCTCCGTTAGCGGATTGGCGCCCTTTCCGTGAGAGTGTGCATACGGAGCAAACTCATGGCCGCCATCATCATCGTAGACGACGACCCGACCGTACGCGCCATCGCGGTGGAGTTCCTGCGCGACGGGGACCACGCCATCGTCGAAGCCGCCGACGGAAGCGAGGCGCTCCGCATCCTCAAGGCCGTCCCCATCGACCTGATGGTGCTCGATATGCTGATGCCCGAGAAGGACGGACTGGAGACGCTCATGGAAGCGCGCCAGCTCTATCCGAACGTGCGGATTCTGGCGATCTCCAGCGGCGGCAGCATGGACGCCAACTATCTGCTCGCCGTGGCCACAACGCTCGGCGCTGACGCCGTCCTGTCCAAGCCGCTCAGCGCCGCGCGGTTCCGACAGGTGGTCAAGGATCTCCTGATCCCTGCCTCGAAGCTCCCGGCCAAGGCGGGTTTGGCCAATCGCTGACCGCCCCGGTCGGCCCGCGGCGCCCTTCTGATGACGCACCCCGGACGCGACGCCCGACACGCTTGTCTTCCGCCTCCCCCGACTCAGTCGACCCGGCTAGTGTAGCTGGATGTTGCGCCGCATCGTGCGGGCCCTGGGGGCTCGCCACAGACGAACCTGGCCCCCGGCGGGGCGCCCCTCGACCGTTCAGAGCGGCGCCATTCCCTATGCCTGGGCCGGAGACGAGCCGACCTATCTGCTGATCACCTCGCGGCGCACCGGCCGGTGGATCTTTCCGAAGGGCGCGGTGGAGGATGACATGACCCCTGCCCGCTCGGCCGCCAAGGAGGCCTGGGAGGAAGCCGGCGTTCGAGGAGAGATCGGCAAGGTCGCCATCGGCACCTACCGGACCGAAAAGATCGAGCGTCACAGTCGTCGCATGATCGCGGTGGATCTGTATCCGCTGAAGGTCGATGACCAGGCCAAGGACTGGCCGGAGCGCGGCAGCCGGCGACGCCACTGGGCCACCCACCGTCAGGCCCGGCGGCTGATCGACAATGCCGAATTGCTCGTGGTGCTGGATCGCCTGCACGCCGACCTCACGGCGCCGCCGGATGCCGACGGCCCGCCAGCCAAACCGCTCAAGCGGCGGCGTCAGCCAAGGAAACGGGTCAGGATCAGGTAGATCACCGCCGAGAGGATCGCCACCGCAGGCACCGTGACGACCCAGGCCGCGGCGATGCCCCAAAGGTGCTGGCGACGGACGAGAAGGCGCTTCTGACGCTTGGTCTCCGCCTTGACGGCCTGTTCCGGGGTGACCGCTATGGTGTCCGGCGACGGGGTTCCGTTGCGCCGACGCACGCCGCGATTGGTCATGACCTCGCGCAGAAGCCCCACGCCGAAGATGCCGCCGATGGCGATGTGGGTCGAGGACACCGGCAGGCCAAGGGTGGAGGCCACCAGCACGGTCGAGCCCGCCGCCAGCGCCACGCAGAAGGCGCGCATGGGGTCCATCCGGGTGATCTTCTCGCCCACGGTGCGGATCAGCCGCGGCCCGAACAGGGCCAGGCCCAGCGAGATGCCGATGCCGCCGACGATCAGCACCCAGACCGGCAGGGCGACAGCCCCGGTCTCGGCCGAGCCGGACTGGGCCGCGGCGACGATGGCGGCCAGCGGCCCCACGGCGTTGGCCACGTCGTTGGCGCCGTGGGCGAAGGACAGCAGGGCGGCTGCCAGGATCAGGGGCGGCACGAACAGGGTGGCCACCTGCTTCTTGGCGTTCTCCATGCCCCGGGCCTTGCGCAGCACCCAGGGCCGTGAGCCCGCCCAGCCGATCACGGACATGGCGGCGCCGCCGATCAGCACCACGGCCGTGGGGGGCGTCCAGATCCGGTTGAGCCCCTTGGAGAACATATAGAGGGTGAACACCCCCGCCATCAGCCCCACCAGCACCGGCACCCAGCGGCGCGCGGCGGCGACCCGGTCTTGCTGGAACAGGATGCGCCATTTGATGAAGGCCAGCAGGGCCGCCGCGATGATGCCGCCCATGACCGGCGAGATGACCCAGCTGGCCGCGATGCCCCCCATGACCGGCCAGGCCACGGCGCCGACGCCGAAGGCCGCGAGGCCCGCGCCCAGAACCGCGCCGACGATGGAATGTGTGGTGGAGACCGGCGCGCCGAGGATGGTGGCCAGGTTCAGCCACAGCGCCCCGGCCAGCAAGGCCGAGGTCATCAGCAGGATCAGGCTCTGGGCGTCCAGCTCCGGCGACGGGGTGATGATGCCCCTGGAGATGGTGTCGACCACCGCCCCCCCGGCCAGGAGGGCGCCGGAGACTTCACAGATGGCGGCGATGATCAGGGCGGCGGTCAGGCTGAGCGCCTTGGACCCCACCGCCGGGGCCATGTTGTTGGCCACGTCGTTGGCGCCGATGTTCAGGGCCATGTAGCCTGCGACCACCGTGCCGAAGACCACATAGATGGCCAGGTCGCCGACACCGGCGATGCGCAGGGCGAACAGGGCCACGGCCAGCAGGAACAGCAGGGCGACGCCGGGGAACGCGAGCGAGCGCCCGAGATCCGCGGTCGCGGCCTCCAGGCGGCCGATCTTCTTGAGATCCTTGTCGAGGGTCTTGGCCAACAGCGTCGCTTGTCTGAGAATTTCGTCCGTAAACGGCGCAACTAGCAGAGGCCGGAATGCTTGCCCACCCCGTCGGGAGCCGGCGGCGTCCACGCGCCTTATTGCAACGGTTCGGCGGTCATGCTCGTTGTGAGGACGAACCGCCGGACCGCCCCCGGCGCCGAGGTGAAGGAAGACCCGTCATGCTTCGCATCCCCCTGCTGGCCGCCCTGACCCTGGCGGTCGCCATGCCCGCAGCCGCCCAGGACGCTGTGGACGATCTGTTCGCCAATCCCCGGGAGGCCGAAGAGCGGACCCGGACTCCGCCGCCCCGCCCCGCTGAGCCGACGCCGGTGGACGAAATCGCCCCGGTCGACAAGCCTGCCCACGATCCGGAGACCGACGAGACCCGGCGTCTGAACGCCGCGGTCGAGGCCTATAACCAGTCCGTGCGCCAGACCAACGCTTCGGCCCAGGCCGAATACGAGCAGGGCCTGCGCGATCATGAGGCGTGGGTGGCGCGGCTGGAGGAAGAGCATATGGCCGAACAGGCGGCCTATGAGGCCGAAGTGCTGCGCCGGCAGCAGGAGCATGAGGCCAATCTGGCCGAGTGGCGCCGTCGGGTCGAAGCGTGCCAGCGGGGCGTGATCGCGGTCTGCGATCCCTCGACCATTCGCTGATCCGGTAAGGGACGCCGGACGGCGGGCCCGAAGGCTCCGCACGTCCGGCGCTTGATCCCGAACAGAACCGGCATCAGCGAGAGCCTGACTTGCGGCGTCGGAGGAAGCGCGAAGCGATTCCTCTTCAACCGATCAGGCCCTAGCGGAACAGGCCCAGAAGCATCTGCGGCGCCTGGTTGGCGATGCCCAGCGCCTGAACGCCCAACTGCTGCTTCGTCTGCAACGCCTGGAGCCTTGCGCTTTCCTTCGCCAGGTCCGCATCCACCAGATTCCCCACGCCGGCCTCCAGGGCGTCCTGGAGCTTGCCGACGAAGGTCGAGTGCGTCTCCAGCGCCTTGGATTTCGTGCCCATCCGCGCGAGGGCGGCGGACACGGCGGCGATGGAGTCGTCCACAGCGTCCAGCGCGGTCGAGGCGTCGGACATGCTGGTGATGCTCTGACTTGCGCCGACCGACACAATGGTCCCGCCCAGCGCCATCACTTCGGCCGCGACGGTGAGCCGCAGCGCGCCGCTGGCGTCCGCGAGGGCCTCGAAACCTGTGGCGCCGGTGTTCAGCAGGTTGACCCCGTTGAACTCGGCGTTGGCGACCACACTGGAGATCTGGTCGCGCAGGGCTTCGAAGTCCTCCGCGAGCGCTTCGCGGGAGGACGTGGTCAGGGTCTCGTCAGTCGCCGCGAGGGCCTTCTCCTTCATCTGCACCAGAAGGTCCGACACCGTCTCGCCCGCAGCCATGGCCACGTCGACCGCGGACGTGCCGCGATCCAGCGATTGAGAAACCGCATTCAGGGCTCCGAGTTCAGCGCGCTGCCCCTGGGCGATGGCCCAGATAGAGCCATTGTCCTTGGCGGACGCGACCTTCATCCCGGTGTTGATGCGGTTCTGGGTGGTGCCCAGATCCTGGTTGGTCTTGTTCAGGTTCTGGAGCGCGATCATCGCGCCCACGTTTACGTTCACCGAGTTCATGTCGGCGGTCCTTCCATTCTGGTCGGGGAGTGAAAAACGGCCTTCTGGCCGCCGAGCTGGTTCTGGCTCGCGCACGCTCCCGCAAGGATCGGGCCGACATCAGGTGTTTGATTATCAAGGGAATGACGGCGCCGCCCCCGCTAACGCGCGATTTCTGCCGGGCCCCGGGGGAAGCTTTTGCCGATTGCAGGCGCGCCAAGGCGCCCGCGACGGCAGGGGGCTGAAGCCGGGCTGTGCGGGTGTGGGTGGGGCTGGATCGCAGACGGACGCGCGGCGGTCGAGCATCCATCCTGCCGGCCGGCCCCCTCCCCCGCTACGCGGTCCCCCTCCCCCGATGGGGGAGGATCAGGCGCCCCCTACGCCGCCTGGGCGCCCGAGGCGGCAGCCAGGCCCTGCATGATCATCTTGTTGATGTCGATCAGGGGTTCGAAATCCTCCTCGCGACGCATGACGGCCGAGGAGTGGCGGCTGACGAACAGGCTGATGGAGATGAGCTGCGCGCGCAGCGGGGCCGGCAGGCTGTTGTCGGGATTGGAGCAATCCGTGGCCAGAGTCGACCACAGGCGCCGGTTCCAGTCCAGGGCGTCGATGCGCGTCTTGAGGTCGGTCGGGTCTGCGCGTGAAGCCTCCATGAGCGCCCGCGTGACCTGGCCGAACAGACGGTATTCCGCCTCTCGCGGGTTCTCCGCCCTAGCGGTCGCTGTCTTGTAGGCCTGAAGCGACATCGCCGATCCTCGACTCTTCGTATTCAACCAGTTTGCGGGCGGCCATCAGGGCCTTGTAATATTCGCGGGCCATCACGTGCCGTGAGGCGGCCACACAGTCGGCCATGGTGTCCGGATTACGGGTGGCGCCCATGAACTCGGACAGGCGCATGGCGAACTCGTCGTAGAATTTGTCCGCCGAAGACTCGTCCAGGTACATCATCATGACCGGGAAATAGATGCGGCGCGCCGGCGTGGTCACCTCGTCGGCCTGCATGATGTCCTTCTCGCGCAGGACCGAGGCCTTGTTCTGGAGCAGAAGAACGCCGCGGCGGTCGCCGTTCTGGACGACAGCGCCGTTGAGGACGAATTTCTCGCCCGGCTTGAGCGACAGTTTCAGCGGCATGACGACCCTCCGGCGCCCCAGACCTACCGGAGCTCGCCTGACGCTGATTAAACAAACGTGGTTAACCATCCCTTGTGTTTCGGGCGGCAGCATAAGGGAAATCCGAGTCCGGGAGATCAGACTTGAGCATCGCATTCGAGGCGCCGACCGCCCTGCCGGGGCTGGCTCGCGCCGCCGACGCCGCCGCCGGTGACGCCGCCTCGCCCGAGGCCGTTGGACGGTTGTCGCGCGTTCTGGCCCGGGACGGCGGGAAAGCGAAAAAGCAGGCCCGCGCGGCCCTGGCCCAGTTGAAGGCCGCCGTCGCCGATCTTCGCATCCATGACTATGAGGCCGCCAGCAAGAAGGCCCTGAAGGCGCTGGAGCTGGACAGCCAGCACGGCGTGGCCTGGCATGTGCTGGCCATCGCGCGCGAAAAGGCCGGCGATCTGGTGCAGGCGCTGAACGCCTATGAGGCGGCCCTGAAGCTGCTGCCCCGGGACACGGCGGTGGCGCAGGACCTGGCGCGCCTGGCCCAGCGTCTGGGCTATCTGGAGATCGCCGAGAAATTGCTGCTGCACTATCTGGCGGCGGACCCGGAGCACATCGAGGCGATCAACAATCTGGCCTGCGTGCTGCGCGACCAGAACCGCTACGATCAGGCCATCGAGGTGCTGCGCGCCCGGCTGCAGACCGCGCCGGAGAGCGCCCTGATGTGGAACACCCTGGGCACCGTGATGGGCGACCAGGGCGACATGGCCACCGCCATGACCTTCTATGACGAGGCCCTTCGGCTGGAGCCGGGCTTCGCCAAGGCGCGCTACAATCGCGGCAACGCGCGCCAGCCTCTGGGTGATTTCGAAGGAGCGCTGGAGGATATCGAGGCGGCCCTGCCCCACGCCGCGCCCGGATACGAAACCGGCATGATGACCATGGCCCGGGCCCTGACCCTGATGGCCTCCGGCCGCCTCAAGGAGGGCTATGAGGCCTATGAGGTGCGGCTGGACCCGGTCATGCCCGACGCCATCGCCATCATGGCCGACGGCCCGCGCTGGACGCCGGACCAGCCGCTGGAGGGCAAGCGCATCCTGGCGGTGGGCGAACAGGGCGTCGCCGACGAATTCATCTTCGCCAACATGATCCCCGACCTGATCCGGGCGGTGGGGCCGGAGGGGAAGGTGTTTCTGGCGGTGGAGCCGAGACTGGTCTCGATCTTCCAGCGCAGCTTCCCCGGCGCCGTGGTCGGCGCGCACCAGGCGGTGCGAAAGGCCGGACGGCTGATCCGCTTCGCGCCGTTCATGCAAGAGCATGGCGCGTTGGACGGCTGGCTGCCCATGGCCAGCCTGATGGCGCCTTTCCGCCCGACGCTGGAGGCCTTCCCGGACCACGCGGGCTATATGACGCCCGAGCCGGAGCGCGTCGCGCGCTGGCGGAGCGAACTGGCGGGGCTGGGCGACGGCTTCAAGGTGGGGCTTCACTGGAAGAGCCTGGTGCTGAAAGGCGTGCGGTCGCGCTATTTCTCGCCCTTCGACCAGTGGCGGCCGATCCTGACCACGCCCGGCTGCGTCATGGTCAACCTTCAGTGCGGCGACACCGCCGCCGAACTGGCCCAGGCCGAGGCGGAGGGTCTGGAGATCTGGACTCCGCCCATCAACCTCAAGGACGATCTTGAGGACGTGGCCGCCCTGTCGGCGGCTCTGGACCTGGTGATCGGCCCGGGAATCGCAGGCACCAACATCGCCGCGGCGGTGGGAGCGAACACCTGGATGATCCAGGCGCCGGACGACTGGCACCTGCTGGGCACGGGCAAGACCTATCCCTTCTATCCGCGCATGCGGGGCTGGGCGGCGGGCTCGTTCGGGCGCTGGGACGCGGTGATGGCCGAGATGGCCGTCGAACTGGCGCGAATATCTTCGGCGGGTCGGAACGCCGCCTGATCGCCGCACGTTTCACTCCCGGACAAAGGGAGCCGAGACAATGGCCGAACGCCCGGAAGAACCCGAAGAACAGGATCAGTCCGAGACTTTCGACGAGACCCATCTGGACGACGAGGGCGACGGCGACGTCGCCCTGGAGGAGATGGATGTTCTGGACGTCACCCAGGAAGCGGGCGACGCAGACGACGAGGATCTGGAGCTGGACGATGTCCAGGCCCTGGACGGCGTCGACCCCCATGCTGACGCCCGGCTCAACGAGGGCGATCAGCCCCTGAATGAACAGGACGCCGAAAGCGACGGCGAGTACGGCGCCGATGAGATCGAACTGGTGCCCTCCGGCCTGATGCGCAACGTCAAGGGCGCGCAGGGTTCGGCCGCGCACTGGGAGTCCCGCCGCCTGGACGACGACGACATCGACGCCTTGGGCTACGGCCCCGACGAACACCCACGGAAGGAAGCCTGATGACCGACCACAAGCGAGACGACGACATCGACGCCCCCTACGCCCGCAAGGTTCCGCCGGAAGAGGGCAAGCCCGATCAGCTCGACGACAAGGACCGCACGGCGAAGGATCGTCAGGAGGACCTGGTGGACGAGGCTGTCGAGGAGACCTTCCCCGCCAGCGACCCTGCGACGCCCAAGCGCATCACCTGAACCCTGTTCAGGTGCGTCCTGATCCGCTACCCACTCGGGTCTCTCATGGACGGAGTGGACGAATGGATCGGTTCCAGGGCACCGGGAACTATATTGCGACCGACGACCTGAAGGTGGCGGTCAACGCGGCCGTGACCCTGGAGCGGCCGCTGCTGATCAAGGGTGAACCCGGCACCGGCAAGACGGTTCTGGCCTATGAGCTGGCCGAGGCGCTGGGCGCGCCCCTGATCACCTGGCACATCAAGTCCACCACCAAGGCCCACCAGGGCCTCTACGAATACGACGCCGTATCCCGCCTGCGTGACAGCCAGCTGGGCGAGGAGCGGGTTCACGACGTGCGCAACTACCTCAAGCACGGCAAGCTGTGGGAGGCGTTCACGGCGCCGAAACGTCCCGTGCTGCTGATCGACGAGATCGACAAGGCCGACATCGAGTTCCCCAACGACCTGTTGCAGGAGCTGGATCGGATGGAGTTCTACGTCCACGAGACGGACGAGACCATCCGCGCAGAGGTGCGCCCGGTGGTGGTCATCACCTCGAACAACGAGAAGGAGCTGCCGGACGCCTTCCTGCGCCGCTGCTTCTTCCACTACATCCGCTTCCCGGACGAGGAGACCATGAGGGCCATCGTCGACGTGCACTATCCCGGCCTGAAGCCCCGCCTGGTGTCCGCAGCGCTGAAGACCTTCTACCAGATCCGCGAGACGCCGGGCCTGAAGAAGAAGCCGTCCACATCCGAGCTGCTGGACTGGCTGAAACTGCTGATGGTGGACGACGTGACGCCCGAGACCCTGGCCGAGCGCGATCCCAAGCGCCTGATCCCGCCCCTGCACGGCGCCCTGCTGAAGAATGAACAGGACGTGCACCTGTTCGAGCGTCTGGCGTTCCTGCAGCGCCGCGAGGCGGGGCGGCCCGGCGGTTGACGGGTTCCGTCAGGACCGATTACCGCGATTTCACTGGCGTCTGAAAAACCCCGGCGCACAATAGGGCAGTAACAGGAGCCGACACCATGCGCGCCCTCATCCTTCCGATCTGCCTGGCGGCCCTGCTGGCGGCCTGCGACACCGAGCCCTCCATCCGCATCTCTCGCGACAGCGATCAGAGCGCCGAGTCCAGCGGCGCCCTGCGCATGGTGGACACCCTCCAGTGCCCCCAGACCCATGAGGTGCTGACCCGCAGAGGCGCGCCGGCCGCCGACGGCCTGTCCTGCGAATACACCGGTCCGCGCGGCTCCCAGGTCACCCTGCGGCTGATCCGCCTGGAGGGCGAGGGGCTGGCCGCCCTGGATGCGCTGGAAGCCGAGGTCCAGGCGCTGCTGCCTTCGGCGATCGAACGGGTGGGCGGCGCCCTTGCGATGGCGACCGCTGACGCAGGATCCCCGGCCTCCGCCTCAGCAGCGAACGGCGACAACGTGGCCGTTCAGGTTCCCGGCGTGACCATAGAAACCGAGGGTGAAAACGCCAGGGTCCGCATCCCCGGCATCAGCATCGACACCGACGGCGGCCAGTCCAGGGTGCGCGTCGGCGGCTTCAGCATCCGCAGCGATGAAGCCGGGGACCAGGTGAACATCAGCACCGACAACGAGGCCGTGCGCATCCGCGCCCGGGAGGAGGCGGTGGAGATTCGCACCCGCGACACCGCGCACGGCGTCCGCGCCACCTACATTCTGGTGGACGAGCGCGGCTCGGACCTGGGCTGGCGTCTCGTGGGATACGAGGCGCGCGGCCCCGAGGGCGGCCCCCTGATCGTGGCCGTGGTGCGCAGCAAGGATCGCCGCGAGGACGAGGTGTTCGACGGGGCCAAGTCCCTGGTTCGTCTGAACGTCGGGGAATAAGCGGGCCGACGGGCTTGATCGCTGTGCGCGAATGCGTCACGTCCGGGGCCTCGAACCGACGGAGTGATCTTGGCCCAGACGCGAAAGAGACCCAGCGAAAAGGCGCCCCGCGCCTGGCAGCGGATGCTGTCCGGCCGGCGGCTGGACCTGCTGGATCCGTCGCCCTTCGACATCGAGATCGAGGACATCGCCCACGGCCTGGCCCGGGTCGCCCGCTGGAACGGCCAGACCCTCGGCGACCACGCCTTTTCGGTCGCCCAGCACAGCGTTGTGGTCGAGGAGATCGTGGCCCACATCCAGCCGGACATCGCGCCAAAATGGCGGCTTGCGGCCCTGCTGCATGACGCCTCCGAATATGTGATCGGCGATATGATCTCGCCGTTCAAATCGGCCCTGGGCTTCAACTACAAGGAATTCGAGGCGCGGCTGGAAAGCGCCATTCACCTGCGTTTCGGCCTGCCGCCGAAGTCGCCCGTGGCCGTCAAGAGCCTGATAAAGAAGGCCGACCGGGCCTGCGCCTTCTTCGAGGCGACGCAGCTGGCGGGGTTCGATCGCAAGGAGTCCCTGCGCCTGTTCGGCGCCCCGCCCCCGGACTATGATCTTGTCATCCAGCCCCTGCCCGCAGGCCAGGCCCAGGCGCGGTATCTGGAGCGCTATCGCCTGCTGGCCGGGGCCATGGGCGCCCTGCCCGCCCCCGACGCCTGGCACACGGAGTGACCATGAACCGCGCCGTTCAGGACCAAGGCGTGCTGATCGGGCTGTCGGTGGTGGTGTTCGCCCTGCGCGACGGCGAGGCGGTGGTGCTGACCACCGGGGGCGGCCCCGACGGCGCCGGCCTGCCCTTCGGCCCGTTCGAGCCGACCCGGCACCGCACCTTCGAACTGGCCCTGCGCGATTTCGTGGCCGAACAGACCACCTTTCCCCTAGGCTATGTGGAGCAACTCTACACCTTCGGCGACGCGGGGCGGGAATCGCCGCGCGCTGAGATGGGCGTGGGCGCCCGGCGCGTGGTCTCGGTGGGCTATCTGGCCCTGACCCATGACCCGAGCGCGGTGGCCGGCCCCGGGTCCGCCTGGACGCCGGTTCTGGAATTCTTCCCGTGGGAGGACTGGCGCCGGGGGCGGCCGGACATGATCGACCGGCTGATCGCGCCCGCCCTGGCGGCATGGGCGGCCGGTCCGGATGCAGCCCCCCGCGCGGCCCGGGCCGAGCGTCTGTTCGCCCTGAAGGGCGGGCGCTGGAACGAGCAGCAGGTGCTGGAGCGTTACGAACTGCTCTATGAGGCCGGCCTGACGCCCGAAGCGGTGCGCGACCACGGGCAGTCCGCCCCCGGCGCCATCCCGGGCCGCGCCATGGTGTCGGACCACCGCCGCATTCTGGCCACCGCGATCGGCCGTCTGCGCAGCAAGTTGAAATACCGCCCGGTGCTGTTCGACCTGACGCCGGACACCTTCACCCTGTCCCAGTTGCAGGCCGCAGCGGAGGCGGTCTCGGGCCTGTCGCTGCACAAGCAGAATTTCCGCCGCGGCGTGGAGCGCACCGGCCTGGTCGAACCCACCGGACGGCTGAGCGCCGCCACCGGCGGGCGGCCCGCCGAACTCTATCGCTACCGGGGCGCCGAGGCCTCCGGCGGCGGCGTCACCGGCTTGTCCCTGCCCGGCCAGCGATAATCGCAACGGAACGCTTGCGGGAAACGCCCGGGCCGATTAGACATCCCGCCTCGCTCGACCACCCCCAGGGGAAACAGCGACCGCGGAGAGGTGGCAGAGTGGTCGAATGTACCGCACTCGAAATGCGGCGTACGTGGAAGCGTACCGTGGGTTCGAATCCCACCCTCTCCGCCACCGCCCAATTAAACGGCGGAATAATTAGATTTTTTTATGTGGAATGCCGTCCGGTACCTATGTCGGTCCCTACTGCTAGGGGCTTCCTGGTAGCGCACATGTTGTGGTGAAAACAGCGACTAGAACTCTAGCCGGGCAGTCTCCGGTCCGCCTTGCGCCAGGAGCGGACTGGCACTCCCCGCCAGAAAGGCGACTTTCGTTCAACGAAATCCGCCGCGGAGGACGTTGTCTGAAGGGTGCGGCGCGCGTTTATGCGCGGACCTAAAGGGACGACGGCGCAGGTCCATTTTCCAAAGGGGCAGCCTTCGGTGCGCGGGCTCGGCGAATGCTGGTCAGCCGCCTCTCGTCCTTAACGATATGTGCCGCATAACCACTGGCGTGCTGGCCGAGGAGGGCTTCGGCTTCCAGTTTTGCTTCGTCCAGGTCGTCCGCGACCAAGGGTTCCATATGGGGAACGGACAAGATGGAGGACTCGATAAAGCAAAAATAGGTCATTTCCGTCTCCCGCATTGCAGGGTCCAGGAAGGGCGGCCGGCGACGATGGCGGCCAGCGGTTCCACATCACAATAGCCGCGTCACAGCAGACGGTCTGTCGCTGAGCCGACATTAGCGACGCTTCATCGCCTCTTGATATGCCGCAACGACGGCTAGCTCTCGCCAATGCGCCGCCATTGAAAGAAAACCAGCCCGAATGGGGTCTGCTGTCGCCTCCCTGGCCAAGCCGTCCATCTCGCGGGCTTTGGCCTTGCACTCTTGGGATGATCGCATTCAAGCGGCCTCCAGCCGCCACGAGGGAACGCGACGCAATCAAGCTGGTTGCGCACAAAATCGGGAGCCTCGGCTCGGGCGAGGCCACGCTGGTCCAGCGGGCGCCCATGCTCGCTGGGAGAACACATCCTGAGGGGATCAAGTGGCCATATGGTAAGCTGCGGGAGTCAGCCTCCCCACAGGCAGCCTACTCCCCCGGAGCCAAGCCCCCCGCGCGAATACGGCTGGCCTCGGCGCTCGGACACGGATCGGAATGCGGCGTGGCCGCTGGATCGGAGTTGAGCCGCTGCTCCGGTTGAACAGCGGGCTGGCTGACGTCATACGCTCCGGGGTCGTCGAAGGCGACGCTGCCCACGCCTTGGGCTGACCCTGCAAACGCATGGTGGTGCGAGCGCATGGCCAATGTGGCGGCTTCCCGGTTCATGACCTCGCGTTCGACGGGCTTGATGGGTCGATCCATCTGTTCCCCGGGGGTGTAGGGCTCAGGGGGCGTCGAAGGGCGCGGCTTCTTCATGACTTTTCCCGCTGTTCCAACTTCTTGGCTTTCCGTTCCGCCATGGCCGAGGCCCCGGCGTCATCAGCGGCGATTTCGGGCGTCGTGTCCTCGCGGTCGTTGTCGCCTTCCGCCGGTGCGGTCCGGGGTTTCTCCTCGGGATTTCCTGTGGTCATGCGCATTCTCCTTCAGTAAGCGAACATACAGTGCTGGCCATCTGTTCCCTTCTCAGCCAAGAGCACCGCCACCGCGGATGGGCCCGGAACTGACACGGGGCGCGCACATCCGAGCCGAGACAGTGCAAAAGGCATTGCCCCGATCGATGTCCCGTCGGCTTCGGACTCATCATCAGAGCGGGATATGCTGAAGGGGCGCCTCGGTGAGCAGACCCCGGCCTAACGCCGGAAAACCGCCTGCACGAGGAGTCCTCCACGCGGGAACATCGGCGATGTTCAGGGAGGCTTTCCTGGCGTCCGTTTTCGATCAACGAGTCGCAGACGGTTCTGAGGAACTACCCTCTACGTCACCGGGTTCCTGACCAAGGCGTTCGTCCTTCCAGATGCGTCGCGCGCCGCTTCGATAAAGGCGCATCGTCCTGTCTTACGCTGGAGGTCACATGACCCGCACTGAGCCCGTTCTCATGGCCGTTTCGCCACACGCGGTCTCACACGCGGGCGTCCTCGATACCTTCGCTGTCCTAAAGGCTGTGATCCTTCCCACTCTGGGGAAGGGCCCGCTCATCCGCCGCCGGAAGGTGGTGGGATACGCTGAGCGGAAAGGCCTCGACGACCGGGCGGTGAAACGGTTGCAGGCGCTGCGGCGCAAGCATGGGGCCGGGCCCCTGGTTCTGGCGGTCCCGTTCCGACGCCAGGCCCTGCTGTTGTCGCCAGCTGATGTGCGCATGGTGCTGGAAGGCTCACCCGATCCCTTCGATGCGGCTACCCGCGAAAAGCGCTCGGCCCTGAATCACTTCGAGCCCCATGTCGTTCTCGCGTCAAAGGGCGCCGATCGCGAAAAGCGGCGGCGGCTCAACGAAGAGACGCTGGAGACCGGTTGTCCGATCCACTCCATGAGCGAACGGTTCGCCAAGGTCGTGGCCGAAGAAATGGATGCGGTCTGCGACCAGGCTCTCGAGCAGGGCGTTCTCGACTGGGACAGCTTTTTCACCGGTTGGATGCGCACGGTCAGGCGCATCGTGCTGGGCGACGACGCGAGGGACGACACGGAACTGACCGACCTGCTTGAGGATCTGCGCTACCGAGCGAATTACGCCTTCCTGCGTCCCAGGCACCGGAAAGGCCGCGAGGCGTTTCTGCGGAGTCTGCGCCGCTATGTCGATAAGGCGGATCCCCAAAGCCTGGCGGGTCGGATGGCCCAGCTTTGTCCGGAAGCAGGCCTTCAGCCCCACCATCAATTGCCGCAGTACCTGTTCGCCTTCGACCCAGGCGGCATGGCGTTGTTTCGAACCCTGGCCCTGCTTTCGGCCCATTCCGCTGCGGAGGAAAAGGCGCGCGCCGAGATTGCTGCTGCAGAGGGGAAAGCCGTTCCGTCTCTCGACTATCTGCGCGCCTGTTTTCTGGAAGCACTGCGGCTGTGGCCCACAACGCCCGCCATCCTCCGTGAAACTACACGGCCGGTCCGATGGGCGCGCGGCGGTCTGGATGAGGACGTGCACATCTTCATCTTCGCCCCCTTCTTCCATCGGGACGACGAAACTCTGGACCAGGCCCACGTGTTCGACCCGGCCTTGTGGACCGACGGGATCGTCCGGCCGGACCTGGCCCTGGTTCCGTTCAGCCACGGCCCGGTAGTCTGCCCGGCGGCGCACTTTGTACCCATGACCGCCTCGTTGGCCCTGCGCCGCCTGCTCACACGAATGACGATGAATCTGGAAGAGCCCGAGAGGCTCTCGCCCCGGCGGCTGCCGGGAACACTGGACAACTACACCTTGAGGTTCTTGGTGACGGCGAAGTGAACGGAGACACCTTTACGGCCGCAGCGGGAATCCGTCTGCCCTTAAGACGGAGGCTCCAAGTCATCTTTCTGATTTCGGACTCGGATCGAAAATGCACCGTGGCGGGGCGATCAGCATCGATGAAGCTCCTGCTGTAACGCCGGGCTAGCCGCAGCCAAACACGCCAGGAGGATGGAACGTAACGCTGCCCACGCCTTGTGCCGACGCGAGGAACAGGGGTCTGGGTGTTGGCGAGCCGGGCGGCATCCGCCTGCACCCATTACAACCAAGAACCCCCGCCATGCTCATGACGGGGGCTCCAGGAACTGACACGGCGCGCACATCTCGAGCCGCGACAAGGGAGGTAAGGCGCCTCCAAGGCCGACGTTCCGTCGGGTTTTGCACACATAGGCTTTTTTCCTGACATCGAAGCTCCCGTTCCGGGTGGTCCGGGTTTCGCTCGGCGAAACAGCCCGGCTCATTTCGCTGCCCATCACACGGCCTGGTAGGATGATGCCCGGGGCCCCGGCCGGTCCGCGCTCAAGGTTTGTGTCGCGCGAGAAACTTTGCGCCCTGTGCCCTCCGCCACGGTCCGACAGTCGACATAGGCGGAAGGATCTCACTCGGCGACGTGAGCCGTTCTGCCGACGCCGGCTAAAGCGGTGACGCTTTGCGGCACATTTCCGAGCCCGCCAGTCTGCACCGGCAGCACTGACCCGATTTCGGGGAACCAGCCAGCCTGCGCCGGCTTGTTTAATGAGGGGCGGCTCATGGCCGCTCCTCTTTTTTGAGTATGCGACGAAAGGATTCGCCATGAAGTTCCGGCCCAAGTCCCTTGATCAACAGACCATCGTGATCACCGGCGCCTCGTCCGGAATCGGTCTTGCCACGGCCCGGCAAGCGGTCGCGGAGGGCGCGGCGGTCGTTCTGGTGGCGCGCAACGAGGACGCCCTGAAGACGATCTGTGACGAGTTGCGCGAACAGGGCGGGCGCGTCGCCTACGCCGTCGCGGACGTGGGCGTAGAGGCGGATGTCGACGGCGTGGTGCAAACGGCTCTGCGCGAGTTCGGCGGTTTCGACACCTGGGTGAACGACGCAGGCGTCGGGATTTATGGGGATCTCATGGACATCCCGATCGAGGAGCATGAGCGCCTTTTTCAGACCAACTACTGGGGTGTCGTGTTCGGCTCCAAAGCCGCGGTGCAGCACTTCCGCACCACCGGCGGCGGCGTCGTGATCAACATCGGCTCCATCAACTCGGACTTCGCCATTCCCCTGCTGAGCGCCTACGCCGCCAGCAAGCACGCGGTGAAGGGCTTCACCGACGGGCTGCGTATGGAACTGAGGCACGAAGGCGCCCCGGTGTCCGTAACCCTGATCAAGCCGTCGGGCATCGGCACGCCGTTCCCTGTCCACGCGCGCAATCACATGGATAGCGATCCACAGGTCGCCCCGCCGGTCTATGCGCCGGAGGTTGTGGCCGGTGCGATCCTGCATGCGGCGACGCATCGGGTGCGAGACATCACCGTGGGCGCTTCGGGTCGGATGATGGTGGGCGCGGCCGTCCTCGCGCCGGGGCTGGCGGACCGCTTCTTCGCCTGGTCCATGCCCAAGGTGCAGCAGACCGAAAAACCGCGCACCGAGGCTGACAGCCTGTTCGCTCACTCCGACGACGGCGACATGTACCGTGCCGACAAGGGCCCTGGACGCAAATTCAGCGTCTACACCGCGGCCCAGAAGCACCCCGGGGCCGTCGCCGGGGCCGGGCTGGGCCTGGCCGCGCTTGGCGCGGGCGCGGCGGTGCTGCTCGCCCGTCGTCTCTCCAACGGGGGCGCCCCCGGACGGTGGGCGGCCTAATCTGAACCCGGAAGGGCGTCCTCGGTCGGCGCCCCTCTCACCAAGTGCGGAAGCGTCACGATGCCTCACCCCCAGTCGCGAGACATAGAAAGCCGCAAGAAAGGCCAGAACGGCGCCACGCCGGTGTTCGATCCCGCCCTCTCCCCCGGAGCTACTGACGCCGAAGCCGGAGGGAACTCGACCGCGCCTCCGCCCCAGGTCCAGGAGCCACCCATCCGGCACGCGCCGGAGGGCGGAAGTCTGGGCGGGAGGCTGACGCCCAGGTTTTGGTACGCGGCAGCGGCGGTCTGCCTCGGGATTTTGATCGTCGCCGCACTGTTGTCCTGAGCAGTGATCTGCACTGAACGAAGCGGCCGTCCTTAATGTGGTCGCGCCCAACCGGGGGGGGTTGTTTGCGGACATCGTCGAGGCCCGTGTCCGGGGGAGTCCGCAGGACCTCCGAACGGCTCGTGCCGATTTACGACGGCTTGCGACAAGCCTATCTGCGAAGCCGCGAGCCCGTGATCCGCCTTAATATGGAGCGCGCCCGGGCGCTTCCCCGTGACATGGGCCAACGCTTCATCCTCGTGGATGTCGCGAGCGCCCGACTGTGGACCTATGAAAACGGCGATCCCACCGACGAAATGAAGGTCGTCGTCGGCAGTGCGCGCCAGCAGACTCCGGCCATGGCGGCCCTTGTCCGTTTCTCGGTTCTGCAGCCCTACTGGAATGTGCCGGAGGATCTGGCCCAGAGCCGTTTCGCTCCACTCGTCCTCAGGCAAGGCCCGGACGCGCTGGTTCGTCAGGGCATCGAGACTTTATCCGACTGGACCGCGGGGGCGCATGTCGTCGACGCCGGCGGCGTGGATTGGGAAGCGGTTGCTGACGGCCGCCGCAGCCAGCGCCTGCGGCAGCGGCCAGGATCCGCCAATATGATGGGGGCCGTGAAGTTCATGTTCCCCAACAACCTCGGAATATATCTGCATGACACCCCCGATCGGTCAGCCTTCAGCCGGGAGGTCCGCACCCTGAGCGCCGGGTGCGTCCGGCTGGAGGATGCGGGTCGGCTGTGGGAGTGGCTATATGGATCCTCGTGGTGGACAGTCGGTACGGGCGAGCCGGAACAGGCCGCCCCCCTGGCCGATCCCGTGCCGGTTTATATTCTCTATCTGACCGCCCGCCCGGACGGGTCGGGCTCGGTCGTGTTCGGCGCAGATCCCTACGGGCTGGATTCTGCGTTGAAGACGGAGCTCCGCCTTGCCCGCGGCTCAACCGGGGTCGCTTGATGGGCGTCACCGTCTCATCGGCCTAAATTCGGGCCGCCAGCCAGCACCACCGCTAACAAGCCTTGTCCCGGAGGCTCGCCTTTGAGAGTCCGAATCCACGAACGTGACACGTCCCCGACGCCATCCTCCCGTCAACAGAATCGTCCCTCTCTACGAGCGGCCCGGCAGTTCCTGCGCGACGGTGAAGGCGCCCCAGCTGGCGGCTTTAAATAAAGGATCGCGTGCACGAAGGTTGCCACCGCCTCGTCAAGGAAGTCCCACACATCGCTCTTATGCGGACCATGAGCGTAAACAGCTACTCGCCCCGAGCATTGGCGCCGCAGGGTTTTCGCGATCAGATGTCATCCTCGGTCAGCTGGGAACCCGGCCGGTCGCCCTGGCGCTCGCTTGCGGGGTTGACGGTCTGTTCGGTCTCACCCTCCTGCGTCTGACAGCCAGCCAGAAGCGCCCAGGCCAGGCAGACCACTGCGACTGCGCGGGTCACTTCCCGCCTTCCGTCGTCACATCGACCCACGCCTCGACCATTCGGCGGTCGAAGACCCTCGATAATGATTCTCGGCTCGCCCGCCCGAGCGTGCGGCCGGGATGCCGCTGACCCAGCCCTTGGCCGCGTGATTGTTCGATCGGCTCCCACCAGACTGGCGCTGATGGTCCCGTCGCGAGCTCTCGTAGCGGCATTCGGCCGTGAGCCAGGTATCGCTCCACATCGTCGGGGTTCTCCCCGACCGCTTCCAGAAGTTGCCCGGGCGAGGCCCCGATCTTTTGAAACCAGGGCTCCGCCTTCTGGTCCTCATCAGAGACGATGGGCCGGCGGTCCACATGACAGGACCGGACTTCACCTTCGTACATGACAGTCTCCTTCTTAACGACTGGGAGCTGAGGGGCTTTTCGAACCTCGCCGGATGCAAGGGCTTCCCTCATTCACCCGCCGCCAACGCGCCGGACTACCGGATGACTCTTGGGGAACCTGATGGCCGCGGCCTCGCCAGCCTGATCAGTTGCGGTTGTCGATCTCCCGCCTCTTTTCAGTGGAGCTGGCCTGTTGGTCCCGCTTCATGCCGGCCGCGTGTCCGCTGTGAATGTCCTGCTCTCCCCCGCCCCCCGGATATCTGGGTGTGCTTGCTCTGGTGGTCCGGGTCATCCGCATCCTTGACCACCGGGTCGGGCGGCGCCTCGGAGCGGTTCTGGTGGCTTGAGCCGGGACCTCCCCAGCGTTCGGCTTCGGGATTTTTCTCGGGCATCTCAGCCTCCTCAGTGCGGTTTCAGGACCACCTTGGTCCATTCGTTCGGGTTGTCATGGAAGTTCTTGTAACCCTCCGCCGCGCGCTCCAGCGGCAGGCGGTGGCTGATCAGATCCGTGGTGTCGAGCTTGCCCTCCAGGATCATCTCCAGCAGCTGCGGCAGGTATTTCTGCACATGGGTCTGGCCGGTCTTGATGGTCAGTCCCTTCTGCATGAAGGCCCCGATGGGCAGCTTGTCGCCAGACCCGCCGTAGACGCCAGGCACCGAAACCCGACCGCCCTTGCGACAGGCCATGATGGTCTCGCGCAGTACATGCTGACGGTCTGTGCCTAGCTTCGTTTCCTGCTTGACGGCGTCGATGATGTTGTCGGGCGAAAAGCCGTGCGCCTCCATCCCGACCGCGTCGATGCAGGCGTCCGGGCCGATCCCGGCGGTCATCTCCATCAAGGCTTCGCGAACCTTGACCTCATGATAGTTCAGGACCTCCGCCCCGTTCTTGCGCGCCAGCGCCAGCCGACGGGGCAGGTGGTCGATGGCGATCACGCGGCCGGCGCCCTGGAGAAACGCACTCTTGATGGCGAACAGTCCGACCGGTCCGCAGCCCCAGACGGCGACCGTGTCACCCGGCTCGATCTCCGCGTTCTCGGCGGCCATCCAGCCCGTGGGAAAGATATCGGTCAGGAACAGGACCTGGTCGTCCTCAATCCCGTCGGGCACGACCAGCGGTCCCACATCAGAATAGGGCACGCGCACATATTCAGCCTGGCCGCCCGCGTAGCCGCCGGTCAGGTGGGAGTAACCGAACAGGCCTGCGGCGGCGTAGCCGTAGGCGACCTCCGAGGCGTCGGCCTTGTCGGCCGGATTGGAATTGTCGCAGGCGGAATACTGCTGCTTGCCGCAGAAGAAGCAGGAGCCGCACGAGATGGTGAAGGGCACGACCACCCTTTGACCCCGCTTGAGCGTCGACCGGGGCCCGACCTCCTCCACGATCCCCATGAACTCGTGCCCCAGAATGTCGCCGTTGGACATGGATGGGATCATGCTGTCGTAGAGGTGCAGATCAGACCCGCAGATGGCCGTGGACGTCACCTTGATGACGGCGTCCCGGGGATTGATGATCTGCGGATCGGGGACGGTGTCCACCTGCACATTATGTTTTCCGTGCCAGGTCAGTGCGCGCATGGATGACTCGCTTTTTCAGTGTGGGATCAGAGAGGGCGATCGGCGCGCGGCGCAGCCGCAGGCGCTCTGGAGGTCGAGATCTCGCCCGTCTCCATCAGCTGTTTGAATCGGCGCAACTCGCGGCGGGCTTGAATGCGGGGCTCGCGCTGCATGACTTTGGCCACCAGCTTGCCGACCGCGCCCGCGGGCGGGTCATAGCTGATGAACAGGCGCACCTCCGTGCCCCGGCCGAAGGCGTTGTCGCGAAACTCGATCCAGCCTTCGTTATCGACGTCCGACTCCTCGGTGCAGCGCCAGGCGATGCGCTCGCCCGGGCGGTCCTCGCCGATTTCCGAGACGAGCTCAAACTCGCTTCCGCCTGGGCCGGCGATCATCCAGCTGGAGCGGACGGAGTCCAGCAGCTCCACCGACTTCACGTTTTCCATGAAGGCGGGGAGATTCCGGTAGTCGCGCCAGAAGGCATAGAGCTCGTCACGCGGTCGATTGATCATCGCCGCCCGGACAGAGTCCGAGTCGTAGCGGCCCTGATGCAGGTCGTCGTCCAGGTAGGCGGGCGACGCCATGCGCGCATCGGTGTCTGTGTGCTTGCCGTCGGCCATCAGCGGCTAGCCTTTTCGCCGGCGGCCTTGAGCGTCACATACTTCTCGGTGAGGGCGGCGAGATTCTCGTCCACCCAGGCGGCCATGGCCTCTTCCTCGCCCAGCGTCTCAGCCAGCGGATCCATGACCGAGGAGAAACCGCCGTTCTTCGCAAGAACGATGAGGGACTTGTAGCTGGCGACCTCGAAGTTCTCGAAGGCGAAATTGGCGAAGGAATTCTTGAGAATTTCGTCGTCCGCAAAGGTGTGGCCCAGCGCCGCGAGATTGCCGGACATGGTCATCGCCGCGTCCTTCAGGCCGGAGGCGCTCTCGTCGAATTGACCGAGAATGCTCTCAAGGCGCTCGATCTGGGTTTCAGTTTCGCCCCGGTGCTCACGCAGCCGCGCCGCGACGTCGTCATAGTTCTTCAGGCGGTCCAGCTGCCGGTCTATCAGCGCCAGGGCCTGATGCTCCACGCCGTGCGCGTTCTTCAGGCCGGCGATGAAAACGTCGCGCAGCACGTCGTCAGTCGATCGGGTCATGGGGGCTCTCCTCTTGCTGAAGGTCCCGATCCAACCCGTTACGCGCCGCATGGCTCCTGTGTCCGATACCGGACCTACGGCCGGGATTTTTGCGGTTCCGCTTGCCGCTCGGCGGCGCAGCGGGAACCGGGCGGAGCCTTGGCGATTGTCCGGGTCTCGCAACTGGAGACGAACCATGATCCGCATGCTTGTTCCCGCCGCTTCGGCCCTGGCGCTGCTCGCCGCCTGCGGTCAGAATGACAACCAGATGGCCCAGGACCCTGTGGACGCCGCCCAAGATGCTGCGTCGGTCCCCGTGGGTCAGATGTCGGCCGCCACCCTCGGCGCCAACACGGTGGAGGGGTACGTCACCAACGCCGCCATCGGCGACATGTACGAGATCCAGGCCGCCGAGATCGCCCTGGAGCGCAGTCAGAACGCCGAGGTGCGCGAACTGGCTCAGATGATCCGTGACGATCATACCGCCGCGAGCCAGCGGATGCAGTCCATCGTCCAGGGCGGAAATATCGATGCCGAGCTGCCCACCGAACTGGACGAGCGGCGGCAGGGCCTGATTGACAATCTGCGAGAAGCCTATCGTTTCGATGAGGTCTTCATCGATCAACAGGTGGCCGCGCACCAGGAGGCCCTGACGCTGCATCGCGGCTTCGCCGACAATGGGGATGTGCCCGCGCTGGCCGCCCATGCCCGCGAGGTGACTGGCCCCATCGAGAGGCATCTGCAGCGGGCGAGAGCCTTGGACCAATGAGTGATTTCCGACAGTTCAGGGTGACCCTGGACGATCCCGAGGCGGACGAGGCCCGCACGGTGATTGTCCAGGCGCGCACCGAGGTTCAGTCGCAGGACGCGGCGAGCAAGCTGATGCGGCCTGGTGAACGCATCATCGCCGTAAACGAGATTAAGGGAGCGTCTTCGCCCGCCCCGGACGCCGGGCTCGCATTTCCCGGCACTCAAACTCACCCGGATGACAGGGGAGCGTGACATGCGCATAATTATGACGGCCGCCGCGATCCTGTGCCTGGCCGCCTGCGGCAATGAGCAGGAATCGGCGCGCTTCGAGCGGGTGGAGGAACGCGCCGACATCGAAAACCCAAATCCTGAAGACACCTCCGAGAGGGACGGATCGGCCGATCCGGGCTACCGCCATGAGGCTCCCTTTCATGTGGACCAGGACCAGGACGTCGCGCCTCCCGCACCGGGGCAGGACTAAGCTTGCTCCGACAGCGGGGGTGATGCGACCAATGCGCCTGACCTGATCACACAGGCCTGACGCATCAGTCCTCGAAGCATTCGCCGGACATCCGTGTCCTGGTGCAAGTCCCCACAGTCGAGGCCCTCCAGCGCCAGGCGAGTCTCGATCTCATCAAGAGATGCGCACACGCCGCTTCGGGCCAACTGACAGGCCCGCGTCAAAGCAGGACGAGCGGGAATGATCATGGACTCCTGTGAAAAAGGCGGCCCGGGCGATGAAGTGGGGGGGACGCCCGCCCGAGCCGCTGCGCCCCGAACGAGCGACACCCGGGGCGCGGCATCAACCGTGGACGCCCCGAATGGCTCCCTAAGTCGGGAACCCGTCCTGAGGCGGGGCTGGCTGACACACCCCCGAGGACGAAGGAACTCCGCCACTCGCCCCCGGTTGTCGTGATGGACAGCGCTTGCATGGCCCAGAAAGGAAAACCGATGCCTCACCAGAACACCCAGTCGAGCACCGCCGCGGCGCAGAACGCCGCAACGGGCCCCTACGCGCCCAATGACCAGGCCAGGGAGCAGCACCGCGCCGTTCGGCCGGATCCCGATCGATACGCGGCGCCCGACGTCGCGGACTCGAGCGTGGCGCCGCCCGCCGCAGGAGAAATGGCCGATTATCAGGATGAGGGTGAACCGCTGGACGGGGCCGAGGTCCACATGGGCGGCGACCACACACGTCGGCCCGAGCGCACCGAGGCGCAGTCCGGCCAAGGGCCCAGGACCCGCGCCGCTAACCAGGCGGCGATCGAGGGACGATGAAGCCAGCCCCGACGCACAGCTTTCCGTGGCCGGCTTAGAATCCAGGCAGGTCCGGCTTCCTGGATTTTATTTATGAAATGACAGCGGCGCCGAGCAGCCGCAGGCTTGGGCCCTGAGTGCTGCTTGATCTAGGACCCTGACGCGGCCCCGCACGAAGCGCAATGCGCCACGATCCTGAAGGCGCCGGGCGGCGGCGTTGACGCTGGTCCGCTGGATGCCCAGCATTTTAGCGAGCGAGGCTTGGGTGATGTGGATGTCGCCGCCGCCCGCCGCCTTGTCCAGCATGAGGAGCCACCGCGCCAGCCGTGCGGGTGCGAGATGCAGGGCGTTGCATGCCACTGCGCGATCAAGAGCCGCCCGGTCACCCAGCATCTGGTCAATGAGCAGCCGGTCCGCCCGGTCGGGGCCGAGGATGTTTATCAGTTCCGGCGCGCGCAGGGCCAGCACCGCACCCTTTACCAGCACTCTCATATCGCGGCGGGGGCCGGCGTCGGCCAACTCCTCCGCGTTGATCACAGACCCCGGTCCAGCCAGACCCAGGCAGATTCCGGACCCATCACCCGGGAACAGGCCCACCGCTCCGGTCAGAATGAAGAGTACGCAGTTGCCTCCGCTCAGCGGGTCGCCTGCGGCGATATCGCGAAGGTGTCCACGGCGGTAGACCGCCAGCCGAACCTCGGGCGGCAGCGCCGCGAGGACGGGATGACGATCATTTTCAGGTGCGGACCGGAAGGTCCGGGCCGGATTGCTCTGAAGGGGCGCGGTCTTGCCGAAGCGCTCTCGAGCCCACGCCATGTACACGGGTTCAGTCGCATCACTCATGGGGCCTCCTTGGAGCTTGTCTCAAGCCCGCGCGGCATTCCCCGCGCGTGTCTCTCTGAACGATCCGATCATCGGAAGGATCACCGATCGTTCGGGAATCGGCGAACCGCACGCGCTCGCAGAGCGAACACATCTGGAGGTTCAAGCTCTGACTGCGAATCCGCCGTTGAATATCCCGGCCCCTCCTGAGGCGCGCCGCACGGGCGTCCTCATGTAACAATTGATGTTTCATGAAACGCGATAGCCGTCTGTCCAATGTCCTTCACGCCCTGTTGCACATGGCGGAACACGAAGAGCGGACGGGCTCGCCCATGACGTCCGAACAGCTGGCGGTCTGTCTTTCGACCAATCCCGTGGTCGTGCGGCGCACCATGGCGGGCCTGCGCGAGGAAGGCCTCGTCACCTCAGAGAAGGGCCACGGCGGCGGATGGCGTCTGGCTCGTCCGCTGAACGCCGTCACCTTGGGCGAGGTTCACGACGCCCTGGGCGGAACCGGTCTCTTGCCCGACGCGCCGCCGGTGGAGGCCGACGGCTGCCTGGTCGAGGCCGCCGTCAACGACGCCCTGACCCAGACCTACGCCGCCGCCCGCGCCCTGCTGCTGGCGCGGCTCCATGACATCACCTTGGCCGACCTAGCGAACGACTTCGCGCGGCGGCTGGCCGCTCATCCGAACCGGGATCTGATCCATGCCTATGCAAGAAAGCCCTCTGCCCCATGACGCCGTGATCATCGGCGGCTCCTACGCCGGGCTGTCGGCTGGCCTCCAGCTGGCGCGGGCCCGCCGACGGGTTCTGGTGATCGATGACGGCCGGCCGAGAAACCGGTTCGCCTCCCACGCGCACGGCGTTCTGGCCAACGATGGGCGACCGGGGCGTGACATCACCGACGACGCCCGACGTCAGATCATGGCCTATCCCACCGCAGTCATTCGGCAGGGCGAAGCGGTGTCCGTCGAACGCTCCGGGCGCGGCTTCTCTATCGCCATGGCTGACGGCGCGACTGTGGAAGGGCGGCGGGTGCTGCTAGCCCACGGCGTCGAGGACGCCCCCCCGGCCATACCCGGCGTGAAGGAGCGCTGGGGCCAGACCGCCATTCACTGCCCCTGGTGCCACGGCTATGAAATCGACCGTGGGCCCATCGGCGTTCTCAGCCAGGGCGAGCACACCACCCACTACGCCCTCATGGTGGCGGAATGGGGCGAGCCCACCCTGTTCCTCGACCCAGCCGTCCAGCTGTCCGCCGAAGAGACCCGGATGCTGGGTCTGCGGGGCGTCGCCATCGAACGGACCCCCATCGCCGCGCTGGAGGGTGCGGCCCCGCTGCTAGACGGCGCCCGGCTGGCCGATGGCCGGTTCATCCCGCTGAAGGCGATCTTCGTGGGATCCCATGTGCGGCTGGGCAACAGCTTCGCGGAACACCTCGGCTGCGAGATGACGGACACGCCGGTGGGTCGTCTGGTCAAGGTGGACCCCATGCAGCAGACCAGCCAGCCCGGCGTCTTCGCCGCCGGCGACCTGGCCCGCGCCGCATCCAACATCACCTACGCCGCATCGGACGGCATGACCGCCGCCCATGGCCTGTTCCGCTCCCTGCTCGAGGAGGAGCTGGCCTGACCAGAGGGAGCCTGCGTCAGACGGGAGCCTGCACCGTGGTCAGTGACAGTTGCGGCGACCGACTGAGGTCAAGGATCGAACCGTAGGCCTCATCACCGATGCGGAACATGCCGTCCGCATAGGACACGACCACATCGGCATGATCAGCCGAAGCAGCGACCTCGAAGCCGAGGCGTTCAAGCCCCCGGATCAGCCACGGCCGAACCACACCTTCCGCCTTGACGAGCGCCAGACCGCGCCGCGCCGCATGGGTTTCAAAGCGGCCCCGCTCCAGGGAGAAGGACAGGTTCGGCTGGTCGAATGCTTCGCCCAGAGCGCCTGAAAGCGCCACATCCTCCGGCGCGCCGTCGACGAACCGGCCGCCGCCCGGCAGCAGCCAAAGCCGATCCGCCGAGCCCAGCGACAGTTCTAAGTCGTGGCTGGACAGGATGATCGACACCCCCGCATCCCGCGCGATCCGGCGCAGGGTGGACACGATGGTCACGCGGCTGGGCAGATCGAGGAAGGCGGTGATCTCGTCCAGCAGCATGATGCGCGGCTGCTGGGCCAGGGCGCGGGCGATCATCACCCGCTGGCGCTCACCGTCCGACAGGCTGTCCACATAACGGTCCCGCAGGTGGCCCCCCTCCACACGCTCAAGGGCCTCGTCCGCGATCCGGCGATCCTCGACCGACAGGGCGCCAGACCAGCCTGTGTAGGGCTGTCGCCCCATTTCCACGAGCTCTGTCACGCGCAGGGCCGGGACCTGTGGGCGGTCCGTCAGGACGACCGCGATCTTCCTGGCCCGCTCCGCCGCCGACCAGTCACGAACCGGACGGCCATCGAGAAGCGCCTGCCCCCCAACCGGGGGAATAAATCCGGCCAGGGTGCGCAACAGGGTCGACTTGCCCTGTCCGTTGCGGCCCAGCAGGCAGATGAACTCGCCCGGCGCCACGGAGACCTCCTGGAGCGTGGAGAGCGCGGTCCCGCCGTGGCCGATCTGCAGGGCATTCAGGTCGTACATGGTCAGACCCCCGTACGGAGGCTGCGGGAGCGCAGCAGCAGCAGGATCACCACCGGCGCGCCCAGGATCGCCAGGATCGCGTTCAGGTGCAGGAAGTGCTGGTCCCAAGGCAGGTGGACGACAAGATCGGCGGCCAGGGCGAGCAGTCCCCCAAGCAGGGCCGTGGCGGGGATCAGGGCGCCAATGCGGGTCGATCCGACCAGCCCGCGCGCCAAGTGGGGGACGATCAGCCCGACGAAGGCCACCGGACCACAGAAGGCGGTGACAGGAGCGGCCAGAAGGATCGTCGCTCCCAGCACCAGACGACGCAGCCTGGCTACGTTGACCCCCAGGCTCTCGGCATAGGCGTCTCCGAGCAGAAGGGCTGTAAGGGGCTTGGCCAGGGCGATCGCGCCGATGAGGCCCAGGGCCAGCAGCGGCGCGAGGGTCAGGAAGTCGGTCCAGACGACGCCGGCGAAGGTGGCGTCATTCCAGGCCGCGAAGATCCGCGCCTGGCTGCGGTTGGTGAAGTGCAGCAGGACGCTGATCAGGCCCTGGGCCATGAAACCCAGCATCAGACCCAGCACCAGAAGGGTCACGGTGCCCACCCGCCGCGCCATGGCCGTCATGGCCAGGGCCACCGCGAGGGTGCCAGCGGCGGATCCCGCAACGACGCCGATGCCGGCAAAGCCTGTCAGAAACATGAGAAAGCCCGGCCCGACCACCGCGCCAGCCACGATCACCAGCGCCGCGCCCAGCTGGCCGCCAGCCATCAGACCCAGCGACCACGCGTCCGCCAGGGGATTGCGGAACAGGGTCTGCATCAACAGTCCGGCGACGCCGAGCGCGCCGCCGCCCAGAACGGCGGCGAGAACCCGTGGAAGACGCAGATCCACCACGATCCGCGACTCCATTGATCCGGACCCGGCGCCCATGAGGCCCGAGATTACATCGCCCGGCGACAGCATCACCTGACCGATCATCAGGCTGCCGATCACGCCTGCGATCAGCGCCGCCGCAACGCAGGCAGAGACCGCCGTCGATCGCGCCACGCCCGTCACAGGTAGGCTCCCTGCGGCACCGGTTTGAGGTAGCGGAATGGCTCGGTCACCAGATCGGGGTGGAGCGCCTTGACGACGTCCGCCAGCACCCAGTCGGGCCGCACAAGACCGGTCTGGTACCAGTCATAGGCGTTGGCCTCGGGCTTGGTGCGGCCCGCATTGGAAAACAGGCGCCCGTTCTGGAAGGCGGGAGAGACCGCTTCCACGGCGGTGCTTCGCGGAGGCGCCGCATGGATGTCGCCGATGATCCAGACCTGGGCCTGTTCGGCCACCAGCAGGACCTGTTCGGTCGAGAGCTCGTCGGAGGAATAGCGGCGCAAATCCTCGGACCGCGCAAGCAGGTTGAGACCCCCGGCGTCCGCCATATAGTCCTGTTCCGCGCCCCGCACGGTGGCGACCCAGCGGCCGCCTCCACTGGGATAGGCCCACAGCATGGGAACCCTCTCCCGGTCGACGACGGCCGATTTCAACGCGGCCACGCGCGCGTCGATCTGCGAGAACAGATCGTCCGCCACGGACTCCAGTCCCGTCAGCAAACCGTAGAACCGGATCCACTCGGCCCGCCCCATGTAGGTCGGCTCGTCTTCGGCGAAGGTGGGCACAACCGTGAGGCCCAGTTGACGCGCGCGATCCAGAACCGGGGTGTGCGCCAGATCGGACAGCCGCATCAGAAAGACGTCGGGCCGCGCCGCCAGAAGCACATCCATGTTCGGCGGTGCATGCCAGTTGTAGCCGATCTGCCCGATGCGCCCGTCGATGACCGCCTGCCGCACCTCATCGTCATAGGAGCCACGGCCGCCCACGGCCACCAGACGGTCGCTGGCGCCCAGTTGCCCCAGGAATGCCTCGTCCGATCCGTTGTTGGCCGCGACGCGCATGACCGGCGTACGAACCACGGTCGCGGTCCTGAGCTCGCCTTCCAGCTGCGGCGCCGGCCCATCGCGCGGCGCCATGACGATGACCGCCGACTGCTCCTCGGCCTGGCCGCCGCTCTGATCAGCCACCGGCGCCCGCAGCCGCGCGACGGTGAACCCCTCGTGCCGCTCAAGCTGAAGATAGCGCGCGTACTTCAGCGGGATGGGTTCACCGGTCGCCGCGGCGCCGGCGCGGGAAGCAGCATCGCCCGCTTCACAGCCGGCCAGAGGCGTTGCCGCCGCCGCCAGCAGAAAATGTCTTCTCAGCATCCTTCACTCCCGCACGCCGGAAGGGGGTGACTAACTGCAATGTTATATCGTAACAAGCACCAGGTTCAGTTCACCGGGGGATTTCCTTGAAAACGCTTTTCGTCACCGTCAGCCTGTCCGCGCTGCTGTCGTCACCGGCCTTGGGCCAGGACGCGCCGATCGTCACCAACGATCCGTCGGCCACGGAGGTCGAAGCGGTGACCGTCTATGGCCGCCCCCTGGGGCGCATTCCCGGCGAGACGGCCACGAAGTCGGGCGCGCCTGTGATCGAGACGCCCTTCACCGTGAACATCGTCTCGCGCGAACTGCTTGATCTGCGCAACGTCTCCAACATCGGCGAGGCGGCGGAGACGATCAGCGGCGTCCAGCGCACGATCGGGTTCTCCGGCAACCAGCGGTTCCGCATCCGGGGCTTCCAGAACATTTCGACCCTGCGCGACGGAATGCGCCAGTCGGTGAGCCAGCCGGAGATCGATCTTCAGGGCGTGGAGAGCATCGAGGTCCTGAAGGGCCCGGCCTCGGCCCTCTATGGCCGGTTCGAGCCGGGGGGCGTGATCAACTTCGTCTCGAAGCGACCGCAATCCGAGTTCGGGGGCGAGGCCTTCATCGTCGGCGGCAGCCACGATTACTGGCGCGGCGGGCTGGATGTCACCGGGGCGCTGACCGCCGACGGCAGCGTGCTGGGACGGCTGAACATCGGCTATGAGAACGCCGACAGCTATCGCGACTTGATCGACAACGAACAGCTGTTCATCTCGCCGGTGGTGGAATGGCGGCCCGATGACCGCACCAGCCTGCTGGCCCGACTGGAGTATCTCAACCGCGACGCCGCCTTCGACCGCGGCCTGGGCAACAGTCCGGTCTTTCTTGACCAGCCCATCAGCCGGAACTACGGCGAAGACTTCATGCGCATCGAGAAGCGCCAGTGGGTCGGCGGGCTGGAGTTCAACCGACGGCTGACCGACGACTGGCGCATGCGGCTGGGGGCCTTCGTCTCCGCCGTCGACGTGCCAGAGGAGCAGTTCTTCAACTACGGCTTCCCGGCCCTTTCCGGCACGACGGTGAACCGCAATTTCGTCAGCTACAACGAAACCCAGGATGACCTCACGCTTCAGGCGGAGTTCTATGGGCGCGTCACCACCGGCTCGCTCACCCATCGCCTCCTGATCGGCGTCGAGCATGCCCGGGACGAGCTCGCCTTCCTCGACGGCCAGATCGCCTACGCTCAGCCGATCGACCTGAACAATCCGGTTCCGACCGGCCGGCCGGACAGCTACATCGCCACCGGCGACAGCCGCTACGAGTACCGCTCCAACGCGATCTATATCCAGGACGAAATCGCCTGGGATCGCTGGCGGCTGCTGCTGGGCGGACGGCTGGAGGAGGTTGAGACCTACGCCTTCTCGGCAGGCTTCGTGGAGCCGGCTGTCACCCGCACCGACAGCCCCTTCTCGCCCCGGGCGGGCCTGACCTATCTCGTGACGCCCGACTGGTCCGTCTATGGCAGCTGGGCGCAATCCTCGCGCAATGAAGCTGACGCGGGCCTGCTGGAAAGCGGCCTGACGCCGAGGCCCACGCGCGGCGAACAGTTCGAGGTCGGGACCAAGGCCCTGTTCCTGGACGGCCGGGCCGAGATGACCCTGTCGGCCTATGAAATCACCAAGACCGACGCGGTGGTCGGCGATCCGGTGGACTTCAACCTCGTCATCCAGGCGGGGGAGATCCGGGTTCGCGGCGTCGAGGCGGAACTGTCCGCCCGCCCGCTGGATCCGTGGACCGTGGTGGCGTCCTACGCCTACAGCGACAGCGAGATCACCGAGGACACCAACAGCTTCGTGCTCGGCAATCGGCTGGCGGGGGTGCCCGATCATCAGGCCGCGCTCTGGACCTCGTGGGCCTTTGACGGTGCGCTGGCGGGCCTGACGGTGGGGGGCGGCCTGTTCCACGCCTCGAGCCAGGCGGCGACCACCTCCAACAATTTCGATCTGCCCGGCTACACCCGCCTGGACCTCAACGCCGCCTATGCCTTCGCGGGCGGCTACGAGGTCCGGCTGAACGTGGACAACGTCAACGACGAGACCATCTTCATCACCGGCGGCTTCTCCCAGATCTACCCCCAGGCGCCGCGAACGGCCCGCCTGACGCTCAGCAGGCGCTGGTGACATGCGCACGGCGCTGACCCTGGCCGGCATTCTGGCGCTCCTTGGAGCCGGCGAGCCCGCCCGCGCCCAAAGCGCGGGGACCACGACCTACCCGGCATCGGACTTCGCCGCCTTCAACCCGCGCACAGCGCTCGACATCGTCGAACGCACCCCGGGGTTCGTTCTCATCGAGGGCGACGGATCGGTGCGCGGACTGGCCGGTTCAGGCTCCAACGTCCTGATCGACGGCGCCCGGCCCTCCTCCAAATCGGGCGGCATCCGCGAGACTTTGCGCCGCATTCCGGCGGATCAGATCGACCGGGTGGAGCTGCTTCGCAACGCCAATCTCGCCGACGCCCAGGGGCAAGCGCTGGTGCTGAATCTCGTCCGGCTCCGGGGCGGGACGTCCGGAATCTGGTCGGCGGGCCTGGAGCGAAACGGCCGGGGGATGGTCTATCCCCGCCTGGCGGCCACGGCGTCGCGGGAAATGGGAGGGTGGGACACATCCGTCCAGTTCAACGGCTTCTGGGAGGAATATCCCTTCGAGACCGAGCGCGTCTTCACGGACCCGGACGGCGAGGTGGTGTCCAGCCAGGAGGTGTTTCTCCCCTCCACCCTCACGGACGTCTTCCTCTCCGGAGAAGCCACGCGCGACGCCCTCGGCGGCAGGTTGAAGGTGACGGGACGGTTCGGCCGGTCCTTCTATTATTTCGATCAGACCAGCGACCGGTTCCTGGCTCGGCTTCCGGATGGCGCACCCGACCAGCTGGAGCTTCTGTCGCTGGACAGCATCCTGTGGATCGGGGAGCTGGGTGTCGATTTCACCCGGCCCATGGGTCAATGGAGCTGGAGCACCGTCGGCCTTCTGAACGTGGAGGACAACGAGGCCGGTCAGGATCAGCGAACGCGGGATGCGGCGGGGCCCCTTCCGGGGCGGGTCGGGGTCGCCTCCACGTCCCGCCCGCTGGAAGCTGTGGCGCGCACCCGGTTCGCCTCCCCCCAGGACAGACGTCTGAAAGGAGAAGTCGGGGGCGAGTTCGCCTACAATCGCCTCGAGAGCACCTTCAGCCTGACGGTGGACGGCGTCGACGCGCCTGTGCCGGCGTCCAATATCACGGTGGAGGAATGGCGCGGAGAAGCCTTCGCCAACGCCAGCTACGCCCTCACCCCTGCGGTGACCCTCGAAGGCGGCCTCGCCGCCGAAGCCTCCAGGATTTCGGTCAGCGGCGACGCGGACAACAGCCGTGACCTGACCTATCTGAAGCCGTCCTTCGCCATCGCCTGGCGGCCGAGCGAACCTCTCCTTCTCCGGGCGGGCGTGCGCACCACCGTCGGCCAACTCGACTTCGCCGACTTCGCGGCGTCCGCCGAGCTGAACGAAGGCCAGACCCAGGCGGGCAATCCGGACATCGAGCCCGCGCGGACCACCCGGTACGCCTTGTCCATGGACTACCGTGGCAGCGGCGACTTCGCGGCCAATCTTGAGCTGTTCCACGAAGACCGCACCGATGTGCTGGAGCAGATCCTGCTGCCGTCCGGCGCTCCTGGCCTGGCCAACGTCGGCGACGCGACCTATCGCGGGATCAAGGCGGCCGCGACCATCCCTCTGGACACCCTGTGGTCGGGCAGCCGCCTGACCCTGGAGGCGCTGTTCCTAGATACGGACTTCACGGATCCGGTGACGGGTGAAGATCGCGGCATCAGCGGCGCCTCCGACCCCCGGATCAAAGCGGCCTTCCGCCGCGACGTCCCCGAAAGTCCCTGGAGCTGGGGTGTGGCCTACACCGCCCGCGCGCGACAGACCGACTACCTGCTCAGCGAGTTCACCCGCTACAGCGACAACGCCGGATGGGGCGGCTTCGTCGAGCGTCGCCTGACCGGCGGCCTGATGCTGCAACTGAAGGTCCAGGACCTCAACGGGCAGGAGACGCGTCGCCGGCGCACCCTGTTCGCGGGCGATCGATCCGGCGCGATCACGGGATTTGAGGATCGCGTCACACGCCGGGGCTCATTCGTCACCGTCACCCTCAGCGGACGTTTCTAGAGAATGGCTGTCGGCTGCGTCGTCGAGGGTCTGACCCCTCTGGTCTTTTCAACCCTGTGGGAGCCACAGGTGCGGATGGCGGTCTGGAACCGGCCCTCGCCGTGTCTGGATCTCCATGAGGATAGAGACATCCTCCTGGCCTTTGACGGGGTCGGGGTCTCCACCTCGGGCCAGGCGCCCGAATGGCTGCACACGGATCTCCAGCAGCTCGGAGAAATCTTCTGCGCGGTCAGCGGAAGCCTCTTCTGGAAAGGCCGTCATGAGACCGTTCGGGAGCGCCAGTGCCCCCGCTTTCATCAGGACGCCGTGTCCGTCAGGCTCATCACCACCTATGCCGGGCCGGGTACGGAATGGCTGTTCGCGCACGAATGCGGCGACGATCTGGATGCCCGGCTCAGCCAGACGAAGGGCCAGGTCCGCACGCTGTTTCCAGGCGACGTAGCGATCATGAAGGGCTCGGCGCCGGGCTGGGAGGCCTGGCCCGACTTTCCGGTACTGCTTCACCGCTCGCCCGCCGCATCCCCCGCCGCGCCCCGGCAGGTGCTGACCCTGGACGTCTGGTCGCTGGAACCCGAAGCAGCGCCCCAGGCCGTCAGCCCACCACCCGTTCGATCACCCGCGCCGAGCCCTCGGGAATGACGAAGAACAGGCCCTTCTCTCCGTCATTGGACAGCCGCAGCACGCCCGTCACCTCCACCAGATGATAGCCCGCCTCGATGGGGCGGCTGAGGCGAACCTCGATCACCTCGTTGGGCTCCGCGGGCGGGTGGAAATAGCAGACGGGCGTATAAGGCGAGATCAGGAAGTGGGCCGTCCTGTTCGTGGCTTCCAGCGGCAGCATGTAGCCCCGCACGGTGACGCGGCGTCCGGCGCGGGCGCGGACCGGGGCGGGGTGGGACGCCTCGAACAGCTGGGTGCGCTCGTCGATTGTCACCCGCGTCTGGCGCAACAGGTCCCAGAGCGGATCATCCGCCGTTGGAAGGTTCAGCTGGGCCTGACGCTCGGCGGCCAGTTCGTCATCCCAAGGGCCGCCGGCGCCGGACGACATGGGCCCGGTCTGGATCGGCGGCAGGTCGGCCATCGCCTGATCCAGAGGGTCCAGCGGCGCGTCCTGATCGACCGAAGCCCGCGCGTCCTCGTCGGCGGAGGGGCTCGCCGGCGGCGTGATCGGCTCGGCGCCCTGCCCCACGGCTCCCCACGCTTCGGCCGCGGCGCCGCCGGCGAGCGCGGGCTCTGTCGTGGCTGAGGGCTCGCCGCAAGCGGCCAGCGCCAGCGCCGCGAGGATCACCGGTGCATAGCGAACCATCAGCGCTCTCCCAGCACGCGGACCGGGTCGGTGCGCGCGGCGATGACGGCGGCAGGAAGGCCTGCGAGCAGAGCGACCAGCACGGGCCCGGCGATCAGGAGGACATCAAGGCCCGCGAGCGGCGGCGTGGGCAGGTCCAGAGGCGAAGCGCCCCATCGCGCCACGGCCTCGGTCAGCCCTCGCGCGCCAAGCCAGCCCGCCAGACCGGCGGCCAGACCCAGTATGGCGGCCTCCAGCAGGATGAGGCTCGCCAGCCTGATCGGCCCGCAGCCCAAGGCCGTCAGCAGGGCCAGCTCCCGTCGCCGGGCCAGAACGGCGGCGCTGGTCGCCACCACGAAGCCCAGCGCCGCGACAAGCATGAGCCCCTGCCCCAGCCGGGCCATGGCGCCCGCTCCGGCCCCCAGCAGGGCGTTGAGGCGCTGCGCCTCCCGCGCCGGCGACGCGGCCTGAAGTCCGGGGATGCGGTCGATCCGCGGCGGCAGCGTCACCGCGCCCAGGGCGGACCGGTACTGGATCAGAACGGCCGTCACCTCGCGGGCCGCCGCCTCCGTTCGGGGGGATGCCTCATGGCCATGATCGTGGCCCACATGGGCGTGATGCTCGGGCGCCGCCTCGGCTGCGTGAGCCTCATGCAGCACCCAGACACTGGCCAGATCCGTCAGGATCAACCGATCGATCACGGCGCCGGTGGGCGCCAGGACGCCCACCACCCGGTAGGGATGGTCCTCATGGGCGTCGCCGCCGGTTCCCAGACCATGGGCGCCGACGAATTCATCGCCGGGCGCGAGGCCTTGGGTGCGCGCCACCTCCGCCCCGATCACGGCTTCCAGAGGGGCGGTCCACCAGCGCCCGTCCCGCAGGCGGGCGCCATAGAGATCGGCATAGGCCGGCTCGGTTCCGACGATGCGCGCCGTCCCAAGGCTGTCGCCGAGGGACAGGGGGATCGCCCGGGCGACCAGCGGATCCGCGGCCAGACGCCGGGCTTCCCCCAGCGGAATATTCCCCGTGGGCGCGTCGGTCTGGAACAGGGCGGACATGACCAGTTGCAGGGGGCTGCCCTCGGCGCCGACCACCAGATCGACCTCGGCCAGATCGCGCTGGAGACCCTCTTCCGCCGCCTGCTGGACCAGCAGCACCGCCCCGGTGACGGCCGCCGCCATGGCCAGAACCAGAACGTGAAAGGCCCAGCTTGCGGGTCGTCGGGCGATCAGGGCTGCGGTCAGCTTGAACGGGTTCACGCCGCGACCTCCGCCCCGGGCGCCCGCAGCGGTATCCGGCCCGGCACGAGCGTCATCAGCCGGCGGTCGTGGGTGGCGATCACCAGCACCGCCCCGACGTCCGCCGCCGCGTCCACAAGCAGGCGCCCCACCCGCTCGGCATTGTCGTCATCAAGGCTGGCCGTGGGTTCGTCGGCCAGGATGAGGCGCGGCTGCATCAGCACGGCGCGGGCCACCGCCACGCGCTGGGCCTCGCCCCGGCTGAGGGCGTCGGCCTTGCGATCCGCCAGCCCCGCCAGACCCAGCCGCTCGAGGCTGCCCATCGCCGCGCCCCGGTCCTGCCGCGCCCCGGCCGCGAACGGCGCCAGCAGCAGATTGTCCATCACGCTCAGGCCGCCCAGCAGGTGCATGTCCTGAAACACCACCGCGATCCGGCTCGACCGCAGGGCGCGCCGGCGGGCGGCAGGCAGGCTCCAGAGGGCATCGCCCGCCAGCCGCACCTCCCCCGCCACCGGCGGGAGAAGACCGGCGAGGGTGAATAGCGCCGTGGTCTTGCCGCTGCCCGACGGCCCGAGCATCAGACTCGCGTCGCGGGCTTCAAGGGCGAGATCGTCCAGATCGGCCACGGCGGCGCCGTCCCACCCGACCCTCAGGGCGTGCGTCTGCAGCAGGGGAGATTTCTCGACATCAGGCATCTTGTGTTGAGTGTTATATAGTAACACATAGAAGGGCAACCTTCCGGAGAGAGACCATGCCCGCTGCCCGCACTGCCGCCCTCGGAGATAGTCTGGCCATCGGCGTGTCGGGATTGTGCCTGACCCACTGCCTGGCCCTGCCGTTGGTGGCGAGCCTGCTACCTCTGGCCGGGGTCTGGGCTGAGACGGAATGGGTGCACTGGCTGTTCGTGGCGATCGCCGCGCCAGTTTCGCTCTGGGCCTTCAGCCGTCCCGTGACCCGTTCGTGGTCTCTCGCGATACTGGCCGGCTCGGGTCTGGCGCTTCTGGTGGCCGGCGTGGCGGCGTTTCCCTCGCATGACTGGGAAACCGGCCTGACGGTCGCCGGCGCCCTGTTGCTGGCCGGGGCGCACACGCTCAACTGGCGGCACCGCAAACTGGACCGCCACGTGGCTCATTGACAAGGATGCTACAAAGCTCGGCTCCTCATAGCGATCCGTTTTGCGGACCTGCCAGAGGTCCGCTTTGAGCCCAAATCAGCCGTCGGCGAACATTGCGACCCGCGCCGAGAATGACCCGATCACGACGCTCCAGACTTGCGCGCCAATCCAGGTCGCGCTTACCGTTTCAAGACAACGAGGCGCCCCCTCCGACAGCGGCCGCTGCAGATCGGCCGCGATCTCCCGCTGCGCCGTCATCCATATCTCGAAGTCCTTCGGCTTGGTCAGGATCACGGGCATGGTCTTGGAATGAACGGTCCGCACCTGGGCGTTCGGATCGCTGGTCAGGAAGCCGAACAGGTCGCGGTGACCTCGCGCTGCTTCAGCTAGCGCACCCTGGACTGGCCGGGGAGACTCGAACCTTACGCGCCCAACATGTCCGCTTGAGCAGCACCGTCTATCCCCAGCAGTCGACGCTGGGCCTCCCAGCTCAGAGGAATCGCCTTCTGAGTGTTGAGCTTGGCTATTGCCCCGGTGGAGATGCCACCGGTCAGGATCGCGGACTGGATGTCGGGAGCGAGGAAGACCCACGCGTACTTCCTGAAATCAGCCGTAGGCGTCCTCGCTGTCCGCACAACGTGTCGCAACGGCGATAGACCGGGACGGGCGAGGGCAAATGCTTCATGGGCGCTCCTCAACCGTTTCAGGGCTGCGGACCTCGCCGCGTCTGCATCGGCGCCGACCTCCCGCCCCTGATGGCTGAACCAGGTCCGCCCTCCACGAACCTTCATCCGGATGGGTAGGGCGATCCGAATGTGCCCGGGTCGGTTCACCTCGGCGAGGACACGATCGCCGGAGATCAGCCTGGCCTCCACCGCCGCAGCAGGGTTCAAATCCTCCCTGAAATATTTCAGAGCCCTGAGAGCGACCACCAGATGCACGCAATCACTCCGGATCTCGACGCGCGCCACCGCCCTGCGGAGATCATCGATGCTGATCGTTCGCTCATCTCGGTCAATCAGGTGGCCGAGACGTCGGAGAAGTATTCCCTCCAGCGCGGCGCAGGGGACGCGACGTAAGGCGTCCGCCTGCTGCGGTCCGATTATGCCGAGTAAGGGAGCTGGCCCGACGTAATAGCTGTATACGCGCCCCTTCCGCCGGACGAACAATGGCCGCATGAGTTGCCCGAGCTCATCGAAAACCCGCCCCCGAAGCGGCGCTCTGTCAAGACTCGGCGCCTCGCGCCTTCCAGACTGCGCTCCTCTTTTCTAGCAGGCCCTGCACGGCATCAAACGTATGCTGGTCGACAATAGGCTCATGCCGGCCCTCGTAGGTCCCGCCCTTGTGGCAGATAAGGCCGAGGTAGGTCTTGTTCTGCAGCAGATGGCGAAGGGCCCCCCGGCTGAAAGGCATCCCCGGATAGGCGACGCCGCGCCGGGAGCGACCGGCCTTTGACCGTATCCCCTCCTCTTCCAGCCGTTGCTGGAGATCATAAAAGGACCGACATGCGATGAGCTCATCGAAAATCATCCGCACTGTCGCCGCCTCGGTCTCGTTGACGCGCAAACGCCTGTCGCCCGAGTTGTCGGGCGCGTCGTATCCCAAGGGCACGACGCCACCCATCCACATGCCCTTGGCCTTTGAAGCGGCGATCTTGTCGCGTATGCGCTCCCCCGTCACGTCCCGCTCGAACTGGGCAAAGGACAGCAGCACGTTCACCGTGACCCTGTCATCCCAGTCCGAAAGCGCCGCCCATCGGCGACTGAAGGACTGAGAAGCGCCAGCAGCCGACATTCGGATCTGGTCTGAGAGCGGACATCGGACGGGCCGTGCCTGACGGTCCACCATCACGCTCCCGTCGCTTGTAGGCATAAGCCCCAGTGCTGGGACTACCTTCGGCCCGCTCCTTCGCCAGATCTCACCCTGGCGCGAACCCGGTTCGTCGGGGAGCCGGGAACAAGCGCCTTCGCCCCTGGTTGATCGGAGCAACCACTGGAGAGCATCATGACCGACCAACCGATCGAACAAGACAACGATCCGCGCCAGCCCGGCCAGGGCAACACCCCCGGTCAGACGCCCGCTGACGATCAGCCCGGTCAGAAGCCCGGATCGCCTGCTACAGGCGGCGACGGCTCGCAGGGCGCCGGCGGCCCCGCCGGGTTCGGCACGGGGGACTAGCCTTTCAAGGCAGTGACATGATGAGGCTCCGCCGGCTCGCGCCGACGGGGCCTTTTTCGTTCAGGCGCCGGAACGGTCGGCTTGATCCTTATGATCCGCCAGTTTCGACGCCACAGGATCGGCGAGGGAGGCGATGACCTCCAGATCAAAGGCGTCAAGCGCGGCCGTCTCGTCGGCGATGACGCGAGGAGCTTGGGGTCGCAGGGTCCGAAGCGTGAAGTGCTGCTGCTGAACCCTGCCTTGGGCGCTCAGTTGCTCGATCCGCTCCAGCCTCACCCCGGCGGTTGATCTGATCAGGGATTTGCGTGTCGGCACGTCATGTCCCTCCTGAGGCCAGATAGATTCCGCTCATGCCGCATTCCGTCAAGAGACTCTCGGGTCTTGTCCTGGCACAGGCCGTTTTCTGCCCAACGCTCCGCTTGACTCTCATGGCGGAAGGAGAGGCATATGAGAGAACATATCAGGAACTTTTATGCCTCCGCCGCCTTCCCTTCACCATCTGCGCCGACAGCTGTCGGCCCTAAAGCCCAGGCCGTGCATGCCTGGGCAGCCCTTTCGGTTGGGGATTGAGGCGCTGGACGGGCGTCTGGGGGCGGTCAGGGCGGATGCGGTGCACGAGGTGCTGCCCGAAGTGCCCCGCCAGGCGGTGGCGGCCCACGGGTTCGCCCTGGGTCTGGCATCCAGCGTTTCGGGGACAACCGTGTGGATCCTCCAGACAACGGGACGATCCGAGATGGGGGAGCCCTTTGGCCCCGGGCTGTCGGCCTGGGGCCTGGATCCCGGCGATCTGATCATGGTGCGGGTCTCCGACGCCGCCTCCCTGCTTGCGGCGGGCGAGGAGGCCTTGCGCAGCGGGGCGGCCGGGGCGGTGATCATGAGCGGCTGGGGCGAGGCGAAAGTCCACGGCCTGACCGCCAGCCGGCGACTGATGATGGCGGCGCGCAGCGGGTCGACCCTGGGTCTGCTGGTGCGCGCCAACGCCGAGCCGGCGCCAAGCGCGGCGGAGACCCGTTGGTCGATCGCCTCGGCCCCGTCCGCGCCGCTGGCCGCCAATGCGCCGGGACGACCGGCCTTTCGAGCTCGGCTGTTGCGCAGCCGGTCCGGCGCGCCGCCCGGCGAATGGACCATGGAGTGGGATCGTGAGACGCGCAGTTTCGTCACGCCGTCGGCATCTGGCGGTCTGGTTTCCCGTCCTGCCGACCGACCGGCTGCGGCGGGCGCAGGCCGATCCCGCGCCGCCTGAGCATCCCGTGGTTCTGGTGGACAAGGACCGGGGCGCCCTGCGTCTGACGGCGGCGAACCCGGCCGCCCTGTCGCTGGGACTGTCGCCCGGCATGACCCTGGCCGACGCCCAGGCGCGGGTACCCGGGATCGAGGCGGTTCCCCACGACGGCGAGGCCGACGCCCGACTGCTGCGCGCGGTGCTGGAGGATTTCGACCGTTTCACCCCCATGGCGGCGCTGGACGCGCCCAACGGCCTGATGCTGGACGTGACCGGCTGCGCCCATCTGTTCGGCGGCGAGGCGCGGATGGTCGGCGTGGTCAGGGCCCGGGCTAAACGCCTCGGGCTGCAGGTCCGGCTGGCGCTCGCCCGCACGCCCCAGACCGCCCGAGCCCTGGCCCGGTTCGGTCCCGGCGGCGTCGCGCCGGAGGGGCAGGACGCGGCCCTTGCGCAGCGCCTGCCCGTGGCGGCCATGGAACTGGACCCGCGCGATCATCAGGCCATCCGCCGGGCGGGGCTGAAGACCCTCGGCGATCTGGACGCCCGGCCCCGGGCGCCGCTGGCCGCCCGCTTCGGCGCCGATTTCCCCGATCGGCTGGACCGGGTGATGGGGCGGGTGGATGTGCGCATCACGCCCCACCGTCCGCCGTCGCCGGTCACCGCCGACCGGGTGCTGGCCGAACCCATCACCGATCTGGACGCGGTGCACGCCGTCATCGCCGACCTGCTGGCAGACGCCGAACAGCAGCTCGAGAGCCGGGGTCAGGGCGCGCGGCGGTTCGTGCTGGGTCTGTACCGCCTGGACGGCCACGTCCGCCGCATCGCCCTGCAGACCGCCCGCCCCGTGCGGGAGGCGGGGGTGGTCATGCGCCTGTTCCGCGAGCGGCTGGCGGCGCTGGGCCGGCCGGTGGATCCCGGCTTCGGCTTTGACCACCTGCGTCTGGGCGCCGAGCAGCTGCGCGCCGTCGCGGCCCGGCAGGTCGCCTTCGACCAGCGCCCCCACGGCGGCGAGGCCCTGGACGCCCTGATCGACCAGTTGAGCGCCAGGCTGGGGCCTGAGGCAGTGCTGCGGGTCACGCCCGTGGCCTCTCACCTGCCGGAGCGATCCAGCCGGCTGGCGCCCGCCCAGGCGACGCCGCGCGGCGAGGACTGGCCTGCGCCCGACCCGGATTCGCCCCAGCTGCGGCCGTTGCACCTGTTCGATCCGCCCCAGCCGGTCGAGGCCGTGGCTCTGGCGCCCGACAGCCCCCCTGCCCGGTTCCAGTGGCGGCGCGCCACCCACCGGGTCATCCGCGCCGAAGGCCCCGAA
>NZ_PNLV01000008.1 GCF_013823285.1 Brevundimonas sp. | reverse complement strand
GGCTCCTTTATCCGGCTGGGCGCAGAACGCCGTCGACCAGTCTGTTGATCTTGAGGGGGTTGTGATCGGCCAGGGCGGCCGGCAGCAGATCAGCGGGCAGCGCCTGGTAGCAGACAGGCCGCAGGAAACGGTCGATGGCCAGGGTCCCGACGGAGGTGAAGCGCGGATCCGAGGTGGCGGGGAACGGGCCTCCGTGAACCATCGCATGGCTCACCTCCACGCCGGTGGGCCAGCCATTGGCGAGGATGCGCCCGGCCTTGGTTTCGAGGTGAGGCAGGAGACGCCGCGCCAGATCGTGATCGGCAGGCTCCAGATGCAGGGTGGCGGTGAGCTGGCCTTCCAGGTCATCGATCAGTCGGAGCAGTTCGGCCTCATCGCGGCAGCGCACCACCACCGAGGCCGGGCCGAAGACTTCCTCGCCGAGCCTGGGCTCGGCCATGAATGCCTCGGCGGTGACGACGAACAGGGCGCTGCGGCCCCGGTTGGGCGCATCCGCCGTCCCGCCCGGGACTGCCTGTTCGACACCCTCGACGCCGGCCAGGGTTTCGACGCCCCGGACATAGCTGGCGTGAATGCCGGGGGTCAGCATGACGCCAGCCGGCGTGGCGCGCAGGGCCTCGGCCGCCGCTGCGATGAAGCGGTCCAGCGACGGGGATTCCATGGCCAGGACCAGGCCCGGGTTGGTGCAGAACTGGCCAGCGCCCATGCAGAGGGAGCCGGCGAAGGCCTGGCCCAGAGCGTCCGCCCGGTCATCCAGTGCTGCCGGCAGAAGCAGCACGGGATTGATGGCGCTCATTTCGGCGAAAACCGGGATCGGTTCTGGCCGCTGGGCTGCGATGTGCATCAGGGCCATGCCGCCCGCACGTGATCCGGTGAAGCCGACCGCCTTGATGCGGGGATCGGCCACCAGGGCGCCGCCCAGCTCATGGGAGTCGCCGGCGAGCAGGGAGAACACCCCGTCCGGGAGGCCGCACGTCCTGACCGCGTCGGCGATGGCGGAGGCCGCCATTTCGGAAGCGCCCGGGTGGGCCGGATGGGCCTTGACCACGACGGGGCAGCCGGCGGCCAGCGCCGAGGCGGTGTCTCCGCCAGCCACCGAAAAGGCCAGGGGGAAGTTGCTGGCCCCGAAGACGGCGACGGGCCCCAGGGCGATCTTGCGCTGGCGCAAATCGGGACGGGGCAGGGGCTGCCGCTCGGGCAGGGCCGTGTCCAGGCGGGCGCCGGTCCAGTCGCCCGCCCGGATCACCTGGGCGAACAGCCGCAGCTGGCCGCATGTGCGGCCCCGCTCGCCCTGTAGGCGGGCGGCGGGAAGGCCAGTCTCCAGGCTCGTGCGCTCGATCAGGGCGTCGCCGAGAGCCTCGATGTTGTCGGCGATGGTCTCAAGAAACCGTGCGCGTTGGTCGGGACTGGTTTCCCGATAGACCAGGAAGGCCTCCATCGCCAGAGCGCAGGCGGCGTCCACATCATCCGGCCCCGCCGCGGAGAATTCAGGCTCCAGCAGCGTGTCCGCGGCGGGATTGAACGCCCTGAATCCGGCGGGACGTGCGATCCGTCGTGAGCCGATGAAGAAGTCGCCTGTCAGTGTCATGCAGTCGCACCGCCTTGCAAGGTGAGGAAAGGGCGCCTCGTGCTAAGCATAACTCATACAAATAAACAAGGTCGCGTTGTTGGCTTTCTCAACTTCCGCCGCCCCCAAGTCCTCTCCAGGCGCGAGCTCGGACCAGATCAATGGTTGGGGACTGGTCAGCGATCAGCTGGTTTGGGAAGTGGCGCGCCCGCGGCGGGCTCGCTCGGTCATCTGAATGGGGGTGTCCATGATGGCCAGACGAATGAGCTCGGCCATGGCCTTATGCGCCTGCTTCGGATTGCCGGCGGCCACCGCCTCATAGACCAGTTCATGGTCCGGCACAGGGTCGCGCAACAACGGCGTGGCGCGTTGCTTGAACTCGGTCAGGGCGCTGACGGCGGCGGTGACGCTGTTTGTCAGGGAGATCATGAAGGGATTGCCGCTGGCCGCCAGCAAGGCCCCGTGAAAGGCGCCGTCGGCCTTACGCCCCGCCTCGGTGTTGAGGGTGTGTGCGACCATGCCATCCAGGGCCTCGCGCATGTCCCTGAGGTGGCGGTCCGAGCGGCGTTTCGCCGCCATTTCAGCTGCCGCCGGCTCCACCACCGAACGAAGCTCAAACAGGCTCTGCAGCACCGTGGGGGCGGGATCGCCGGAGAAAATCCACGCCAGCACGTCGGGGTCGAGCAGATGCCACTGGTCTTGCGCACTGACCCGTGTGCCCACCTTGGGTCGACTTTCCACCAGACCCTTGGCCGCCAGAATGCGAACCGCCTCGCGGTAAGGGGTTCGTGACACCTGCAGCAAGGCGCTGGCTTCTATTTCCCCGCCCAGGATATCTCCAGGCTTGTAATGGCCGGCGACGATCGCCAGACCAAGATCACGGGCGATCGAGCTGTGCAGGCGCAGGCCGGTTTTCTTGTCGCGAGGCGACGCAGGCGTGGTCATGGGTGTTTCGATTCCTGTCGCCTCCTTAGAGAACACGCCGGGCCGCCGGACAAGGCCGGCCGTCCCGAAGGGTTCACGCCAGGGTGAAGACGTTCCACGACTGGGCCTTCAATGTCGCTGTCAGCCTCTCGCCGTTAAGCACCGCTGTGCCGTTGTCCGAAGGGGAAACGGCCTCGTCGTCCCGGGTGTTGATCGCCTTCAGATCTGCGTGGTGCAATTGCTCGGCCCCTGTCAGCGCGGTGACGCCGCAGCCGCGCAGTTCGACGTCCAGGGCCATGTCCTGGTCGGTGCTCCGGTTCAGGGCGAACACCGAGCAGGCGCCGGTGTCGCGGTTCCGCACCACTGTGGCCAGGAGATACGGGACCGCTTCATGGTCACCGCCGCTGAAGGTTTCACTGTCGACCTTCAGGCGCAGAACCTCGCCATGGGCGTGCCGTGACGCCTGGGCGAAGGGGTGGAAGATGGTCTGGCGCCACGCCGGGCCGCCAGTTTCGGTCATGATCGGGCCGATGACGTTGACCAGCTGGGCCAGGCACGCGGACTTCACCCGGTCGGCGTTGTTCATCATGGTGATGAGCACGCCGCCCACGATCAGGGCGTCTTCGAAATTGTATATCTCTTCCAGCAGGGGGGGGGCCTCGGGCCAGCCCGGCTTGCGCAGGTGTTCGCCGCCGTGGGCCTTGTACCAGACGTTCCATTCGTCCAGCGACAGCATGATCCGCTTGGAGGAGCGGCGCCTGGCCGCCACGGCGTCGGCGATCGCCGTCACCTCGGTGATGAAGGCGTTCAGGTCCTCGATCACCGTGAAGTAGCGGGCGATGTCGTTCTCGTCGTTGCGGAAATACTGGTGCAGCGAGATGTAGTCGACCTGGTCGAAGCACTGGTCCAGCACTTCGTATTCCCAGGCGGCGTAGGTATCCATGGTCCGGGCGGACGAGCCGCAGGCCGCCAGCTCCAGGTCGGGATCGACCCAGCGCATGACCTTGGCGGTCTCCTGAGCGATGCGGCCGTATTCCCGGGCCGTCCTGGCGCAGATCTGCCAGGGGCCGTCCATCTCGTTGCCCAGGCACCAGAACCGGATGTTGTGCGGCTCCTCGAAGCCGTGGGCCTTGCGCAGGTCCGAATAGAGGGTGCCGCCGGGGTGGTTGCAGTACTCCAGAAAGTGGCGCGCCTCGTCCGGGCCGCGGGTGCCCAGATTGACCGCGAACATGGGCTCGATGTCCGCCCGGCGGCACCAGGTGATGAACTCGTTGGTCCCGAACTGATTGGTCTCGGTCGACCCCCAGGCCAGGTCCAGCTTCACCGGCCGCTGATCCTTGGGCCCGACGCCGTCCTGCCAGTCATAGCCCGACAGGAAATTTCCGCCCGGATACCGGACGATGGTGGGGCCAAGTTCGCGCGTCAGCTCCAGCACATCGCCGCGGAAGCCGTCCGCGTCAGCGGTCTCGTGGCCCGGCTCGTAGATGCCGCCATAGACACAGCGCCCCATGTGCTCGACGAAGGTGCCGAACACCCGCCGGTCCAGCGCTGAGATGACGAAGTCGCGGTCAGCGACGATTTTGGACGACAGCATGGCTTTGCTCACAGTTTTGGGCTCACGGTCTTGAGTTCGAGGTCTCGGGGATGTGGAAGAGAAGGTCGTTGACCCGGTGCTCGGCGTCCGCCAGCGCCCGGTCGATGGATTTCCGGCCCGTGATGGCCGAGGCCATCTCGTCGCCGATGATGTCCTGGATGGCGAACTGTCGCTCCACGTCGCTGGGCAACGGCTCGCCGATTTCCGCCAGCGACGCGATGGACGCGCGGTGCGGCAGCGCCAGATACTCGGGACTCTCGATCACCGCCTGGCTGGTCGGCAGGTGCCCCGTGCGAGACCAGTCCAGGTGATGTTCGGCGAAGAACCGCAGCAGGCGGAACACGGCCTCGCGCTCCCGGGACGTGCGGTCGCGCACCGGCATGACCCAGGCATGGCCGTCGATGAAACTGGCGGGACGACCCGGATACAGCTGGGGATAGGGAACGACGGCATAGCCGCCTTCAAGCGGGGCCCCCGGGCGGTTGGCTTCACGCTCGAAGTCGCCGATCATCCATGTGCCCACCAGATAGACGCCGCCGCCACCGTTGATGAAACCGGCGGTGGCCGCGGAATAGTCCTGGTTCCTCGTGGTCAGGTTCCGGTCGTAGATGTCCTTGAACAACTGAACCGCGCGCCGGGCCTCGGGCGTGGTCAGGTCGATGCGTCGGCGGTCGGCGAAGAAATCCGCGTTCTGCTGCATCAGCAAGGTGTAGAGATTGCGCGTATAGGCGGCCCGCTCATTGGCCATGGACTGGACCAGATAGGGCTTTCCCGTCGCCTCGGTGAAGCGGCGCGCCTGATCCAGCAACTCGTCGGCGCTGGTCGGCAGGACGGGCGATCCGTCCGCGCGCACCAGGCCCGCCTGGCGGAACAGGTTCATGTTGATGTGCCAGAGCGGCGCCCAGATATCGATGGGCAGGCCATAAAGCTCGCCGTCCCGGCTGACGCCGCCCAGGGCGGTGGGGGTGAGCGTCATCCGGTCCACGCCGGCCTGGGCCAGCCCGTCCGCCAGGGGGGCCAGCAGGCCGCGGGACTGATAGTCCGGAATGGACGATACATGCATGGTCACCAAGTCCGGCGGATCCCCCGACGCCAGCCGCGCGGACAGCTGGTCGTAGCCCGGCCAGGGCGCGATGTTCACCCGCACCCGCACGTCCGGGTTCTGCGCCTCGAAGGCGTTGATCAGGGCGGTCATGACGCCGCATTCACTGTCCAGATTTTCGGCGTCGGTCCGGTCCCCGATCTCGGCGCCGCATTCGCCGAAGACGCGCTGGACCTGGATTTCGGTCACGTCCTCTCGCGGCCCGCACGCGGTCAGGGCGACCGCCGCCGCTATGGAGATCACGGCCCGCATCCTCATCGCACCGCCGCTCCCGCCGCCGCGCGCACGATGTGCTTCTGGAAGATGACGTAGACGATCAGGATGGGGATGGAGGCGAACACCGCCTGGGCCATCAGGAACCCCAGGCCGTTGGTCTGGGCGAAGTTCTGCTGGGTGGCGGCGATGCCCACCGTCAGGGTGAACATGCGGCTGTCCGTGGCCGAGATGAGCGGCCACCAGTAATCGTTCCACGCCGCCAGAAAGGTGAAGATGCCCAGGGTCGCCTGGGCCGGCAGCGTCAGCGGCAGCAGCACCTTCCAGAAGACGCGGAACCGCGACGCCCCGTCCAGCATGGCGGCTTCGTCCAGTTCTTTGGGGATGGCCCGGAAATACTGGGTCATCAGGAACACGCCGAACGGAGCGGCCAGTCCCGGCAGGATGAGGGCCGGGTAGCTGTTGTGCAGATCCAGCCAGCTCAGCATCTGGTGCCTGGTGATGATCACCGACTGCTCCGGAATTGCGAGGCCGAAGAGGACCAGAATGAAGATGATGTTGCGGCCGGGGAATTTCAGTCGCGCGAAGCCGTAGCCCGCAAGCGACGACAGGATCAGCACGCCAAGGGTCGTAGCCAGCGCCACGATGGCGCTGTTGATCAGCCAGCGGAACACGCCCGAGCCGCCCAGGATGTCGGCGTAGTTCTGAAGCGTCCATGGCGCCCGAAAGACCGAGTTGGTGTCGCGCAGAAGCTCGACATTGGGTTTGAGCGACAGGCCCAGCATCCACAGCATGGGCGCCATCATGATGAGCGCGGCCAGGACCAGTCCGCCGAGGGCCAGCCAGCGGCCCGTCCGGTCCACGGCGCCGTGGGCGGGGATCATGACTGCTCCTCCCGCGTGCGGGCGATCAGGAACTGCACCATGGCCGCCATGAGGATGATGGCGAACAGGATCTGGGACGCCGCCGCCGCATAGCCAATGTCCCAGCGCCGGAAGCCCACCTCATAGATGAACAGCACAATGGGTCGCGAGGCGCCGTTCGGCCCGCCCTGGGTCATCAGCTGGGCCTGGCCGAACAGCTGGAACTGCAGCACGATCTGGATCACCACCACCAGGGCCACCGCGCGCCGTATGGATGGCAGGGTGATGCGCCACAGGCGGATGAGGGGGCCGGCCCGGTCCAGGGCGGCGGCTTCGTAAAGCTCTTTCGGAACCTGCTGGAGAGCCGCCAGGAAGATCATCATGGGCAGACCCAGGCACCACCACACAGTGGTCAGGGCGATGGCCGGCATGACCAGGCCCGGATCGTCCAGGAACGGTATCGGGGATTGTCCCGACGCCTCCAGGCCGTTGGCGATCAGTCCGCCGTCCGAGATCAGCACCATGCGCCAGATCAGGGTGACGACCGTGACCGACAACACCGACGATGCAAAGAAGACGCCCCGCAGGATCGCGGCCGTGCGGGTCTGGCTGTTGAGGGCCAGGGCCAGCAACAGTCCCAGCAGGGCCAGCGACGGCACGGTCAGAACGACGAAGTAGAAGCTGTTCCCCACCGCCTGAACAAACACCTGGTCCCGCATCAGCCGGACATAGTTCTCCACCCCGACGAAGGTCGCGCCGCCGAAGAGGTCGGCCTTGTAGAGGCTGAGGATCACCCCCGCGATCATGGGCCCGATCAGAAAGGTGACGAACACGAACAGGTACGGGGTCACGAAGGGCAGACCGCTCCAGTCCCGTGTGCGGCGGCCGGGCGGCCGGGCGGCGACGGCAGGGGCCTGGGTGCTCATCAATCAGTCCGCCGCATGCCAGCCGCGGTCGTTGGCGTCGAACAGGTGCGCCGCGACACCGTTCAGCTTGAGGCCGATGCGGTCGCCGATCTTCAGCGGCGTCTGACCCGGATTCTCCGCCACGAGACGCCTGCCCTGATCCGTTGTGGCGTACACATGATCCCGGTCGCCCAGGCGTTCCACCACATCCACGGCCGCGTCCAGATCGCCGGCGCCCGGCGCGGTGATGGTCACAGCATGGGGGCGCAAGGCCAGCCGCCAGCCCTCGCCCCCAGTCAGGCCCTCGCTCGGGACGCGGGTGGCGATCATGAGCCCGTCCTCAAGCCGGGCGTGGGCGAAACCGTCGACACCGGACGTCACGGTCACCGGCAGGAAGTTGATCCGGGGTGAGCCGACGAAGCCGGCGACAAAGGCGGTGGCGGGACGCGCATAGATCTCCACCGGCGTGGCCACCTGCTCGATGCCGTTCTTGCTCATGACGACGATGCGGTCGGCCAGGGTCATGGCCTCCACCTGGTCATGGGTGACAAAGATCATCGCCGCCTCCACCCGTCGCCGCAATTGGGCCAGCTCCAGCCGGGTGCGCAGGCGCAGGGCGGCGTCCAGATTGGACATGGGCTCGTCGAACAGAAACAGGTCCGGCTTCTTGACGATGGCTCGCCCGATGGCGGTGCGCTGGCGTTCCCCCCCGGACAGCATGCCGGGCTTGCGATCCAGCAGCGGTGCGATCTCCAGCATCTCCGCCGCCTCGTCGATGCGGCGGGCGATCTCGTCGGCGGGCGTGCGCGCGTTCCTCAGCCCAAAGGCCATGTTCTCGCGCACCGTCATGTGCGGATACAGGGCGTAGTGCTGGAACACCATGGCCACACCCCGGTCGCCGGGAGGAAGCACATCCACGCGTCGGTCTCCGATGCGGATCTCGCCCGCATCCGCCGTCTCCAGTCCCGCGACCATGCGCAGCAGGGTGGACTTGCCGCAGCCCGAAGGTCCGAGAAAGGCCACGAACTCGCCTTCGCCAATGCTGAGGGAGAGATCGTCGATAACCGTTGTCTGACCGAACCGCTTCGTCAGGTTCAGCAATTCCACGCCCGCCAAACGTCTGTCCCCATATGAAATGCGCCCGGTTGAAGACCCGGTGGTGGCGCTATTTACTCATACAAATGGCACTGCCCCGGAGGCTTTGCAACGAAAAAATGCGGACGATGAGACTGCGGCGGCAGTCATGGGCAGACAACGTATGCTGCCGCCTGCCCCTCCCGACGTTCCCGGCCTTGCGGGCCTCCGACTTCCGGCGCTGGAGGCTGCAATACACACGTGCTCAGACCTCAGGCGCGCTCTTCCAGGTGAGCCCCAGGGCGATGTGGGGCGGGCAGGGGCCACCGCCTGGACCGCAGCCTTGGCGGCGCCTTCCCAAATGCGCTGGAACGCCATGCGCGCCGTTCAGGGAGAGCCGCACGATCCGGGTGCTGCGGGCCGCCTCGGACCGGCCGTGAAGAGGCGGGGCCGCCCATGGGCCACAAGACCGGTCTCTCCCGGCTGAAGGAGGGCCGTCGCCCGATCCTGCAACCAAACGCCGGCCCCGCAGTAAAGAATATCGCCGGTGCTAGGAGGGCGCGCGGCAACAGTCCTGTTGGAGCGCGCGCTCCTTCGCTGGCGCCTGGGCGGTCTGGCGGTGCTGGTCTTCGCCTGGGTCATCGGATGGCTCACCGCGCCCTGATCGCAAGCAGCGGCCGTCAGGGGACGGCCGGGGCAGGGCGGCTGTCCCGCTTTTGGCGGCGCGGCCCCGCGAGGCCCGGCGACGGTGCAGATCGCACCCGCGCGCGAACTGCCTTGCTGGTGTACTGTGGCGGCATGAAGCTGAGCCCCGCCTTCGTCGCCCCGTCACTCGCCGCCCTGGTTCTGACCGCCTGCGCCACGACGCCGGCGCCTCTGCCGTCTTCAGCGGTCACATCGCCTCCCGGAGAAGCCGCCGCCATGGCCACCGACCTGACCGGCCGCGCCCTGGGGGTGCGGCTCTATGAGCAGCTCCGCCCGGCCGACGACAATGTGGTCATTTCGCCCGTCAGCCTGATGGGCGCCTTCGGGGTGGTGTCGGCCGGCGCGCGAGGCGAGACGCGGGCGGCCATTCTGAGCAGCCTGGGTCTGCCCCAAGGGGAGACGCTGCATTCGGACCTGGGCGCCCTGTTGCGTTCACTGGAGGTCGAGGACGGCCCCGCGACCCTCAGGGTCGCCAACGCCGTCTGGGTGCAGCAGGGGTTCACCCTCAACCCCGCCTTCGTCCAGACCGCCGAGCGCGAGTACGGCGCCCAGGCCCAGGCAGTGGATTTCCAGGGCGCGCCCCGCCAGGCGGCGGACCGGATCAACGCCTGGGTGTCTGAGGAGACCCGCACCCGCATCCCCGAACTGATCAGCGCCTCCAGCATCACCGACGCCACGCGCCTGATCGTCACCAACGCTGTCTATTTTCTGGGCGACTGGCTCCAGCCCTTCAACGCGTCCAGCACCACCGAGGAGCCCTTCCACCTGGCGGATGGCTCCACCACGCCGATTCCGCTGATGTCCCAGCGCGGCTCGTTCCGCCTTCTGGAGACCGACCAGCTCCAGGCCATCGACCTGCCCTATGAAGGCGAGCGCCTGTCCATGACCGTGCTCCTGCCCCGTGAGCGCGGCGGCCTGCCGGCGCTGGAGGCCGGCCTGGACACGGACCTGTGGGCGTGGCTGGCCAGGCTGGACGCCGAACAGCCCCGGCGGGTCCGGCTGTATCTGCCCAGAACCGAGGCTGCGCTCAGCTACAACCTGGTCCCGCAACTGACCGTCCTGGGCATGGGAACCGCCTTCACCGGCGGCGCCGACTTCCGGGGCATCGCCGACGCCCCGCTGGCCATCGGCCAGGTGGTGCACAAGACTTTCCTGCGCATCGACGAGAAGGGAACCGAAGCGGCGGCCGCAACGGGCGTCGCCATCAGCGTGACCAGCGCCCCGGCCGCCCCGCCGCCCACCTTCCGGGCCGACCATGCCTTCCTGTTCCTGATCCGCGACAGGCAAACGGGGGCGATCCTGTTCCTCGGCCGCATCGTCCGACCGGCGGCCCCGGACGCCTAGAGCGCGAGAGTTTCGCGCCATTACCGCCCCGGTCACGCGGCAGACAGCCCCCAATCAAGGCCCAGCGAACAGGGTTTGCGGTTCGCAGGGGCGTTCCGTTTGAACGCATGCCGCGCTCACCGCCGCCACGGGCTCGAGACCAGGGGGCGCCGACGCGTCCGGCGCCTGACTGCTGACGCCTGTCGCCATGGGCATGGACGCCTCCGGGCCGCCGTCACACGGCCCAATCAAATTCAGTGCATCAGGCGACGGTGGGGATCGGCGGCCGGCCGGCTCAGGCCCTGAACCAGCTGTCGCTCCACCTCAGGGGGCAGAACGACGGACAGACGGGCCTCGCCGGGCAGGGCGAAGGACAGAACCGCATGGCCCTGGTCCGTCCGCGCCGTGGCCACGGCCCGGGCCTTGATGCCGACGGGGGCATGGCTGGCGGCTTTCGCCTCCGGCTGCAGCAGCCGCAAGGCGAGATCCAGGGCCAGCTTGGGCGTGAAGCGAAGGCCCAGACGCGCGCCGTCCGCGACCAGCTGCACCAGACGATCACCCTGGCGCCAGCCGGTTCTGGCGATGCTGGAGATGAGCCGGGGCTCGGGAGCGGATAGCGTCATGGGATCTGTCCAAGTGTCCGGGGCATACGCCGTGGTGCGGCGCAACCGGCTTACACCATGATGGCGAACGCCGCACGGTCCTGACGTCGTGCGCAGCCGCCTGCCGGCCCTGGACCCGGCCGGGTCCAGGGCCGGCGCCCGCTCGCCTGACCGCAGCCAGGATTCGGGTCCGGGCGGGTGAGTGCGGCGCCCTGCAGCGGGACAAGGTCGAGACAACCCCCGGTTCGTCTCCCGGCGCGGGCCGGCCGGCGCGGCCCCCCGATGGACGGATCTGACCGGAAGCCGGTCGGCTGGCGCAACCGGGCGCGCGGGTTTCGTCCCCGGCCTGACGGCCTTCCTCGCGAAACAAGAAACCCGCGCGTCCCGGTCCTCCGCTGCGCTGCGGGGGCTCCCTGTGCTCGCCCTGCGCGCCGTCCGTCTCCCGGTCCGTCGATCGCCATCGAGGCCGCGATCGGCGCGGCCCGACAGCAAAGGAGAGACGACAATGGCCGCTATCGGAACCTTCACCGCCCAGGGCGACGGCTACACCGGGTCCATCAAGACCCTGACCCTCAACGTCAGGAGCGCGACCCTCCGGCCCAATGACAAGGCCGACGACAAGGGCCCGGACTACCGCATCTTCGCAGGCCAGACCGAGTTCGGCGCCGCCTGGAAGCGCACGAGCCAGCAGAACCGGGACTACCTCTCGGTCAAGCTGGACGACCCCAGCTTCCCGGCTCCGATCTACGCCACCCTGGTCGAGATGGACGGCGGGCACAGCCTGATCTGGTCCCGCTGACCGAGCCGGCGGCGGCGCGCCCGGTGCGCCGCCGCCCCTTTTCCTGACAATCCCAGATCGAGGAGGCCGCCATGACGCGCCCCGCCGAACATCCACGTCCGGACGTCCATTCCCGGATCACCGAAACCATCATCGCCCAGCTGGAGGCCGGCGTCCGGCCCTGGACCCAGCCCTGGACCGGCGGCAAGCCCGTCACCCGTCCGCTGCGCCATGACGGAACCCCCTACAGCGGCGTCAACATCCTGCTGCTGTGGTCCCAGGCCCTGAGCCGCGGCTATGGCTCGCCCACCTGGATGACCTTCCGTCAGGCCCTGTCCCTGGGCGCCCATGTGCGCCGGGGCGAGACCGGCGCGACGGTGGTCTACGCCAATCAGATCGTTCGCACCGAAGCTGACGAGGACGGCGAGGACACCGAGCGGCGCATCCCCTTCCTGAAGGCCTATACGGTCTTCAATGTGGAGCAGATCGAGGGCCTGCCGGCCCGCTTTCGCGCCGCGCCGCCCGAGCCGGTCAATCCGGACGCGCGGCAGGCCGAAGCGGAGCGCTTCTTCGCCGGCCTGGGCGCGGACATCCGTCACGGCGGTTCGGCCGCCTTCTACGTTCCGGCGTCAGACCATGTGCAGGTGCCGCCGTTCGAGACCTTCCGGGACGCAGGCGCCTACTACGCCACCCTCGGTCACGAATGCGTCCACTGGACCGGACACCCCTCGCGCCTGGCCCGGGACTTCAGCCGCGCCACGCGGGCCTGCGCTCGCGAAGAGCTGGTGGCGGAGCTGGGCGCCGCCTTCCTGTGCGCCGATCTCGGTCTTGAGCTGGAGCCGCGCGAGGACCATGCCGCTTATCTGGGGCACTGGCTCGAAGTGCTGAAGGCCGACAAGCGCTTCCTGGTTTCGGCGGCGGCCCACGCCCAGGGCGCCGTGGCCTGGCTGCACGACCGGCAGGCCTGACGGCCGACGGGCTGGCGTCCGGCGCCGGCCCGTCCCGCTCCGCACGTGCGGCCGCAGGATAAAGGGACGACAACGGCGCCTGTGCGGCGCTTCGTCGAAGCGTGACCAGATCGCCATTTGATGTGGAGGCGGCGCACGAATGTGCGCCGCCGACTTTGCTGTGGAACGGACAGCCGCCCCCGGATGGGGCGCCCTTCAGGGCGGCGGGCGAGCGGCCGGACACGGTCGCCGAGGGGAGGGGGGAGAGCCCCGTAGGCCTGCGGGGCGAAGGGGGTCGCGGTCAAGGGCAGGATAGGCTTTGCGCCGGCAATGTCTGACACACCCGCTTCCCCATGGACCGCTTCACCCTTCGCCTGCCGTCCGACCTGGCCCGCCGCTTCGACGCGGCGGCGGCCCCGCGCGGCGGCCGGTCCCGGTATCTGCGCAGCCTCATGGAGGCCGCCGTGCAAAGCGCCCTGCCTGCGCCGGAGCCGGGACCATCGGGCGCCAGGTCCGCCAAGCTGACCCTGCGGCTTCCGGAGCCGGACATGACAGCCCTGGAAGCCGAGGCGGCGCGCGCCGGGCTTTTGCGCACCCAGTGGGCTGCGGCCCTGATCCGCGGGCGCCTGCACGGCGGCCTGCAGCTGACGCCGCCGGAAGCCATCGCCCTGATCGGGGTCCGCCGCGAACTCAACCGCATCGGCGTCAACATCAACCAGATCGCCCGGGCCCTGAACACGGCGGTGCTGGAGGGCGCGGTGCTGGAGCTGGAGACGGCGCAGCTGGCCGCCTTCGCCGCCGAGATCCGGGCCCATGTGCGCGCACTGGACGCGGCCTTTGCGGGCAATCTGGCCTACTGGTCTGGGGACCCGTGAGCGACTTCCGCAGACCGCTGGGGTTCGAGGACGCCCTGCGGCCGCCGGTGGATGTGCGCCGCGCGCGTATCACGCGGCCGGTGCTGCGGCCGCCGGGCAGGGCCGGGGACGCCGCCGCCTACGGACAGCTGGCGCGGATCATCCGGCGGGCTCCGGAGGTGATGGTCAAGGTCACGGGCAAGACGCGGGACGCAGGACACCTCAATCGGCATCTGGAGTACATCAGCCGCAACGGCACGCTCACCCTGGAGGGCCCGGACGGGGAGCGGCTCGAGGGGCGGTCGGCGGTGAAGGCGCTGGCGGCGGACTGGGCGGCGGAGGCGGCCATGGCGCCTGGCCGGCGGGGCGACAGCCCGCTGTCCCGGTCCATCGTCCTGAGCATGCCCAGGGGCACCGATCCCATGCGGCTGCACGACGCCGCGCGCGCCTTCGCGGCCGAGGCCTTCGGCGAGCGCTTCCCCTATGTGTTCGCGCTGCACGACGAAGGGGGCCATCCCCACGTCCATCTCACCGTGCGGGCCCTGGGGTGGGACGGCAGCCGTCTCAATCCGCGCAAGGCGGACCTGGAGGTCTGGCGTCGGCGGTTCGCCCAGGCCCTGCGGGATCGTGGCGTGGAGGCCGAGGCCAGTCCGCGCCGGGCGCGCGGGATGGTGCGCAAGGCCGAGCAGACCCCGGTGCGCAAGATGCGGGAGCGCTTCGCGGCAGGGAAGGGGGCTGCGCCCCGGGTCATGGTGAGCGCCTGGCGGCAGGCGTCCACCACACCGGGACGGCCTGCGCCCTGGGAGGCGGCGATCCCTGAGCGACAGACCCGGATTCGCCGGGCTCTTGCGGCTGAGGCCGTCGCCCTGTCGCGTTCGGACCGCCCCGAGGATCGGGCGCTGGCCGCGGCCCTGATGGATCATCTGCGGCGCCTGCCGAAGGTGGAGATGCGGGAGGCGCAATTGTCCAGGCTGTCCGGTCGCGAGCGAGACCCTTCAGGTCGGGACCGATGAAGATCTCCGACGTACGCAGCGGCGTTGTACTCGATGAATCCTGACCCACGTCACGCTCGACGAGATGCGGGACAACCGCAATCTGAACGCGAAGGGTGCCAACGCGCCGTCGCTTGGCGTATCCAGAACTATGGCAAGCCCTGCACTTCCGTCCGGCGAGTTTCTGGGCGAGCGCTCCCGGAGCGTCTCCGCCCCGGGGTTTCAGGTGGACCTGCGGGTTGCGACCCTGCCCCCGGACGAAGTCACCACCCGCACGATGATGCTTATTTCGTCCTGGCTTTGGACCGGGGGTACCGAAAGCCGGGCGTCTTCCCGGCGCAGCTGTGCTGCGACGCCCACTTGCTGAGAGGCTTGGTCGCCTCGACAGACGTCACGTCACGTCAGCCCCCTTCCCATTGATTATGGGCCGCTTCTCCAGTTATCTGCCCGAAGAGACGGGGGTCTTGCTGGGTACATGAGTGGCGTGACGCAGAAAACCGTCGAAGCGGCGGCCGAACGCTTTCAGGCCGCCGGCCTCGGGCACGCGACCTGGGAGGAGGCGCTGGATGGTCTTGCCGTGGTCACCGGTTCAACCGGAGCCCAGCTGATCGGCCTGGGCTGCGAAGCCACCGTCCCTTTCAATGTCATGACCGGCGTCCCCCCGGCGACCGGGCGTGATTTCCTGGCGGCGGGCGGCGGCGACCCGGCCATCAACTCCCGCGTCCGGATCGGCATGCGCGCCGCCGAGCTGGAGGTGCTGGACGAGTCGGCTTTCACTACAGCGACGGACATGCGGCTCAGTCCTGAATATGCCGACTGGATCCGCACCTATGACATGCACCACACCTGCCTGACCAATCTGGTCAAGGAGCCTGAACGGAACGCCGGTCTCGCCCTCCTTCGCAGCCGGCGACAGGGCAACGTCAGCCAGGAGCAGAAGCGCGCCTTCGCCGTTCTGGCCGCCCATGCTCGCGGCGCAGTGCGCACACAGATGGCGCTGGAGGCTCAGGGTTCCCAGCTGCTGGCCGGCGCCCTGGAGGCTGTGCGAGCGACGGCATATTTCTGCGACGTGGACGGGCGGGTGCGGGGCATGACCGCTTCGGCGGAGGCTCTCCTCTCGGACGGCGATGTCCTGCGGCTGAGGAAGGGGAGGCTGACCACGGCCTGCGAAGCCGACCGCCACGGGCTGGAGACCGCCCTGAGGGCGGCCCTTGAAGGCGGGCCGCCGGCCTATGCCGTCGCCGCCCGGCGCCTGCACAGCGACGAGCGTCTGTTCATCGAGGCCGCACCGCTCCCCTCATCCAGTGCGCCGGGGTTTGGTCCTCGGGCCCTGATCATCGTCCACGGACCGGGCGTGGATGAAACGCGCGTGGCCGTGGCGGCCGGCTCTCTGTATGGGCTCAGCGCAAGTGAGGCGGCCATCGCCGCCCAACTCGCGGCGGGCCGCTCCCCCGCCGCCATCGCCCACGAGCGGCGCGTGTCTCTGGGGACGGTCAGGACGCAAGTGCGACGGATATACGAGAAGGTCGGCGTCGCCAGCCAACTGGAGCTGGCGGCGCGGATGCCAAAGCTCTGAGGGCCTTTCGGAGGCAGGAGCCGCCCTCGGCCGGACGGCATCTCTAGGTATCCGCCCAGGCACAGCGCTTGGCCCGTGCCACAGACATGAGCTGATCATGGGCCGCGCGCAGCTGAGCGCCCTCGAAGTCAAACAGGAGCCCCGACATCTCCCCTTCTAGCTGATGGCAGGTTCGGGGATCGGTGCTGTCAACGGTGGCGCAGGCGCTGACCGCGAGCAGCAGTGAAGACGCAAGGACAAGGCGTCGCATGGGGACTCCGTTCTTGATGACTGACTCCCAAGACTACGTCATCCCGCAACGTCCGACGTATCCAATATTGTACAGGGTTCTTCCCCGGGCGCCCGGCGGCTCGGTGGCGGACGCTCAGTTTCCTGAGACCGTCTTCCGCGCCGGGGACTTGCTCCCTATGCCCGCGTCCGGCGTCAGACGCCGTGTCCCGGCATGTCTACACAATTGGAGATGCGTCGAATTCTCAAGCGCGCCACCTTTGCGCCCGCATGCGTACTGGTGGGGGAATCCTTGGGCCATTCATCGTTCAATCAGCCTTCCGGAGAATCTTTCGGCGCGGCTTCCGGGTCACATCCCGCCGGACGCGTGGCTGCCAGGATCGCTCGATTGCTCCAGTGCGGGCTCGTGATCCTGGCGACGTTCGCAGCCACTGTGCTGCTGACGTCGCCGGCGCGTGCGGAAACCTACGATTATGCGCCGACTGACGGAGGCTCCCTGTGTCTCTGCCTCGTGTCGACGAGCTTCGAGTTCGTGCTTTCCCCGACTTACACCACAAGAAGAGGATCCAGCGCCTCGCTGACCAATCGAGGGATCGCCTTCGCCACGTTCTCGGTGCCGGCCGGCGTGACCTACACCGACGCCGTCCTGTCCTTCGACATGGTCAGTTCGACCGGATCTGGCGGCATCAGTGTACGCCGCTTCGCGGGATCGGTCGCCGCCGACCAGCCGTCCTGGGACGCACTGAGACTCTCGCCATCAATGGCGGGCGTGACTCCGACGGAGGGGGCGAAGGAACTGGTGCTGCCCGCCGTCTTCGTGACTGAGCTTAACGCTCTCAGCGCGTCGGGCGGGGGCCTGATGACCATAGGGCTCGAAGGATCGAACTCCGGCAATGGCTTCACCTTCCAGATGGATAATTTCAGACTGTCCGGCGATACGGTCGTGGTTCCGACCGTCACATCCGTTGCGCCGCTCGCGGGGATCGTTGGAAGCGTCGTGAGAGTGAACGGCACCGGGTTCAGCGGCGCGGACTCCGTGACCTTCGGAGGGGTTGCGGCGGCCTTCACCATCGAAGACGACAGCAGGATCACCGCCACTGTTCCGTCGCTGACGCCGGGCGTCATAGACATTCAGGTGAGTACGGCCGCCGGCGACAGCAACACGGCGGGTGCGGCCGATAATTTCACCGTGCTGCGAACTCTCGCCGGCCCGGTGGTGGATGCCCCGGCGGACGGGGCAGTCGTGCAGTTCCCGGTATTCAGGGGCGACGCGGCGCCGTCGGCGCGGGTGGTTGTGTCGTGGGGCTCAGGGGCCGTTGAGGACGTCGGCGATGGAACCGGGGCGTTTATGATTTCTTTTGCCCTCGGCGCCTTCCCGGACGGCGTCCACGACTTTGAGGTCTACCAGCTGGACCAGGACGCCAACACGTCGCCCCGGATTCCAATCACGCTCACCATAGACACTGTAGCGCCCCTGGAGCCGGTGATCAGTGCGCCTGCGGCCGGCAGCATTCTCGCCACAGATCGCCCGGAGATTGTGGGAACCGCGGAAGCCGGCTCCACGGTGACGGTTCTCGTCGACGGCGCATCGGCGGGGGTGACGACTGCGGACGAAGCGGGCGTCTGGGCTTTCATCACACCCCCACTGGTTGCGGGAGGGCATACGGTCACAGCGATGGCCGCCGACGCCGCCGGAAACGTCTCGCCAGCCTCGGCCGCTGTCGCCCTGATCGTTGATGCCGATCCTCCCGCCATGCCGACCCTGACGTCGCCTGCGGACGGTTCATTAATCACGGACCCGACCCCCGATGTGACCGGTACGGCTGAGCCCGGCGCCCTGGTGAGCGTGATCATTGACGGGAACACGGTCGGCACGGCCACAGCCGACGGCGCGGGCGCCTGGACATTCGCCGTCAGCGTGCCTCTGGTCGACGGGGCTCACACCCTGCGCGCCACGGCGACGGACTCCGCTGGCAACACTTCTCCGTCCTCGGCGACGGTCAGTTTCATGGTCGACGCCACGGCGCCAGCGGCGCCCGTGATCACCACCCCGGCTGACGGGGCCGTGGTCGGCGCGGCGACAGTGGTGGTTCGCGGAACAGCCGAGGCCGGGGCCCAGGTGGACGTGTCCCTGGACGGGACGGCGGTCGGCACGGTCACGGCGGACGGATCCGGCGGCTGGAGTCTGGATGTGGGGACGCCGACGCCGGGCGCCCACACCCTCCAGGTCGTGGTGCGCGACGCGGCGGGCAACGCCTCCGCGCCGACCGACACCGTCTTCACCTATTCGGTGCTCGAGGTCGAAGACGGAGCGCTTCCCGCGGGGCAGGTTGCGGTCCCCTATGAGACGACGATCACGCCGCAGGCGGGCTCGGCGCCCTTCACCTTCGAAGTGGCGTCGGGCGACCTGCCGGCGGGGCTGTCGCTGACCACGGGCGGCGTCATCGCGGGCGTGCCCACTGAAGGCGGATCGTTCAACCTGTCCATTCGTGTGACCGATGCATCGGGCGGCGCCGGCTCGAGCGCGGGCTTCACCCTCCTCATCGCCGCGCCGGACCTGGTCATCGCGCCCTCCGCACTGCCGCAAGCCCGGTTCCAGACCGCCTACACCCAGGTGCTCAGCGCTTCGGGCGGGGTGGCTCCCTATGCGGACTGGCGGATCACCGGCGGGGCGCTTCCGGACGGACTGACCCTGTCGTCTTCCGGCGTGATCTCCGGGACGCCCCAGGCCTTCGGTGAGTTCGACCTCACGGTGGCCGTGACGGACTCGGCGACCGGCGAAGGCCCCTATGACGCCACAGCCAGCTTTACCCTGGTGGTGCAGGCCCCGGCCACGCCGACGGTCCAGGACGCCAGCCTCGCGGTTCCCTATGGATCGAGAGGGACGGAGATCACCCTCACGGCCGGAGGTGTCTACGAACGCTTCGAGATCGTCACCCAGCCGAGCCGTGGCACGGTCTCCCTGGCCGGCGACATCGCCACCTACACGCCCGAGGCCGACTTCTTCGGCCAGGACAGCTTCACGGTGATCGCGGTTGGCCCGGGAGGCAGCTCCGCCCCGGCCACTGTCGTGCTCACCGTTGCGGCGCCGCCTGCGCCGGAAGTGTCGCCGGGCGAGCCTGTGGATGTGCCGGTGACGGCGGGTTCGGGGGGCGTTGCCTCGGTGGACCTGGGCGAACAGGTGCAAGGCGTCGTCGACGGCTTCCGCATCACCCAGCAGGCGCGCAACGGCGAGGCCAGCATCGAGAGCGGATCGATATCGACGGCGAGGGTCTCGTCGGGAGCCGCTTCGTCCGCTGTCCGCTACAGCCTGGTCTATCGGCCCCGCGCGGACTTCATGGGCGTGGACGAAGTCTCGGTCGTGGCCTTCGGCCCAGGCGGGGACTCTTCGCCGGCTGTGTTCACCTTCCACGCCCCGGGCCGGGCGCCGGACTTCCAGGCGGGAGTCCTCGCCGACGGCTCGCTGGTCTTTGAGCCCACCGCCGACCTGGTCGGCGGACCCTTCCAGGGCTTGCGGATCGTCACGCCCCCGGCGTTCGGCGAGGTGCAGGTCCAGGGCCTGACCCTCACCTTCACCCCGGGCGAGGAGAACGCCGGGGCGACCTTCCTGGAGTATGTGGTCGAACTGCCCTTCGGCGACTCCGCGCCCGGCCGCATCAATCTGGTGGCGCTCGCCGTGGTGGAGACCCAGGCCCTGACCGCCCGGACCCTGGCCGGGGTCCCGGTCACCGTCCGCATCACCGATGACGTTCGCGGCGGTCCCTTCACCGAAGCGACGGTTGTGTCAGTCGCCCCGGCTGACGCGGGGCTGGCTACGATCGGGAGCGCCGGGTCCGGCGCTTATGACCTGACCTACGCGCCCCGAGGCGCGTTCTCCGGCGAGGCCGTGGTCACCTATACGCTGGGCAATGGCGACTCGACGGCCACCAGCACCCTGACCGTCACGGTCGAGCCTCGTCCCGATCCGTCCCTGGATCCGGACGTCCGGGGCCTGGCCGGCAGCCAGGTCACGACGGCGCGCCGCTTCGCCGACGCCCAGATCAGCAACTTCCAGCGCCGGCTGGAGACCCTGCGCCACGGGGACAATCCGTCGGGAAACGGCCTGACCCTGAACGTCGGCTTCGGCCGGGACGGGACGGAGCAGGACCCGCGTGTCGAACTGGCGCGACGGTTGCGGGCTCCGGAGCTGGACCCGGGCGCCGGTCACGACCTCGAGCGCGAGTTCATGGGCCAGGATCTGTGGGCGGGCCGTCAGGGCGCGAACCGGGACGCCGCCGGTGATACCCCGGACGGGGCGCCCGTGGGCCTGCAGGCCCAGTCGAACACGGGTGGGGAAGAGGTCGGCCCCTCCGTGGGCGTCTGGACGGCGGGCTCCATCGACTGGGGCCGCCAGAACGCGGACGGTCAGCGAGACCAGCGCTTCCGGACCCAGGGCCTGACCATCGGCGTGGATGCGCACCTCACGGACCGGTTGATCGTCGGCGGCGGGGTCGGCTACGGCCGCGACCGCTCGGAGATCGGGGAGAACGGCACCCTGTCGCGGGCGCGCAGCCTGACCGGCGCCGTGTATGGCAGCTGGCGGATCACTGATGCGGTGTTCCTGGACGGCGTGGCCGGCCACGGCGAACTGGCGTTCGACTCCCGCCGCTGGGCCGAAGGTCTGGGCGACGAGCCCGACGCCTTCGCCCTGGGCGAGCGGGACGGCTCCGTGCGCTTCGTGTCCGGAACCATCGGCAGGATAGCGGGCGAGGGAACCCTGCGCCGCAGCCTTTACCTGCGCGTTGACGCCCGCACCATCAAACTGGACGCCTTCACCGAGACCGGCGCGGGCCTGGCCTCCCTGAGCTGGGACGCACTGGAGCAGGACAGCCTCTCCGCCAGCCTGGGCGTCGCGTGGAGCTGGCGGATCGACATGGGCGAGCGCGGCGGTCTGTCGCCCTATGCCCGCATTGAATGGTCGCGCGAACTGGAGCGTCTTGGCGAGCAGGGGGTCCGGTACGCGGACTGGGCCGCCAGCCCGACCTACCGGGTGCCCATGGACGCCTGGTCCCGTGACAGCCTCACCCTCAACCTGGGCGCCGAGTGGACCCTGCGCGATCGCCTGATGTTCAGCGCCGGCTACCGGGGCCTGATCGGCGACGCCAGCCAGAGCCATGGTGGGGAGGTCGCCCTCAGATGGTCATGGTGAAGGCCGATGGGATAGCGGACTCGCCGGGCCGTGCGTCGTGCGACTTCCCCGCCCCATACCGCGAAGGCTCATCCTGCCTTGGCCCACGCCACCGCGTCCGCTCCGGCGGGAAGCCGCATCGGGCACGAGGGATCGGTCGCAGCGCGCCACACCGCCTCAGCGACGTCGGTCGGATGCGTCACGTCCCCCGGGTTTTCAAGCCCGGCGAAAACCTGAGCCGCCACGTCGGCATAAGCCTCGGGGATGCTCATGCCCATGCGGGCGCGGGCATTGGCGCCGAATGCGGTGGCTGGCGCCAGCCCCGGGAGCACCAGCCGCGCCCGAACGCCGAACGGCTCCAGCTCCAGGGCCATGGACTCGGTGAAAGCGTTCACCGCCGCCTTGCTGGCCGTGTAGACGGACAGCAGATGCAGCGGTCGTAGCGTCACCGTGGACGTCACGTTGACAATCACGCCTGCGCGCCGCTCCCGAAACTGAGGCAGGAAGGCTCTGGTCATGGCGATGGTCCCGAGCGTGTTGGTCTCGAACACCTCCCGAGCCTGGTCCAGGGAGATACCTTCCACCGCGTTGAGCAGGCCGACGCCGGCGTTGTTGACGAGCACGTCGATCGGACCAGCCGCCTCGACAACGCGGGCGATGCTGGCCGTGTCCGTGACGTCGAGCGGCAGGATCCTGAGGTAATCGGACGGCGGCAGGAGGTCGGGGTTCGGCGTGCGCATTGTGGCGATGACCGTCCAGTCGCGGTCGAGGAAGTAGCGGGCGGTCTCAAGGCCGAAGCCGGATGAGCATCCGGTGATGAGAATGGTGTTCATGACTGCTCCTTTGGGGGAGACCGACAGGTATGATGCGCCATTCGGACCTGCTACCGTCAGAAATCCAGATTTCATTGGCGTAAGTCCGAATGTCCGACCCCCTCACACAAGTCGTGGGCCTCCTGCAGCCCAGCGCCTCATTCTCCAAGCTCGTCATCGCCTCAAGCCCATGGGCTGTGCGCCGCTCGGATGGCGACGGCCGGCCTTTCTATTGTGCGATGCTGGAAGGCGCTTGCCGCCTGTCGGTCGCCGGGCAGGCGCCGGTCACGCTTGAACGAGGTGATTTCGTGCTGGTGCCAGCAGCCTTTGACTTTTCTACCTCCAGTCTGCAGCCGCCGCCAGAAAGCTTCGAGACCCAACGGACGGAGGTCAGCCCCGGTGTGTTCCGGCTCGGCGGCCTCGACGACGCGCCGGACGTACGGATGCTGGTCGGCCACTGCGCCTTCGTCGCAAACGACGCCAGGCTGCTGGTCTCGTTGTTGCCGCAACTGGTGCACGTGCGGGGGCAGGGTCGGCTGACCACCTTGGTCGAGCAGGTGAACGGCGAGACGCGCGCCGACCGACCTGGTCGCGACGCCGTGCTAACGCAGCTGCTTGAGGTTTTGCTGATCGAGGCCCTGCGCTCGTCGGCCGGCCCCACGGCATCCCCGGGCCTGTTGCGAGGCCTGGCCGACCGCCATCTGGCCACCGCGCTGCGGCGGATGCACGAGCGTCCGACCCATGCCTGGACAGTGGTCGAACTGGCGCGGGAGGCGGCGCTGTCCCGGTCGACCTTCTTCGACCGGTTCCGGCGCGAGGTGGGCGTCGCACCGATGGAGTACCTGCTGGGCTGGCGCATGGCTCTGGCCAAGGATCTGCTGCGCCGCGAGAAGGTGGGCGTGGCCCAGGTGGCTGCGCGGGTGGGTTACAGCTCGGCAAGCACGTTCAGCGTCGCCTTCGCCCGCTCGGTCGGAATGGCGCCGATCCACTACGCGCGTGAGCAACGAAACGGCTGATACGGCGGTTGGGGCTCTCAGGGAGCCCCTGCAACGACCGACTTGGGTCGATCTGCGACTATGGCTTTCAGTCGCATGTCGGGCACTTGCAACCCGCACCAGCGGTGACCGCCCTGCTGGCTCGCTCGCGGGGAATGACTACTGAGATCGCTGCGCAATGGCACGACCTGCGCGCTGATGATGACCGTTTTCCACATGCATGAGTTAAGCGTCAGACGTGCAATTGTTGCATGAAGGTTTCGCGAAGGGGTGTGCCGGCCCCTGAATACGAAAGAACATTTTCCCCTGTTGGCCCTACGCTCACTGAAATGATGGGCGGTGGGATGTCATCGGGGTGTCCGCCCTTGAAGGGGATAGATCATGAATAAACTATCGAGGCGAGCCGGGCTCCTGAGCTCCACCGTCGTGGGAGGGGTGACGCTCTCCCTGATCCTGCACGCCGGGGCCGTCAGCGCCCAGACCCTGGAGGACGACGGGCGTCGTCTCGACGAGCCGGTGGAGGTTCAGGAAATCGTCATCACCGGCTCTCGCATCCGGCGGGTCGAGACGACGACGTCGGCGCCGGTGACGGTTATCGACCAGGCGGTGATGAACGAACGGGGCTTTATCCAGGCTGGCCAGGCGCTGAATCAAAACACCTCGGTAATTCCCTCGGCTCCCCTCGCCGACGGCAGCGGCGCCGCGGCGGGCAGCGGGCGGCAGTATCCCAACCTGTTCGGCCTGGGCGCGGGACGAACCCTGACGCTGGTCAACGGGCGTCGTTTCGTCACCACCGGGGCGGGCACGGGCGACCGGGTCGTGGACACCAACGCCATCCCCGTGGGCCTGCTCCAGCGCGTGGACATCGTCCAGGCAGGCGGGGCCGCCGTCTACGGCTCGGACGCCATCGCCGGGGTCGTCAACTATGTGCTGCGCGACGATTTCGACGGCATGGAGTTTGACGTCCAGTACGGCGTGTCGTCTCGCAACGACTATCCGCAGCAGAGCGCCCGGTTCACGGCGGGCCGCAATCTGCTGGACGGCCGCGCCAATGTGGCGGGAAGCCTGGAGTGGTCGCAGACCGAGTCCCTGCTCAGCTATGACCGGCCTATTTCTGACCTGGCGCGCCTGACAACCAGCAATCCGGCCAACACCAGCGAGACCGACGGCATCCCGGCCCTGCGGGAGATCTTCAACGCCCGGTTCTGGCCGTTCAACTACAATGGCGTGATCTACACCGTCCCGGCCCCGTCGCCGGCCCTCCTTCTGCGCATAGACGGTGCGCCGACCCAGTTCGCCGCTGATGGCCGCAGCGTCGTGTCCTACGACCCCGGTGAGGTGTTCGGGGTGCCCTTCGCCTCTGGCGGCGACGGGTGGGACTATCGTGAGATCGCCGCCCTGTATTCAGCCGTCGAGCGCGTCAACGCCAATCTGATCGGGCACTATGATCTGACCGACCGCGTAAGGCTTTCGGGCGAGCTGATGTTCGCCTCGACCGAGGGCCGCGATCCCTATGGCACCCAGGGCGGCAGCAATACGGTGCTCAACAACGCGGCGTCCGGGGCGGGCGTCCTGACCTTCACGCGCAACAACCCGTTCCTTTCGGCCGAGGCGCTGGCCCAGCTGACGGCAGCCAGCCCGGCTTTTGCGGCGGGGGCGCCGCTGTTCCTGTCCAAACAGTGGGCCGATGCGGTGCCGACGCGCGAGTTCGTGCACACGACCGATATTTGGCGGGCCCAGGCAGGTCTGGACGGTGATTTCGACTGGGCGGACCGCAACTTCTACTGGAGCCTGTCCTACAGCCGGGCCGAGGTGCAGGGGGAGACCGCCGGATGGGGTGTCTGGACCCAGCGGATGCAGAACGCCGTCAACGCTGTTGAAAGCGGCGGCGACATCGTCTGCGCCATCAACGCCGACGCTGACCCCACGAACGATGATGCGGCGTGCGTGCCCATCAATCCGTTCGGCAATGGCACGGTCACCGACGAGATGAGGGACTATGTCGCGGTCCGTACGGGCCAGACCTACGACAACACGCAGGACAATTTCCTGGCGACGCTTGGCGGGACCCTGTTTCACCTGCCGGCAGGCCCGGCCAGCTTCTCGGTGGCCTATGAGTATCGCCGGGAGTCCTCCGAATTCGTCCCGTCAGAATCCGCCCAGCTGGGCCTGACCGGGTCTGGCACGGTGTCCGTGCCCAGCGGCGGGTCCTACAACACCAACGAGTTCTCGGCCGAGGTGCTGGTGCCGATCCTTGGCGGTGGGTTCCACCTGCCGTTCGCCCGGAGCCTGGAGTTCGACGGCGCCTACCGCACGGTGGACAACTCCATCGCCGGGCGTGAGGATGTCTGGGGCGCCGGCCTGCGCTGGGGTGTGATCGACGGGGTGACGGTGCGGGTGTCCCGCAGCCGCAACTTCCGCGCCCCGACCCTCGACCAGCTGTTCGCGCCGTCATCGACGACGCTGGGGTCGATCGCGATCAATCCCTGCGATTCCGACCGTATCAACAGTGGGCCGAACCCGGCCGTGCGGCGCTCCAACTGCGAGGCCCTGTTCGCGGCCAATCCGGGATGGGGATCGCTGGATGGATTCCAGGACCCCGGCGAGAACTTCAATGCGGTGATGATCACTTCGGGGGGCAATCCTGATCTGCGCAACGAGCTGTCGGACACCTTCACCTATGGGGTGATCCTCCAGCCGTCGTTCATTCCCGGGCTGACGATCGTCGCCGACCGGATCGAGGTGGATCTGAAGGACGGCCTGTCGGCGTTCCTGCCCCAGGACTTCCTGACCACCTGCTTCGACTCTGTCGAGCCGAGCGCCGTCTGCGACCAGTTCACCTTCAATGGTCAAGGGCATGTGGCCACCGCCAACTCCACCACCTTTAATGCCGGCCGGGTTCGGTACGAAGGCGAGGTCTACAACATCAACTATGTGTTCGGCCTGGACGACTGGTTCGCCGGGCGCGACTACGGCCGGGTCGAGCTGAACGCCGAGATCACCCACACTGCGCTGCTGGAGACCTCGGTGACCGGCTTTGACTATCTGCGCACCGACGGCACCACCCGGGCGCCGGACTGGGTGTCGCGATACGACGTACGCTGGTCCCGCGGGCCGCTGCGTCTCAGCTATTCGATGTCCTACCTGCCGGAAGCCAAGGTGAACCTGTTCGACACCATCGAGTCCACGCCGGTGCCGGACATTGAGCGCAACATCCGGCACAATCTGTCGGGGCAGTATGACTTTGGCGACTACACGGTGCGCGCCGGGGTCATCAACCTGACCGATGAGGAGCCGTCGTATCCGACCCGGAACTATGGCGACATCCTGGGCCGTCAGTACTTCGTCGGACTGAACGCCCGCTTCTAGGATAGAGCAGGGGGCGGGGCCAGGCGCGCCGCCCCCTGCTCTATCGTCCGAACGCCGTGGAGTCCGTCATGCCCTTCAGTCCGCCCAACCGCAGAACCGTCCTGGCCGGACTCGCCGCGTCCGGTGGCGCGGGGACGGTGAGGGCGCAGTCGACGACGCGCGAGACACCGGTGCGCGTCATCACCGGGCATGAAGGCCGCTTCAACGGACGCGCCGTGCGCTATACGGCCACGCTGGAGGAAACCCGGATCACCGCGGCGCCGGAGCGACCGGCCGCCCGGTTCGTGACCACCGCCTATGTGGCCGAGCCTCGCGACCCCGCACGGCCGGTGCTGTTTCTGTTCAACGGCGGACCCATCGTGGCCTCGTCCTATCTGCACATCGGCGCCTTCGGCCCCCGGCGCTACGATCCGCCGCGCGACGTGAACGCCGATGTGGCCCCGCCTTACGCCCTGGTGGACAATTCCGACTGTCCGCTCGACGTGGCCGACCTGGTGTTCGTCGATCCGCCGGAGACGGGATTCAGCCGCCTGGAGGACGAAACGGACAGGCTTCAGGCCTATTCGGACCGCGCCGATTCCCTCATGACGGCCGAGTTCATCCAGGTCTGGCTGCGGGCGGCCGGCCGGGAGACGTCCCCGGTTCATCTGGTGGGGGAGAGCTACGGCACCTTGCGGGCGTCGCTCACGGCCGGGCTGCTCAGCGAGACCCGCCCGCTGGAGGGCCTGGTGCTGCTTGGGCAGGCCCTGAACATGATCGAGACCAGCCAGCGTGCGGGCAACATCCTGTCCTACGCCACGAACCTGCCGACCCTGACGGCGGTCGCCTGGCATCACGGCCGCATATCCCGCGGAGAGGGTCTCTCGGCTCGGATCGAGGAGTCCTGGGCCTTCGCGATGTCGGCGTATCTGGAGGCGCTTCGGCTGGGGAACGCGCTCCCCGTCGCTGAAAGCCGGGCCATGGCGGGGCGGCTTGAGGCCTTGACCGGCATCGGACGGGACTACTACCTGGCCAATCGGTTGATGATCAGCAAGGTCGCCTTCTGCCGCGAACTGCTGCGCGATCAGGGGCTGATCCTGGCCATGTACGACGCCCGCTACGCCGGCCCTGCGCCCGCGGCCGGCGAGCCCGCGACCGACCCCTACGGCAAGGTCAACGCCATGATCCCGCCTCTGCTGGCGCGGCACCTGACCGAAACCCTGGGCGTCACCCTGCCCATGGCGGACTACCGCGCCTCGGCGCCGCGTCCGGGACCGTGGGCCTATGCGCCCTCGTCGGGCGCCGGCGGACCCTTCGACGACTATCATTATGACCGGGGCGTGGAGCAGGCGATGGCGGCCAATCCCCGGTTTCGCCTGCTGATCGGCACTGGCGTGTTCGACACCACCACCACCCTGGGCCCGGCCCGGTATCTGGCCGACCAGGCCGCCTATCCGCGTGAGCGCCTCGTGCTGCGTGAATATGAGGGCGGACACATGGCCTACAGCAATCCCGATGCGCGCACCGCCATGGCCCAGGATCTGCGGGCCTTCGTGGCCGGGCCGCGCTCGGCGTAGCGTTCAAGGAGTTCTCGCCATGCTGAAGTCGATGTGGATCGCGTGTCTCACCCTGGCGGGGGCGCTGTCGTTCACGGCCGCCGGCGCCGGGGGGCCGGACACGCTTGGTGCGGAAGTGCGGGTGCTGCTGGCGCCGCGCATGGCGGCCGACGCCGTGGCCGCCGTGGATGTGCGTGTGACGCTTGTCGCACCGGGCGCGGCCGAGGGCGATGTGCTGATCGAGATGCCGCTGATCCGGGCCATGGCCCCGTCGGCCCTGCAGGACTCCAGCGCGCTCTCGGCCTGGGACGACCGGGGGCCGCTGGCCCTGACGGTGGACGAGGACCCGGTCGATCCCACGGGGTTCCGGCAGGATCGGCGCTGGCGGGTGCAGCGGGCCACCGCAGGCGATGTGGTGGTTCGCTATCAGGCCACGCCGCGCGAGATCACCCCCGCCACGCGGCCCGGCCCGCTCTATGACATGCGCGGCGAAGGGCAGGGCTTTCACGGCTCCGGCGCCGTGATCATCGCCTTGCCGCCGGAGGGCTGGCCCCGGCCGGTGCGCATCGACTGGGATCTTTCCGATATGCCCGAAGGGGCGCGTGGCGCGAGCAGCCACGGGGAGGGATCGATTCAGGCCGTCGTCCCGAAACAGGGCGTCGCCAGCAGCTATTTCATGGCCGGGCCGCTGCACAGCCTGCCCCGCGACGGGCGCGGGGCCTTCGTCGGCTACTGGATCACCCCGCCCGCATTCGATCTTGAGAACGCGCTTAGGCGCATAGAGGACGCCTACGGGCAGTTCTCCACCTTCTTCGGCGATGAGGCTGCGCCCTTCCGCGTCTTCATGCGCACCACCCCCGCCTTCGCCGGCGGCGGATCGGGCGGCTACAACTCCTTCATGTTCGGCAATGTGGAGGGTCAGTCGCGCGAGGAGGCCGAGGTCCTCGGTTTGCTGGTCCACGAAACCCTGCACAACTGGCTGAACGGCCTGGGCGAGGAGACCAGCCAGTGGTGGTCGGAAGGCACGACCAGCTACTACACCGAGGTGCTGTCCTATCGCGCGGGACTGACCAGCCTGGATCAGTTCCAGAGGGCCATGAACGACCTGTCCCGATCCTATTACACAAACCCGCGCAGCGACCTGTCCAACGACGAGGTGACGCGGCTGTTCTTTTCGGACGGTGACGCCCAGCTGGTGCCCTACCAGCGCGGGCCGATCTATTTCGCCCAGGTTGACGCCCGGATTCGGGCCGCATCGAATGGCGCGAAGCGGGTCGACGATCTGGTACTGGCCCTGCTGGAGGCGCGGCGCAACGGCGGCGATTACAGCCGCGCGGGCTGGGTGGCCCTGCTGCGGCGCGAACTGGGCGAGGCTGGCGTCGCCGAGTTCGAGGCCATGATGGCCGGCCGCCCCATGGACTTGCCCGACAACCTGCTGGGGCCCTGCTTCGAGCGCGCGTCCACCACCCTGAGGCGTTTCGAACCGGGCTTCCGCGTGGAGCACGACGGTCGCGTGACCCGTCTGCTGCCCGAGGGCCACGGGGCCCTGGCCGGGGTGCGCGACGGCGACCGCCTGGCGGACCGCGACGCGCTGGAGGCGCTGGAGGCCGCCGGGCCGGGCGAGGCGACGCTGGCGCTTGTGCGTGGTGGACGGGCTGTGAGCGTCGCCTTCGAGCCCTGGGGCCCGGCGCGGCCGGGCTATCGCTGGCTGCGCAATGACGTTCCCGAGCAGGCCTGCGGCATCTGAGACCGCTCTTCAGCGCGCGCCGCGGACCGGCAGGAAGGTGGAGCGCTTCATCTCGGACAGGGCCACGGTGGAGTTGATATCCACCACGCCCGGCAGCTTCAGGATCTGTGTGAAGATGAAGTCCTGGTACCAGCGGATGTCGGGGGCGATGACCTTGATCATGGCATCCCGCTCGCCGAGGATCGAATAGCATTCGACGATCTCGGGCGTGGCTTCGATGGCGGCCAGGAACTTGTCCCGCTCGTCCTCGGTCAGGTGTTTGATCTTGAGCTGGGCGAAGACGTGCAGCTGGAAGCCCATTTTTTCGGCGTCAAGTATGGCCACCTGGGCCTTGATATAGCCCTCGTCCTTCAGCCGCTGGATCCGGCGCCAGCAGGGGGACTGGGACAGGCCGACCCGATCGGCGAGTTCAGACGTCGAGATGGAGCAATCCCGCTGAAGCTGCTCCAGGATTTTCACGTCGATTGCATCAAGATCGTTCGGCATTGATCACTCACAAATCGTTCCAAAGCTCGCATTGTCTATTCATGCATAGAGGGTCTGACGGTGGCAAACGCAAAGATTCTTCGGGCTGATCGCGCATATCATGCGGTTCGTGGGGGCGATTGTCGCGCCCCGTGTTGATTCAGGCCGAGGATGCACCCGACCTCTACCCCAGCATCCCGGATGTGGAATGACGCCGTGACGGCCCGTCAGGACGACGCGCCGCTTTACGCCGGTGCGAGCTACAGCGCCTGGGCCCGTGACCTCTATCGGCGAATGCCCTTGCCAAAGAGCTCGCTGCTCGTTTTCGAAAGCACCGTAGAGGAGCCTGTCCACCTGCTGGCCGATCTGGTGAGCCGGGCGTTCTCCGGCGGTCCGCCGGATCGGTACGAGAGCGTCTTCGGGCGCGGCAATCCCCATCTTCTGGCCGCTCTGGCGGCCCGATACGGCGTCGCAGGGCGCTCCATTCTGGCCGTCACCGGCGTGTCGAGCGGCATGGCCCAGGTCTTGAACACCCTCGTGTCACCGGGCGATCATGTGCTCGTGGAGCGGCCGGGTTTCGACGTCCTGTCCAGCCTCGCCCATGCGGCCTGGTGCAAGGTGACGGATCTGGCGCGTCCAGCCCCGGACTTCGACCTGACAGCGGCCGACCTGCGCCGGGCGCTGCGGCCGGACACCCGCATGGTCATCATCAGCAATCTCCACAATCCGTCCGGCCGCCTGCTGGACGAGCAGCGGGTGCTGGAGCTTGCCGCGGCCGCAGCCGAGGTGGGCGCCTGGCTGGTGGTGGACGAGGTCTACGCGGACTTCGCGCGAGCCGACGCGATCCGCCTTCAGACGGCGCCAAACCTCCTGCGCATCAACAGCCTGAGCAAGGTGTTCGGCCTCTATGCCCTCAGATGCGGCTGGATCATCGCCGATCCCGAGGTGATCGCACGGGTCGCCGCCGCCAATGCCGGACTTGAGTTCGGCGTCTCCAAGCTGACGCACGCAGTGGCGGCGATGGTGCTGGAAGACAGCGGTGCTTTCGAGGATCATTGGCGCGGTGTGCTGGCGGCCGGGCGGCCCGTTCTGGCGCGGCACATGGCGGCCATGGCGTCCGACGGCCTGATTGAGGGCGAAGCCCCGCCGTTCGGCTGCATGGCGTTCCCCCGCGTGGTGGGCCATCCCGACACGCTCAGACTGGCCGAATCGCTCTGGCGAGAGGACGGACTGGTCACGGCCCCCGGCGAGATGTTCGGCCGTGCCGGGCACATGCGTCTGGGCTTCGGCCTGTCGCCTGCCGCCCTTGATGAAGGCTTGTCGCGGCTGCACGAAAGCCTGCGCCGCAGACGAGGCGTTTCGCCAGAAGGATGAGACGATGACCCGATCGGGCCAGGGCGGACGGATACGCGGGCAGGGCATGGCGTTGTCGCGGTTGCTGGCCATGGCGGGGAGCGTCTGTGTTCTGCTGTCGGCCACCGCGGCCATGGCCGAACCCGTCCGGTATCTGGTGATTGCGGGGGGCGAGTCCGTCGGCTGGATGACGGTCGATCAGGGCGGACGAAGGGTCGAGATCGATTATCACGTGGACAACAACGGGCGCGGACCCAAACATCGGGAGCGACTCCAGCTGGATCGGGACGGCTTTCCGGTGTTGTGGACCATCGACGGAACCTCGCTGTTCGGCGGCGCGGTCAACGAACGGTTCGAGCGCGGGGAGGGGCAGCTCAGCTGGGTCAGCCAGGCGGACGCGGGCCAGGCCCCGGCGCCTGGGCCCGTACTGTATGTGGCCAATGACGCCAGCCCGTGGAGCCTTGCGCTCTACGCGCGGATTCTGCGTGCGGCGCCGGGGCGTGCGCTGGACGTGGCGCCAGGGGGGCGCATCACCCTGACCGAGGTGCGGCGCGCGGCCGTGGGCGACAGCGGCGTCGAGGGGACCATCTATCGCCTGACCGGGCTGAACCTGGCGCCCGGCTATGTGATGCTGGACGACCGGAGCGCCCTGATCGGCGACCTGGGCGGCGTCATCCGCGAGGACCTGGCCCACGCGGCGCCGTCGCTCAGGGACCTGCACGCCGAGCTGGAACGCGAACGCATCCGCGAGCTGCAGACCCGGCTGGCGCACCGGTTCGACGCCCCGGTGCGGATCCGCAATGTGCGCATCTTCGATCCTGAGACCGGGACCCTGTCGCCGCCGTCCGAGGTGACGATTTTCGATGACCGCATCACCACCATCCTGCCCGAGAGCGGCGGCCCGGCGCGCGACGACGCCTATGAGATCGACGGTGAAGGCGGGACGCTGATCCCCGGACTGCACGACATGCACGCCCACAACTCGCTGCAGAGCGGCCTGTTCTATCTGGCGGCGGGCGTGACCACGACCCGCGACATGGGCAACGACAATGAGCGCCTGCTGGACCTGACCAACCAGATCGAGCAGGGCCTGCTGCCGGGACCGCGCATCGTGCGCAACGGCATGCTGGAAGGCCGCAGTCCCCACTCCGTGCGCACCGGCATCCTGGCCGACACCCTGGACGAGGCGCTGGAGGCGGTGCGCTGGTACGCCGACCACGGCTACTGGCAGCTGAAGATCTACAACTCCCTGCATCCGGAGTGGGTCGGGCCGGTGACCGCCGAGGCGCACCGGCTGGGGCTGGGCGTCACCGGACACATCCCGGCCTTCGTCACGCCGGACCAGGCGCTTGCGGCGGGCTACGACGAGATTTCGCACATCAACCAGTTGATGCTGGGCTGGCTGCTTGAGCCGGGCGAAGACTCCCGCACACCGCTGCGTCTCACCGCCATGGCGCGGGGCGCGGATCTGGACCTGGCCAGCGCGCCGGTGCAGCGGACCATCGACCTGATGCTGGCGCAGAACGCGGCCCTGGACGTCACCGCCGTCACCCTCGAAACCTTGATGATGAGTCGGGCCGGGCAGGTTCCCGCCATGGCCGAGGCCTTCATCGACCACATGCCGATCGGCTATCAACGCTATCGCCGGCGCGCCTTCGTGGACATCGACACGCCGGAGGCGGATGCCGCCTATCGGGGCGGATTCCAGACAATCCTCGAGACCATCGCGCGCCTGCATGACGCGGGCATCGTGCTTCTGCCAGGCACCGACGACACTCTGGGGCTGACGGTTCACAGGGAGCTGGAGCTCTACGTGCTGGCGGGCCTGAGCCCGGCCGAAGCGCTGACGGCGGGGACCCTGACCCCTGTACGCTACATGGGCCGCGACCAGTCGCTAGGTCGCATCGCGCGCGGCATGCTGGCCGACTTCTTTCTGGTTCCCGGCGACCCCACCCGGGACATCAACGCCGTCCGCGCGATCCGCATGGTCATGAAGGACGGGGTCGTCTATCTGCCCAGTGAAATCTACCCCGAGCTGGGCATCCGCCCGTTCGTGGACGGGATCGAGATTCAGCCGCCGCGCACGCCGTCCGACGGCGGACAGGCCGAGGCCGCTGATCCGCCCATCCTGTTCGGGCCCCAGGGCCTGGATCACCATCACCACTGACGCGCCGGGAGGCTGTCTTGCTGCTGCTGGATCAGGAATTCGTTCGGGGCCACCTGACGGTCGAGGCGTGCATTCCCCTGGTGCGCGACGCCATGATCGCCCTGTCAGCGGGCCAGACCCTGCAGCCCCTGCGCAGCGTGCTGCATCTGGCCGAGGGGCGCGCCTTCGGGGTGATGCCCGGCGCCATGGCCGGGGTCTTCGGGGCCAAGCTGGTCAGCGTCTATCCAGAGAATTTCGCGCAGGGGCGCCCCTCCCATCAGGGGGTCATCACCCTGTTCGACCCTGCCGACGGCGCGCCCGCGGCTCTGGTGCATGCCGGGGAGGTCACGCGCATCCGCACCGCCTGCGCCAGCGCGGCGGCGACCGACGTGCTGGCCCGGCCGGACGCGACGCGGCTGGCGGTGCTCGGCTACGGGGAACAGGCGCGGGCGCACGTGGCCGCCATGGCCGCCGTGCGGTCGCTGTCCGAGGTCCGCGTGTGGGGCCGGCTCCCGGAGCGCGCCCGGGCCTTCGCCGCTGACCTGCAGAAAGAGCACGCAATCTCTATCGAGGCAGTGGGCGACGTCCGGGAAGCCGTGCGCGACGCCGATATCATCTGCACCGTGACCGCGGCGTTCGAGCCGATCCTCCTGTCCGACTGGGTGAGCGACGGGACCCACATCAACGCCGTGGGCTCCAGCTACGCCGGGCCGGTGGAGATCGCGCCGGACCTTGTGGCCCGCAGCCGCTTCATCGCCGATTATGCGCCCGGCGTCCTGGCGCAGGGCGCCGAGTTCCTGGCGGCGAAACAGGCCGGTCTGATCGACGACAATCACGTGGTCGGCGAAATCGGGCAGGTGTTCGCCGCAACCCTGAAGGGCCGCACCCGCCCGGATGAGGTCACCCTCTACAAGTCTCTGGGCCACGTGGTTCAGGATCTGGCCTGCGCGGCCTGGCTGGCGGCGCTGGCCCGCAAGCGCGGTGGCGGCGTCGAGATCGACTTCTGAGCGCCGCGCTCTACTCCGCCATGAAGTCGCGCACCGCGTCCGCCAGGGCCTCGAGGTTGGTGTCCTCGATGAAGACCGAGTGGCCCGAGGCGAAATAGGCCGCCGTCAGCCGGTCTGCGGGAATGCCCGCCTGATCCAGGGTGTAGCGCCCACCATAGGCCGGGGTGGACAGGTCGTAGTATCCCGCCGACCAGAACACCCGCAGGTCGGGGTCCCGCGCCATGGCCTCGGCCAGATGCGGAATGGCGTCGATGAAGCCTTCGTGGTCCCAGGCGCTGTTCACCTCCAGATTCAGAGCCTGATAGGTGTCGTCGGCCCGGAAATCCAGCACATCCGCATAGTAGGCGTCGACCACCGACACTCCGTCTTCCGGTCGGAACACCGTCTCCTCGGGGTCGGCCGGACGCGCGACGGCCTCGGGGCCGTAGTTCATGCCGGGGTCGTCATAGGGCGGGCGCTGGGCCGGGGCGTCCAGCCGGGCCGTGGCGCGCGCGTCCAGCTGGCCGGTGCGCAGGCCCTGATCAGCGAGAAGGTTGAACATGAACAGGGTGTTGGTGATGCGCAGGTCGTTCTCGGCGATCAGGGCGGCGGGCAGGCCGGTCATCGCCGACAGCCGCCCGGCCATGGCGCCCCGCTCGGCGTCGGGCAGGGCGGCGCCCTGGATCAGCGCCGCGATGTAATCCGTGCGCGCGAACACCACGGCGTCTTCGTACACCTGCTCGACCGTGCGGCCGTCGCGGGCGGCGCGGCCATGATGCCAGGCGGCCGCCGCATAGCTGGGCAGGGACGACACATGGGCGAGCGGGCCGCTGCGTTCCCCGGGCACGAGGGCGAACAGCAGCACGCCGTCGAACTCCAGATCCGGGGCCACGCGCATGATCTCCGCCGCGCGGAGGGTGCCGTAGCTCTGGCCCAGCAGGTAGCGGGGCGAGTCCGTCCGCTCATGGCGGGCCAGCCACTGGCGGATGACGTCGGCGACGGAGCGCGCGTCGCCCGTGCGGGTCCAGAACGGGGCCCCGTCGTCGTGGGGACGGCTGTACCCCGTGCCCACCGGATCGATGAACACCAGATCCGCCGCATCCAGCAGGCTGTGCGGGTTCATGGCCAGATACTGATGATCGCCCTCGCCGAAACGGCGCATGGGCCCGAAGGCGCCGAAATGCAGCGGCGTGGTGGAGGCGCCGGGGCCGCCGTTGAAGATGAACAGCACCGGTCGCCCGGCGGGCGCGACGTTGGTCCGGATGTAACTGGTGGTGACCACCGTTCCCGAGGCCCGGCCGTCTTCGGACCGGACCATGGTCTCGGCCACGACGGCCTGATAGGCGACCGGCCCGTCCTGAAGCTGCGTCACATGGGCGGTGACGACTGAGCGGGGGTTCCGGGCATCCTGGGCGGCGGCGGGCGCGGCGAGCGTCAGCATGACGGCGAGGCCGGCTGCGAGGCTTCGGATCGACTGGATCATGACGCGCTCCGGGAAACGGGACCGACGCCGAACCGGCCGCGCACCAGGTACCAGGCGGCGCCGATCAGCCCCCAGACCGTGAGCGCCACATAGGGCCGCCAGTCGGCGGTGAGGCCGAGCAGGACCACGACGAACGAGGCCACGACCCCCATCCAGCCCCAGATGGCGACGAAGCGTCGGCTGGGACGGAAGGCGGCCTGGGCGTGGATCTCGGGGTGGTGGCGCGCGATGCGTGTGGCCGACAGGCAGGTGGCGCCGTACTTCAGCAGTGTCGGCACGTTCACGGCCAGGAACAGGGCCGTCAGGTTCATGGGCGCCAGCAGGCCCAGCACGCACAGGCCGAAAGCGACGGCCAGGGCGATGTGCGGCGTCTGGAAGCGCGGATGAACCCTGGCCAGGGGCGAAGGCAGGGCGCCCGCGCGGGCCATGGCGAACAGATAGCGGCTGAACACCATGGCCAGGGCGTTCAGGGACTTGCCGATGGCGAGCACCGCCGCGAGGACGATGACGGGCCGGGCGAGGTCGTCGCCCATGAACACGGCGGCGGCGTCCAGCACCGGGGTTTCGCTGGCGGCCAGCGCCTGGGGCCCCAGCACGCCGAGGGCGACGGCGGCCACCATCAGATACAGGATCATGGCCGAGACAATGGAGGCGGCCACGCCGATGGGGATGGCGCGCCGGCTGTTGCGGACCTCGTCGCCCACCTCGGTGGCGGCCTCGATGCCGAAGAACAGTCCGATCAGGACCGGCGTGGCGGCCAGCACGCCCGCCCAGCCTTCGGACATGAAGGGGGTGAAGGAGTCCGGCTGGACCGACGGCGCGCCCCAGCCGGCGAACACGAAGAACAGAACGATCAGGCCGGCCATCAGCACGGTCTGGACCCGCGCGGCGATGGCCACGCCCCACAGGTTGAGCCCGAAGATCAGGACGAACACGCCCAGCATGGTCGCCTTGGTCGGGACCGGGACCAGCATCGACACATAGCGGGTCAGCACCAGCGCCAGGATCAGCATGGCGCCCACGCTGCCGGCGATGCGCAGCCAGGCGATCATGAAGCCCGTGGCGGGCGACAGGAACCGGCGCGGCCACTCGTAGGACGCGCCGGCGGTGGGCAGGGCCGATCCCATGAAGGCGTAGGTCACCGCGATGATGAACATCGGGACCGCCGCCAGCGCCACCGCCAGCAGCATGGCCGGTCCGGCCAGGGCCGTGGCGGGCGCGATGACCGAGAAGATCGAGACCCCGACGGCCAGACCCAGCCCCAGGGCGATGACCGAGATCAGACCTACGCCCTGTTTCAGATGCGGCGCATCAGCCATGGAGCGTTTTCCTTTCATGGGACAGCAGCCATGCGGCCGCGGCCAGATCCTGGGCGGCGTGGCCCAGGGACTTGTAGACCGTGATCTGGTCGGCGTCGGTACGGCCGGGGTGTCGGCCCGAGAAGACCTCGCCGATCTCGGCCGCCACGTGATCGTCGCTCACGCGGCCCTGCTCGCGGGCGCGGAGGAACTCGCCGCCGTGGGCCAGGACATGGTCGCGGTGATCGGCGATGAACAGGCTGCGCGCCACGAGTTCCGCGTCCGCCTCGGCCGCATGGGGGCCGCTGGAGCCCACAAGGTTCACGTGGGTTCCCGGCGCGATCCATGCGCCTTGCAGCACGGGCTCGGACGCGGTGGTGAGGGTGCAGACCACATCAGCGCCCTCCACGGCCTCGGCCGCCGTCGCACAGGGCAGGACGTCCAGACCGAAGCGCTCTTGAATGTGACGGGCGAAGGCGGTGACGCTCGCGAGGTCCCGTCCCCAGACCCGGACAGTCGTCAGCGGTCGCACGGCCGCGATGGCTTCCAGATGCGCCTCGGCCTGCGTGCCCGTTCCGAGCAGGGCCAGGACCCGGGTGTCAGGCCGCGCCAGGGCGTCGGTGGCCGCCGCCGTGGCGGCGGCGGTGCGGACGCGGGTGATCGCTTCGGCGTCGCCCACAAAGACCGGACGTCCGTCGTCCGTGTCGAACAGCACGACCAGACCCTGATGCCGTCGGCGACCGGGGCGGTCGGCCGCGCCATAGACGCTGACCAGCTTGGCGCCGAACCCGGCCTCGCACACGGCCGGCATTAGCGCGAAGGTGCGCCCTTCGCCCACCGGCAGGAAGCTGCGCAGGGCCTGCCCGACCCGGCCGTCGGAAAGCTCGATCATGGCCTGGCGCATCAGGGGCACGCAGGCGGCGATGCTCAATCGCGATCGCACGGCCTCGGCGTCCATGACCACCAGGGCGTCGCTCAAGCCAGCGCCTCCACCAGACGGTCCACATCGGCCGGCGTGTTGAAGACCGATGCAGACACGCGCAGCCGGTGCGCGCCCAGGGTGACCCGCACGCCCGCGCGCTGGAGCCGGTCCCCGAAGGCCTGGCGGGCGTCCTTGTAGGCGAAGGCGACCAGCGGGCTGGTGCTGTCCTCGGGCGTCATGGGCTCGAAGCCCAGGCGCGGCAATTCGGCGCGGGCCCGTTCGATGGCCGGCTGTCTCCAGGCCTGGATGGTCTCCACGCCCAGGGACTGGATGTAGTCCAGCGACCAGTCCAGATGGGCCAGGCCGGTGTTGGTGAAGGTGCCCATGGCGAACAGGCCCGAGGCGTCGTCCCGCGCACGGGTCTCGAACATCCGCGGACCGGGCGGATCATGGGGATAGGCGTGGCTGGAGAAGGCGGCCAGCTGCTGATAGCCGGCCTGGGGTCTGCGCAGCCGCGGAATCAGGTCGGCCCGGGCGTAGAGAAAGCCCAGCCCCATGTCGCCCATCAGCCATTTGTAGCTGGACGACGCCACCAGATCGACGCCGGTGGCCCGCACGTCGAAGGGCACGGCGCCGATGGCGTGGACCGCATCCACATAGACATGGGCCCCATGGGCGTGGGCCAGATCGCACACGGCCTTCAGGTCATGCTGAAAGCCGTTGATGGTGGAGACGGCTGACAGGGCCACCAGACGCGTGCGGTCGTTCACCGCCGCCTCCATATCCGACATCAGGATGCGGTTCTCGCGCATGGGCAGGATGACCACCTCCATGCCCGCACGCTCCAGCTCGGCGTACAGATGGAACGACCCGAAGAAGTGCAGCGCGTCGGTGACGATGCGGCCGCCCACTTCGGGAATGCCCAGGGCGCTGACGGCCAGCTGCTCGCCGGCGGACGTGCTCTGGACATAGGCCACCTCGGCGGGCGTGGCGTTGATGAGGCCTGCGAACCGTTCCAGCACCGACTGCCGCAGGGGTGCGAAATCGTAGCCTTCTGGGCCGCCGTTCATGGCGCGGGATTCGAGATAGAGCCGAACGGATTCCCGGGCGCCTACGCTGAAGGGATGGACGGAACCGGCATCCAGATAGACGCCCTGGATGTCCGGGAACTGATCGGTGGCGGGCAGGGCGGTCGCAGACCCGACAGCGCCCGCGACCGCAGGCGCAGCGGCGGCGGCGGCAGGCAGGGTCGCGGCGGCGGCCAGCCAGCTTCGCCGCGTCAGTCCTGGTGCACGCTCGTCGGCCATGATCCTGTTCCTCAAGCTGAAGCCGTCACAGGGCGCAGGCGCTGTCCGGGACGCCGTCGACCCGTTCCCACCGCCATCCGCTGACCGGCTCGCCGCGCGGCAGATAGCGGACGCCATAGGTGCGGCCGTCGCGGCGGATGGTCATCTCCATCATGCGGTCCTCGTCGCCCTGCGCCTCGCGCACCGGCGTGATCGACAGGATTTCGTCGCCCTCCGCAAGTCCGGCGCGGGCGGCGGCGGACTCCGGCAGCAGATCCGCCACCACCCCCAGCCGCATCTCGTCGAAGCCCAGCTGGAAGGGGCGATGGGACGCCTGCACCGGCCGCAGGCAGGGGCCGAAAGACTGGGGATGCGGGAACAGGGCTTGCCCCGAGGTCATGGCGTCGAACCCGGCTTGCGCCTCGTCGCCGATCTCGGCCTGCAGGAGTTCGACCCACTGCGCCAGGCCGATGCTTTCCCCCGCTTTCTGGCGCGCCAGGATCGTGAGGACCAGATCGTCGAGCGACCGCTCTCCGCCGGAGGCGGCGCGGACCTGGGCGTCGACATTGGTGAGATAGATGAAGCCCCGGCCATAGGGGACCCGCTGGGCGCGGGAGTCGCTCCAGAAAATCCGGCCGGCTTCCTCATTCGAAAGGCCAAGGTGCGGGTTGGCGTAGTAGGCGTCCGCGCGACGATTGATGATGTCCAGGAACTCATCAGTCTCAAGGAGACCGGCCCGAAGCGCCAGAAGCGAGGAGTAGAACTCCGCAGTCCCCTCCGTATACCAGGCGGTCAGGGCGTGAGGGTCGCCGCCGTTGAGGCGGGGCCAGTTGTGGGCCATCTCGTGGGCCAGCAGCATCTGCAGCCCGCCGCTGGTGGTCTCGCCCCCAGCGCCGTAGCCGAACATGAAGGACTGGGCCAGGGCGGTGCCGCCGCCTGCCGGATAGGGATTTTCGCGAACGAACACCCGATAGGGCGCGCCGGGATCATTGAAGAACTCTGACATGTAGGTGTAGAGCGCGCGCGTCTCGGTCGCCAGATCGTCGATGTCAAAGGGCGGGTGAGACAGCCAGTAAAGGGCGAAGTCATCGGCCCCGGCCTCGGGCTCACTGGCCACGGCGCCCACGGCGTAGAACGAGAAGGCCAGGGTGCTGGCCGGCGCGGTGACGGACCGTTCGCCCTCGCCGAAACTCCACACCCCGCGCGCGCCCTCGGGCAGGGCGGACAGGTCCCAGTTCAGGGTGATCCGGTAGGGCGTCTCGACCGTGGGCAAGGCGAAGAAATAGACTCCGGCGCCCATCAAGCCGCCGTCCTGGGCGCGCAGGTCGAACAGAGGACCGTTGCGGGTTTCGGACGAGACCGGGCGCGGCGTTACCGCGTAGGCGACAGTCACATCGCCCTCCGCCGCCCGGTCGCCCAGATAGTGGCGATACACGCCCTCTGGCGTCGGCTCCGCATCCTCGGTCCGGAGCGACAGCAGGCCGCGCCCGTCGCGGACATGGATGTCGTTGGCACCATAGGCCGCCGTGGGGGTCGAAACCAGCGTCACCGGCATGCGCAGCAGTGCATCCCCGGGGTCTCCGCCCGGCGCGGGGAAACGCAGCTCCACCTCCAGCCGATCCACTCCGCCGTCCGCCGAGGGGCGAGGCGTCAGGGTGACGGAAAGAGCCGGCGGCTCAGCCGCCCACGCGGCCGGGGCGGCCAGTACGAGACAGAAGATAAGGAGGCTTTGAAGGCGGGGCATGAACCCTGTCCGATGCTGCTCTGGTTGCATCAGAGTACCCAAGGAGACTGGAGAGGTTCATGCGATTTCTGCCGTCAATGGCGGCGAAGGCGGCTATTTTATGCGTCCTTGCCCTTGGCGCCGAATGAACACCCCGGCGGGGTTCCCCTGCCTGGCGGAACGGGGGAGGCTAGGGCCGGCTGTGGACCCGGGTTGCCGCGGCAGGCGGCAGGGCGCCGGTCGTCTCGGCACGGAGCCCCGGTTGACCGTATTTTGGGCACATCCCGCTCGGGAAGGCCCGCCTCGCCAGCGTAGGCCGGGCAGTTCCGCAGATTCGAAGCGCAAAAGCCCATATGGGGTGATCGTCCCCTTGGCGAGGCGGAAACAGCCATATCCGGGTGCGACTGACAGCCCGCTGAACATGACCCGTCCGGGGCTGACAAGGCGCCCCGCGGGCCGCGATCGCTCGGCATCCGGCAACTGGCAAACCGTATCCCTCCGCCCTGAACGGCGACCAAAGGGAGCCGCACCGTCGTCGCGGCGGGGTGGCTCCACACAGGCAGTGCAGCAGCCCCTCAGTCGATTTCGCAGGGGATGCCGCCGCTTGGGTTGCAGGGCGGATCGATCTCGCCGAACAAGACGGTCACAAACACCGTAGCTGTGGCGGTTCCCCCATGGCCGTCGCTGATCGTGTAGGTGAAGCTGTAGTTTCCAGGCATCAGCGGTGCGGTGTAGAGGACGTGACCGCCGCCCGACGCGATGGTTACAGACCCCCCGCCAGAGGCGGGCTGGGTGACCGAGGTGACGGTGATGGCGTGGCCGTCGGGATCGGAATCGTTGGCGCGCACCATGATGGCGTTGGTCGAGCCCGTCATGGCCGAAGCGGTGTCGTTCACGGCGACGGGCGGCTGGTTGGCCTGGGTCACCGTGACCGTGACGGTCGCGCTGGCGGTCCCGCCCTTCCCATCGGAGATCGTGTAGGTGAAGGTCTTGGTGCCTGCGCTCGCCGGCGCCGTATAGCGGACATGCTCCCCGCTGTTGCGGATGGCCACCGTCCCGCCGCCCGAGGGCGTCCCCACCGCAGTCACGGTCAGGGTGTCGCCGTCGGGATCCGAGTCATTGGCCCGAACCATGATGTCCACAAAGGAGGACGCGCCCACGCTGGCGGTGTCATTGACGGCCACAGGCGGCTGGTTCGGGATCGTGGAGGTGATGATGCTGCGCCGGTTTCCGGCGCTGTCATACCGGTATTCGATCACGACGCCGTTGGAGTAGGTGGCCTTGATGAGGCGCCCTGCGGCGTCATACTCGTACTGCACCCCGGCGGCCGCGGGGCCTGACGCCAGCAAGGTCAGGGCGGCGAAGGCCGCAAGACCGATCCGACCAAAGCTCATCCGTCCGTCTCCGCATCTGCGTTGGCTACAGGGCCCGGTTCCGCCGATCGCGCCGCAAACGACGGGCGGCCGTCCATGAAGGTTTCGATCGCCTCCTGGCCGACGCGAACCTCATGGTCGCTCGGCAGGGCGGGAGGGTGGGGCTCCGGCCGGGCCTGCCCCAGCCACACGAAGGCGGCCACACCCGCCAGGCTCGCGACCCCGATCAGGGCGCCGGCGCGCGGCCACGAGACGGCGGCGAGCCGGTCTCGCCAGGATCCGCCTTGCACGAAGCGGTCTCGATCAATGACCTGGAGGAACGGCGCGCGCGCCGTCCGGGCCGCGGCGCCGACCACGCGCATCGCCGTCGTCAGGATGTCTGCAAGTCTGCCCATCGAGCCCCCCAGGACCAGGACAAGGAGCGTAGCAGTTTGTGCATGGAGCGAAAGCGAAATTAATAACCGAGGGTTGAAGATTCCCCCTAGGCGACTGGCTCAATACCGGTCTAGCTTCGTCCTATCTGACGGTTCGGGGGGACGGGGATGACGTCGGCGAAACAGAAGGCGGCCGCCTCGGCCGGCCCTCGTAGTCTTGCGGGTCGCCTGCGGCAGGCGGCACTGATCGCTTCGCTGGGGATCGCGGCGGTTCTCGCCGGCAGCTATGCGCCCACAACCGCCCAGAGCGGCGGCGGGGGCGGCGGCGGACCCACCCCGGCGGTGCGCATCGGCACAGCCTCGCTGATGTCCCCGGCCGCGGCCAACGCCTATTATCAGGCGCAACCCAATCCCACGGTCTCGACCAACAGCGTCCAGGTTTCCGGACAGCCCCTGATCAATGCGCCCCACGCCGAGTACGTGGAGCTGGCCCGGGCCCTGGAGAATGATCCGGACCTTATCTACGAGTTCATCCGCAACACGGTGGACACCACCTTCACCTACGGCGTTTCCAAGGGCGGCCTGGGCGCCCTCATTGACCGCAAGGGCACGGCCTTCGATCAGGCCCAGCTCATGGTGGGCGTGCTCAGGGCGGCGGGCCACACCGCCAGCTACCGGGCCGGAACCATCACCCTCAACGGGTCGCAGTTCAGCGCCTGGACGGGCATTTCAAACGCCAGCGCCGCCTGCCAGCTGCTGGCCGGAGGCGGCATCCCCGCCACCATCAACGGCAGCACCACCGCCAACTGCAGCTATGGCTCGGCCAATGTCTCCAGCGTGGTCATGGGCCATGTGTGGGTGGCGGCGGTCATCAACGGAACCACCTACTTCTTTGATCCGGCCTACAAGCCGTATGACGTCATCGCCGGCGTCAATCTGGCGAGCGTCGCGGGTCTGAGCAGCGGTCAGGCGCTCACCCAGGCGAGCTCCGGCGTGCAGACCGGGACGGCGTCGGGCGTGGCCTATGTGCGCGCCATGAACGGCGGCAATCTGGGCACCCGAATCCAGGCCCACGCCAACGCCCTTCAGACCTACATCGACACCAACCTGTCTGACGGGCGGCTGGAGGATCTGGTAGGCGGTCGGGAGATCGTGCGCCATGAAACGCCCTCAGGCGGCTTGCGGCAAACCGCGCTGCCCTATCCCTCGACGGTGAACCACACCTGGACGGGCAACATCCCCAATCCCTACCGCGCGTCTTTGCGCATCCGGATCAAGAAGTGGAGCACCACCGGGTCCCTGACCGAGATCATCGATCGTCTCGTCTACGCCGATGACGTTTACGGCCGCCGCCTGGTCTTCCAGACCAATTTCGCCAACAACCGACAACTGGCGCCCAGTACGACCTTTCTTGGCCAGCTTCGCCTGGTCAATGAGCATGGCGAGGGTCCGACCCTGGCGAGCCACACATCCAGCGAGAGTCCGGCCTGGAGCACGGGCGACATCACCCTGAACGTGAACATGCCCTATGCCGCGCGGGCGGCCGGGTCGACCACGGACGGCTCCTACATGGACGCCGAGGTGGCCAAGTCCGTCACCTACTCCCTGCCCATGACGATCGTGAACGGCTGGGGCGAGGCCACAGGGGCCCTCGTGGCCAAATGGGGCATGCGCTCGGACACCGGCATGCCTGTCCCCCGGGCTGACGGCTGCGAGACCTGCATGAACCTGTTGCCCCAGACCTCGGGGGATGGGCGCCGCGAGCAGATGGCGGTCAGCTGGCTGGCGCAGTCCGGGCGGGCTGGCGCCCTGCACGCCCAGATCGCCGGCTCGGTCTATCAGCACCACTATTCCGTCGGCGTGGTGTCCGCGGACACCGTCGTCACCTCCAAGGCATACGAGTTTCCCACCTATGTCCGGTTCACCCACGCGATCGCCGACAGTTTCGACCGGGTGGATATCGACACCGGGTTCAGCCTGGTCAGCCGGACCAATGTGACGGCCAATCGCCGCGCGGCCATTCACGCCATCGCGGCCACCCTCAACGCCCTGGAAGGCGCCGTGGCGGGCCAGGCCGCCGATGTGCCGGACGTCAACGCCACGGCGACGCGCTTCCAGTGGGGTAATGCTCCGCCCAGCGGCGAGGACCAGGCCAGCGGCGTGGGGGCGCGTCGCTTCTACGCCTTCACCAGCGCCAACGCCGCCAATGCCTCGACCCTGGTGAAGGTGGAAGGCGTCACCTCCAATTCTGAAAGCGGACACCACGGCGCGCACGGCGAGCCGCCGATCGGCAACAGCGAGATCCAGACGCGCCGCGGCGCCCTGGCCAATGCCATCTCCAACTATGCGGCGGCGGGCTTTTCCGTCTTCGCGTCGGAAGACGCATTTCTAGGTCCGGGCCAGCGGGCGGGCAATTTCGAGGGCCAGTATCACCAGGGCCAGTCCTTCCCGCTCTATTACACCCACCACTACTCCAACCAGCGGGGCGGCGCCCTGGTCGCCAACCGCTATGACGCCAACGGCGATCCGGTGGAGATCGCCCATGTGGTGGTCAGCCATCGCGGCGCTATCAAGGGCGGCGGCGGCGGCGCCCAGACCTGGCACGACGCCCAGTATGCGCCCCCCGAAGCGGCCGACTTCATCCGTGACGAGTTCATCGACCGGTCGAGCGCGGCCGGCGTCGACCTCAGTTCGGGCTCTGTCAGCTTCACCAGCCCGGCTTCCCTCACCGTCGGGCAGGGGGATTTCCCACACAGTCTGAGCGCGAGCGTCACCTGGCGCGGCGGCAACTGGCACTCCAATTTTTCGGGGCTCGGCTCCCAGACCAATCCGGCCGGACCCTGGACCACCAGCTGGAACAATGAGCTGACCATCTCCAGCAGCACCCTGGAGGTGCTGGGCGAAGGCGACATACGAGCGGTCGCCGGCACCGTGGCCGCGTTCCTGGTCATGCAGGACATCTACAAGGGCGCGGCGACCACCCAGCGCGAGGTCGCCGGTGCGCTCACGGCCGCCTGGTGGCTGGATCACGTCACCGGCAACGTCGTCTCGGCGACCCTGGGAACCAACACCCAGCAGTTCCTGCGCCGCGCCGACGGGCAGTGGTTCTCTCCCGGCGCGAGCTATGCACGCCTGACCCAGACCGGCGCCCGGACCCGGATCGCCGAGCAACCATCCTGCTCCATGAGCGACGTCAGCTATGTGCCGACCCGGGGGTGGGGCTATGCGGGCATGTCATTCCAGGTCACCAGTGCGACCGGGGATGTGCAGACCTTTGAGAATTGGCAGGCCGACGTCACGCCCATGGGCTCGGGCGAGAGTTGTCTGCGCGCCCGAGGGTTCCGACTGGCGAGCTGGGCTTTCCCCGGCGGCGTCAATCTGAACGTCAGCTACGCCATGCAGGGCATGAATGCGCCGGGCCTGGCGGAGGTGAACAGCAACCTGGGCCTCAAGATCGTGTTCCTGGATCACGGCCGCGCCGGGTTCCACAACGGGCTGACGGGGGGCAACCGCCGGGAAGTCGCCCTGACGTCGGCGCAACATACGGATGCGGGCGGCAACATCACGCGCTTCACCACCGAGTATCTGGGGACGGGTCTTTATCGTCGCCATCTGCTGACCGAGATCTTCGAGCCGCGCAGCGCCACCGAGGCCGCCCTGCGATACACCTACGACAGCATCGGCCGGGTGATGGAGGCGCGCGACGCCATCGCCATCGCCACGCCGGCCTCGCGCAATCCGCACCAGTTCTTCATCGCCGACGGTTACCGGGCGTCGCGCCTCAATCCGCTGGGCCATCGTTACGTCGTTGAGTACGACTTGGACGGGCGTCCGTTCCGCCATACGGATGAGGATGGCTACCAGACCCTCGCGACCTTCGATGGACGCGGACGGGTGACGTCGCGAACGTCGGCCTGGGGCGATGTGACCACCTTCGCTTATGACGATCGCAACAACCTGACCCAGCGCACCCAGACCTCGCGCGGCGGATGCGGGACCGACGCCTGGTGGTGCCAGGGCATCACCGTGTCGGCTCAGTACCACGCCACCTGGAACAGGCCGACGCGGATCACCCTGCCGGCGACGGCGGCCGATCCATCGGTCCGGCACTGGGATTTCACCTACAATTCGAACGGTCTTCTGACCCAGGTGAAGGGCCCCAGTGTCCTGAACGGCCTGACGGGGACCAACGCCCAGCCGATCTGGGCCACCACCTATGACGCCTACGGGCGCGTGGCGACTCAGACCGACCCGACAGGACGTAGAGCGTCGAACACCTATGGCGGGGCAGGGCTGCCGGCCTTCTGTCAGCGGCTGGCCACCGTCTCCAGCCAGTCGGGCGGGTTGAACCTGGTCACCACCTTCGGCTGCAATGCAGTGGGCGACGTGACCAGCGTCACGGACGCGCGCGGTTATACCACCACGACCACCTACGACAGTCTGCGGAGGCGCACGGCGGAGGTCGGGCCGGCGGGTACGAACATCCAGACCCAGTGGACTTATGACGCCAACGGCAACCAGACCCATGAGCGGCGCTGGGATGCGTCGGCCTCAGCCTGGCGGATCACGCAGACGGTCTATTCGACGACCAATCAGCCGACGCGGGTGATCGATCCGGAAGGGAACTGGACACGCTATTGCTATGACCAGATGGATCGCGCCTATCGCGTGATCGACCCGTCCCTGCGCATGCGAATCCACTATTGGACGGCGGCGGGCCGTCCCACCCAGACCAGCCGCTACTACGTGGCAGCGCATAACGGAACCTGCGGCGCTTCCAATGGCCGCCCTCCAGGTGTGACCAGCTATCGCGAACGCGCTTTCGAGTACAATGAAGGCGGCCTGGTGTCGGCCGAGATCGACGCCAACGGCAACCGCACGGAGTTCCAGTACGATGGCTTGGGCCGTCAGCTGGTGACGGCATACGCGGACGGCACCCAAGCATGGACCCTGCTGGACCAGCGCGGCCAGGCGGTGATCCGCAAGCAGCGCTCGGGTTTGAGGGCCCAGGTCTTCTACGACGCGGCCGGCCGGGACTATCACGTCTGGGAGCACCAGAACGGGGCGGCCAACATGGTGGGCCGCCACATCCGGGCCGCCTACGATCTGGCAGGGCGCCCGGTGTGGCGGGACGTGTCGGTGCAGCCGACCTCGACCTGGTCGGACACGCACCTGAGGGAGGTGCGCACCTACGGCTATGACGCCGCCGGCCGGCTGACCACGGACCAGGTGCGCCCCGAGGGGAATGGCGGCGCCAATCCCCTGACCCTGGTGTTCACCTATGGCTACGACGCGGCGGGCAACCGCACCTCGATCCAGTGGCCGGACGCCTGGACAGCC
>NZ_PNLV01000007.1 GCF_013823285.1 Brevundimonas sp. | reverse complement strand
AAACGCGATTGTTCCATAGTCACTGCGTGGAGCGGCGCTTTGGAAAATATAAAAAACTTGCTCGCTAAGTACATGGCGAACGAAAATATGCTTTGTTGATCGCCAATTACATTTTCACATCGGCATGCATCGCCAAGTCCATCTCATAATCATTGCAGATTGAAGGGGATGGATGACTTCGCGTTGCTGAATTCTGTCCCATGTGAACAATTTCCGCGGTCGCCGGTTGGTCTGGGGCAACCCCTAACGCCAGCGTTCAGCGAGCCGATCGGCTCTCCGTCCAGACTGGCCGCCATTTCAGGAGACCGATGATCATGCGCACGATCACCCGCCTATTCGACCACTATTCCGACGGCCTTGACGCCATTCGCAGCCTCGAGAGCGACGGCTACCACAGCCATGACATCAGCCTCATCTCCAATAACGCCGAGGAATGGCACGCCGCGGATGGTTCGACGGACCACGCCGGGCATGACCACGATCACGGCAACAAGGCCGGCGAAGGCGCGGCGACCGGTGCGGGCGTCGGGGCGGCACTCGGCGGCGGCGCCGGACTGCTGGCGGGTCTCGGCATGCTCGCCATTCCGGGCGTGGGACCCGTTGTCGCCGCAGGTTGGCTGGCGGCGACGGCGGCCGGCGCGCTCGGCGGCGCCGTTGCCGGCGGCGCCACCGGCGGTCTGGTGGGCGCGCTCACCGATGACGGCGAGAACGAGGACGACGCCCATGTCTACGCCGAGGGCGTGCGTCGCGGCGGGTCGCTGGTCAGCGTGCGCATCGCCGATGACCGGGCTCAGGATGTGGAAGCGGTGCTGGAACGCCATGGCGGCGTCAAAGCCGAGAAGCGCGGCGGCGCCTATCGCAGCGAAGGCTGGGAGCGCTTTGATCCGTCGGCTGAACCCTATGACCGCGACCGGGTCGTGGCGGAACGGGCCCGCTACCGCACAGACCCGGTGGCCCAGGAGCCCCGCAGCTTCACCGGGACCGACACCGTGCGCGACGATTCGATCAGCGATGATCGCATCCGCGCGGAGCAATCGCGCACGGGCGAGACCCCGCCCCCGCGTATCTGATCGCTGTCATCGGACAGTCGTCTGAAAAGGTGCCGGTTCGCCGGCGCCTTTTTTCTTGCGTCGGTTCGCTCAGGCCGCGGCGCGCCGGACCTCGTCGGGGGTGGGAACCTGGACGGCGGGGGTGATCGGCGCGCCGGTGGCCTCGGCCACCAGTTCGGCGGTGCGGGTTTCCACCGCCGCTTCAAGCCGGGCCATGAATTCGTCCTTGCCCAGACCCAGAGGGATGGCGTCGAGGAACTCCAGGGTCGCGGTTCCGGGGTGCTTCTCGTACGCCTCCTGCGGCCAGAACAGGCCCAGATTGGTGGCGACGGGCACCACGGGCATCTGGAAGTCGCGGTACATGTGCCAGACGCCGGTGCGATAGCGGTATTTCTGCCCAACCTTCGCCAGATTGCCCTCGGGATAGATCAGGATCTTGCGGCCTTCGGCGTGGGCCTCGGCGGCGCGGGTGGCGAGCGCCTTGCGGGCTTCATGGCCGCCGCAGTTGTTGACCACGATGGCGCCCAGCTTGCGCAGCACGGTGCCCAGCAGCGGAAAGCGCTCCAGATGATCGCCGGTGACGAAGGCCAGGTCGTCGAACTGATTGTAGATGGAGAAGCCGTCGCCCCAGGACTGGTGCTTGCAGGCGAGGATGAAGGCCCCGTCCGGCAGGCGGTCCTTGCCACGCACCTGGATGCGTATCCCGGCCAGAGCGCGCATGGCCCAGACCATGGAGCGTACATAGCTGCGGATCACGCCCCGGACCAGGCCGCGCCCCGGCGTCAGGGCGGCGAAGGCGGCCCCCAGGGTGTGGAGGATCGACAGGGGCCAGTAGGCGAGGGCGAAGGCGAGACTGCGCATGGGGCGACCTTGGCCGTGAATCACGGCGGGGGCCATATCCGACCGCCTGATTCACGGCGTGGGCGGGGTCGTGAAGGACTGCCTCGCCCGATCAGGCGTCAGGCGGCGCGCGAAAGCCTGGTGGCGCAGGTGACACGATTGCGGCCGGCGTGCTTGGAAGCGTACAGCGCCTCGTCGGCGCGGCCCATCAGGTCGACCGCCGTGTCGCCCGGCAGTTTCTGGGCCAGGCCGATGGAGACGGTGACGGCGCCCAGATCGTCATTGGTTGACCGGCGACGCAGGCTGCGGGAGGCGATCTCCTCGCGGATCGTGTTGAGCACGGTTTCGACCATGCGGGCGGTTTCGCCGGGAAACAGCAAGGTGAACTCCTCGCCGCCATAGCGGGCCGCCACGCGGGGGCTGCGCAGGGTACGGCCGAGAACGCTGGCCACATAGCGCAGCACCTGATCGCCGGTCTGATGCCCCCAGGTGTCGTTGAATTTCTTGAAGTGGTCGATGTCGAGCACCGCCAGGGTGAGGGGGGCCTTGTCGCCCGCCGCCGCGCATGCCCGGTCCAGCTCCTCGTCGAACGCCTTGCGGTTGGCCAGATTGGTCAGGGCGTCGGTCATGGCGTCGCGCCGGACCTGTTCCAGATGCTGTCTCAACTGGGCCACTTCGCGCGTGGAGGCCTGCAGACGCTTCTCCAGCGTGGCGTTCTCCATGTGGACCTTGCTGGTGGCGGCGGTCAGATCGCCGACCAGCCGCTTGATCTCTTCGGGCGCCAGAGGCGTCTCCATGCTGGCGCCGGCCTCGGCGAGGGTCTGGCCGTATTCAGCCTGGGACGACTGCGCGGAGGCGATGACCTCGGCGACATTGTTGAGCTCGCGGTTCAGCATCAGGCCGGCGTCGCGGATTTCGTCGCTGAGCCGGCCGCGCGGCAGATACTCGGACATCAGCATCTCGCTGATGTCCTCGGTGAAGGGCGTGCCGAGCTCCATCAGCCGTTTCATCTCACGGCTCAACGGGCTTTCGGGCGTGCCGATGTAATGAATCCAGAGCTCGAAATTCAGCGGCGTCGGCCAGACGCCGGCAGCTTCCATGGCCTCGAGCGCCTGACGCGCAAGGGAGAAGGCCTCGGGTCCGCGCAGCGTTGTTTCAACCTGTGCCGTCATACTGGTCCCGCCTCCCGCGCCCGTTCAGCGCCGGAGAAACCCTAGGTTCGCCAGGTAAGGACGAGGTTAAGGACCGGCGTTATTTCAGGACGAAACCGGGACCGGGCGACGCAGGAAGGCGGGCACATCATCGCCGAATCCCGAACCCTTGGCCGGGCCCCCGTCGTCGTCCTTGCCCTTGCGGCCGCCGCGGCGCTCGGCCTGGGTCAGCTGGGGCTCCTGAACCGCAACGGCGGCTGCGGGCGCAGCGGCCGCTGAAGCGGGGACCGGTGCGGACACTGCGGGAGCGTCCGCCGCGACCGGCGCAGTTTCGCTTTTCGACCCTCGGCGACTGCGGGTGCGGCGCGGCTTTTCGGCCTGTTCAGCGGAGACGGCGGCGACAGGTTCAGGCGCGGTCGCTTCGACCGGCGCGGCGGCCGCTTCGACAGCGGGCTCCGACCGGCTGCGGCGTCCGCCCCGGCTGCGCTGGGGCTTCTCGGCCTGCTCGGCCTGCTCGGGAGCCTTGCGCTCGGCCCGTTCCGGGGCCTTGCGGCCGCCGCGGGCGGAGCCGCCCGAACCGACGCCGGACCAGTCGATGTCCAGGGTCAGCTCTTCCGGATCCATCTTGATCAGCTTCAGCACCTTATCCAGCGACTTGTCGTCGGACGGGGTGACGATCATGAAGGTCTGACCCTTCTTGCCCGCGCGGCCGGTGCGGCCGATGCGGTGCACATAGTCGTCGGCGTGGTGCGAGACGTCATAGTTGAAGACGTGGCTGACGTCGGGGATGTCGAGGCCGCGCGCGGCCACATCGGAGGCCACCAGCAGCTTGAGTTCGCCCGAGCGGAACGACGCCAAGGTTTTGGTGCGCAGGGACTGGTCCAGGTCGCCGTGGATCGGCGCGGCGTCAAAGCCATGCTGCTTGAGCGACTTGGCGACCACATCCACTTCGGACTTGCGGTTGCAGAAGACGATGCCGTTCTTGACGTCCTCGCGGCCCACCAGGGCGCGCAGGGCGATGCGCTTGGCCTTGGGGTCGCTGGACGGGATGCGGACCAGATACTGGGCGATGGTGTCGGCCGTCATGGCCGGACGCGACGCCTCGATCCGGGTCGGATCCTTGAGGAACTGCTGGGTCAGGCGGGTGATCTCGGGCGGCATGGTGGCCGAGAAGAACAGGGTCTGGCGCCGCGGAGGCGTCAGTTTGAAGATGCGCTCGATGTCCGGGATGAAGCCCATGTCCAGCATGCGGTCGGCTTCATCCACGACCATGATCTCGACGCCGGTCAGCAGGATCTTTCCGCGCTCGAACAGGTCCAGCAGACGGCCCGGGGTGGCGATGAGCACGTCCACGCCCTTGTCCAGCAGGGCCACCTGCTCGCCCATGGAGACGCCGCCGATCAGCAGCGCCCAGTTGAGCTTGGTGCCCCTGGCGTATTTGCCGAAACTCTCGGCCACCTGGTCCGCCAGTTCGCGGGTCGGGGCGAGGACAAGGGCGCGGGGCATGCGAGCCCGGGCGCGGCCCGAGCCGAGGCGATCGACCATCGGCAGGGTGAAGGCCGCGGTCTTGCCGGTGCCGGTCTGGGCGATGCCCAGAACGTCGCGTCCGGCGAGGGCCACAGGGATGGCCTGTTCCTGAATGGGGGTGGCGGTGGTGTAGCCGGTGTCGGCGACCGCCTGAAGGGTCGTGGGCGAAAGGCCCAGTTTGGAGAATTCTGTCATGTAACTCGTGATGGGGAGTCTTTTCAGACTCATGACGCACGGAACCGCCCCTCATTGGGCGAGCGGGCGGCGCGAATTCGCCAGACCTGTCCCGAACTGTTGGCTCGATATAGAAATCCACAGCGAAAAGTCAAGTATTTCCGGCGAATCCCGGCCCAGGTGGGCCCTGGCGACGCTGGCGATCCGGGCGCGATGAGTCTAAGTCCGGGCCAAAGACTGTCAGGGAGAGACGCACATGAAGATCGCATTCATCGGCCTGGGCAACATGGGCGGCGGCATGGCGGCCAATCAGGCCAAGGCCGGGCGGACGGTGACGGCTTTCGACCTCTCGACCGAGGCCCTGGGCCGGGCCAGGGCGGCCGGGTGCACGCCTGCGACCTCGGTGGTGGAGGCGGTCAAGGACGCGGACGTGGTCATCACCATGCTGCCGGCCGGTCCCCATGTGATGAAGGTCTATTCGGAGCAGGTGATCGGGGCCGCACCCACCTCGGCCCTGCTGGTCGACTGCTCCACCATCGACGTGGACACCGCCCGCAAGGTGGCGGGTCTGGCGCAGGAGGCGGGCTACGCCTTTGCGGACGCGCCGGTGTCGGGGGGCACGGCGGCGGCGGAGGCGGGGACCCTGGCCTTCATGGTCGGCTGCGACGAGGCGGCGCTGGCCCGGGTCGAGGCGGCGCTGGAGCCCATGAGCCGGATCACCATCCGCGCCGGCGACCATGGGGCGGGGCAGGCGGCCAAGATCTGCAACAACATGCTGCTGGGAATCTCGATGATCGGCACATGCGAGGCCATCGCCCTGGCCGAGCGGCTGGGTCTGGAGCCCGAGCGGTTCTTCGAGATCGCGTCCAAATCGTCGGGTCAGTGCTGGAGCGTCACCAGCTATTATCCGTGGCCCGGCCCGGTGCCGACGGCGCCGTCCAATCGCGGCTACGAAGGGGGATTCGCCACGGCCATGATGCTGAAGGACCTGAAGCTGGCCCAGGACGCGGCGGCCAAGGCGGGCGCGTCCACGCCGCTGGGGACCCAGGCGGAGGCCATGTACGCCCTGTTCGACCGGCTGGGTTACGGCGGTCGGGACTTCTCGGCCATGTTGCAGTTCCTGCGCGGGGATCTGGACAGCCTGGAGCGCGCAGAGCGGACCTGAGCCTATGCCCCTGCTGTCGATGCGGTATTGAGAACCGTTATCAATTAAGGGGTTGCGGCCTTTTGTCCGTCGGTTTTCGTGGACACGCGGGCCTGCGGGGAGCAAAACGCAAGGCAGACGATCATAAGCAAAACGAGCCGTCCGCGTGTTTGACTATAAGGCCGCCTTTCAAAACGCCGTCGACCAGGTCCAGAAGGAAGGGCGCTACCGCGTCTTTGCCGACCTGAAGCGCGTGCGCGGCCAATTCCCCAAGGCGCTGCGCCGCCGCGAGGACGGGTCTGAGCAGGACGTGGTGGTCTGGTGCTCCAACGACTATCTGGGCATGGGCCAGCACCCGGTGGTGCTTGAGGCCATGCAGGCGGCCATCGACGAGGCCGGCGCCGGCGCCGGGGGCACGCGCAACATTTCCGGCACCACCCGCTGGGCCGTGGACCTGGAGGCCGAGCTGGCCGACTGGCACCAGAAGGAAGCGGCGCTGCTGTTCACCTCGGGCTATGTGGCCAACGAGGCGACCCTGACGACCCTGCAGCGGATCATGCCGGGGCTGATCATCTTCTCCGATTCGCTGAACCACGCCTCCATGATCGCGGGCATCCGCAACGGCGGCTGCGAGCGGCACATCTTCGCCCACAACGATCTTGAGCATCTGGAGGCCCTGCTGCAGGCCGCGCCGGCCGATGCGCCCAAGCTGATCGCCTTCGAGAGCGTCTATTCCATGGACGGCGACATCGCCGACCTGCACGGCACCATCGCCCTGGCCCAGAAGTACGGCGCCATGACCTATCTGGACGAGGTCCATGCGGTGGGCCTGTACGGCGCCCGCGGCGCGGGCGTGGCCGAGCGCGACGGCGTGCTGGACCAGATCGACATCATCGAGTGCACCCTGGGCAAGGCCGTGGGCGTCATGGGCGGCTATATCGCGGCCGACGCCGTGATCATCGACGCGGTGCGGTCGTGGGCCGCGGGCTTCATCTTCACCACCAGCCTGCCGCCGGCCCTGACGGCCGGGGCGCTGGCCTCGGTGCGCCACCTGAAGGGCGCCGCCGACCTGCGGGCGCAGCATCAGGAGCGGGCCGAGACGCTGAAGCGACGCTTCGCCGAGGCGGGCATTCCGGTCCTGCCCAGCGAAAGCCACATCGTGCCGGTGCACGTGGGCGACCCGGTCCACTGCAAGATGATCTCGGACATGCTGCTGGAAGACTTCGGCGTCTATGTGCAGCCGATCAACTATCCCACCGTGCCCAAGGGGACGGAACGCCTGCGCTTCACTCCGTCGCCGAACCACGACGACGGCATGATGGACGCCCTGGTCACGGCCATGGACAAGCTGTGGACCCACTGCAACGTGGCGCGTCTCCCTGCGGTCGCCTGACCACAGCCTCGGCGAGGTCATCGTCGAGTTCGTGCGCAACGGCGCCTATCTGAAATGCTCGGCCATTCATGCGGCCACGGGAACCGAGGCCTCGGCGGTGGGGCCGGTGAATGAGCGGGCGCATCTGGAGAGGATCGCCATCGGCAAGCTGCGGCGGACCCTTGGCGGTGCGACGGCACAACATGTTGTGGGGCGGGGGTGGAAGGCGTAAAGCATCTGGCATCTTCCCGCCCCCCTGATTTCCGGAGCCGCCCGTGACCGCCCGCTTCGTCCATGACGCCTATTTCTCCCAATCCCTGCGCGAGGCCGATCCCGAGATCTTCAAGGGAATTCAGGGCGAACTCGGCCGCCAGAAGGAGCAGATCGAGCTGATCGCCTCCGAGAACATCGTCTCTCAGGCGGTGCTGGAGGCCCAGGGCTCGGTCCTGACCAACAAATATGCGGAAGGCTATCCGGGCCGCCGCTACTATGGCGGCTGTGAATACGTCGACATCACCGAGACCCTGGCGCGCGAGCGGGCGAAAAAGCTGTTCGGCGCGGCCTTCGCCAATGTGCAGCCGCACTCGGGCGCCCAGGCCAATCAGGCGGTGTTCCAGGCCCTGCTGACGCCCGGGGACACTTTCCTGGGCATGGACCTGGCCTGCGGGGGGCACCTGACCCACGGCAGCCCGGCCAACCAGTCGGGCAAGTGGTTCCGTCCGGTCACCTATATGGTGAGGAAAGACGATCATCTCATTGATTATGATAACGTCGCCGAGATGGCTGAGCGGGAGAAGCCCAAGCTGATCCTGGCCGGCGCCAGCGCATATTCGCGCCATATCGACTTCAAGAAATTCCGCGAGATCGCGGACTCGGTCGGCGCGTATCTGATGGTGGACATGGCCCACTATGCGGGCCTGATCGCGGGCGGCGCCTATCCCGATCCGCTGCCCCACGCCCATGTGGTGACGACCACGACCCACAAGACCCTGCGCGGGCCGCGCGGCGGCATGGTGCTGACCAATGACGGCGACATCGCGAAGAAGATCAATTCGGCGGTGTTCCCCGGTCTGCAGGGCGGGCCGCTGGAGCATGTGATCGCGGCCAAGGCCGTGGCCTTCGGCGAGGCGCTGAAGCCCGAGTTCAAGGGTTATGCGCAGCAGGTGGTCAGGAACGCCCAGGCCATGGCGGGCGTGCTGGTGGAGCGGGGGCTGGCGATCGTTTCGGGCGGCACCGACAGCCATCTGATGCTGGTGGACCTGCGGCCCAAGGGCGTGACCGGCAAGGCCACCGAGCATGAGCTGGAGAAGGCCCTGATGACCTGCAACAAGAACGGCGTGCCGTTCGACGACGCGCCCTTCACCATCACCTCGGGCGTGCGGCTGGGGACCCCGGCGGGCACCACGCGCGGCTTCGGCGAGGACGAGTTCAGGCAGATCGGCCACTGGATCGCCGATGTGGTCGTGTCCATGAAGGGCGGCGACGAGGCGGACACGGCGGTGGCGGCGGGCGTAGCCGCGCAGGTGCGGGAGTTGACGCACAGCTTCCCGATCTACAGGTAGGCCCGGCCCATGAAGTGCCCCTTCTGCGGAAACCCGGACACCCAGGTGAAGGACAGCCGCCCGTCGGACGACGGCGCGGCCATCCGGCGCCGTCGGGCGTGTCCGGGCTGCAGCGGGCGCTTCACGACCTTTGAACGGGTGCAGTTGCGCGAACTGGTGATCGTCAAGCGCAACGGGCGGCGCACGCCGTTCGATCGCATGAAGCTGGAACGGTCGCTGGGCATCGCCCTGCGCAAGCGTCCGGTGGACCCCGATCAGATCGAACAGCTGGTCAGCCGCATCGTGCGCCAGCTGGAAAGCCTGGGCGAAACCGAGATTCAGTCCTCGACCGTGGGCGACTTCATCATGAAGGCGCTGAAGGGCGTCGATGAGGTGGCCTATGTGCGCTACGCCTCGGTCTACAAGGATTTCCGCCACACCGGCGACTTCGCCAAATTTCTCGGCGCCGAAGGATTCAGCGACTCCGACAAGGATCGGTGATGCGCGTCACCCTGAAACTGGCCACCTCTCTGGACGGCCGCATCGCCACCGCGACGGGCGAGTCCCAATGGATCACCGGCGAGGCCGCGCGCGAGCAGGGCCACCGCCTGAGAGCCGCCCATGACGCGGTGCTGGCCGGCGTGCAGACCGTGCTGGCCGATGACCCGCAACTGGCCGTGCGCCTGCCGGGCCGACCGGTGGATCAGCCGCTGCGCGTGGTGCTGGACAGCCGTCTGCGGACGCCTGCAACGGCGAAGCTGGCGGGCGAGGGGACGCTGATCCTGACGACCACCGAGCCGCATGCGGTGGGGGAGGCTCTGGTCGAGCGGGTCGAAGCCGGTCCGGACGGTCGCCCCTCCGTCGATGCCGTCCTGAAGGCGTTGAAGCGGCACGGCGTCGGCTCGGTCCTGATCGAGGGCGGCGGGCAGGTGGCGGCGTCCTTTATCGCGGCGGATGCGGTGGATGCGCTGGAGTGGTTCCGGGCGCCGATCCTGCTGGGCGGGGAAGGGCGGCCGTGCGTGGCGGCGCTGGCCATGGCGCAGCTTTCCGACGCGCCGCGCTTCCGGCGCCTTGCGGTCGAGCCTCTGGGTGACGACCTGTGGGAGCGATACGAGCGAGCGCGATCATGACTGGCTGCACCACCTTTTCCGAAAACCGGTTCCCACTTTTCGGGATCGTGCTCTGATGTTCACTGGAATCGTCACCGACATCGGCCGCGTCAGAAGCGTCCGCCAGACCGAGCGCGACCGGCGCTTCGAGATCGCCACGGCGTGGGACACGTCAACCATTGATATGGGAGCCTCGGTCAGCCACGCGGGAGTCTGCCTGACGGTGGTGGAGCGGGGCGACGACTGGTTCGCGGTGGAGGTCTCGGGCGAGACCCTGTCGAAGACCACCCTGGGCGCCTGGACCGAGGGCACGCGCGTCAATCTGGAGCGCGCGGCGCGGCTGGGCGACGAGATGGGGGGGCACATCGTCTCGGGCCACGTGGATGGCGTGGGGCGTGTGGTCTCGATCACGCCCGAAGGCGGATCGCACAGGGTGGTGGTGGAGGCGCCGGAGCCCCTGCACCGCTTCATCGCCCCCAAGGGCTCGATCACGGTCGACGGGGTGTCGCTGACCGTCAACGCCGTGGACGGACAGACCTTTGACCTGAACATCATCCCCCACACCTGGGAGGCGACGACCCTGGGGACGCTGTCACCGGATTCCGCCGTTAATCTGGAAATCGACATGCTGGCGCGCTACTTGGCCCGCTGGCAGGAGACAGCGTGATGCACCCGGCGGCCAATCTGAACGACAGCCCCGTCAGTCCCATCGAGGACATCCTCGAGGACGCCCGCAATGGGCGGCCCTACATCCTGGTGGACGCCGAGGACCGGGAGAACGAGGGCGATGTCATCATCCCGGCCCAGTTCGCTACGCCGGACCAGATCAATTTCATGGCCAAGCATGCGCGCGGGCTGATCTGCCTGGCCATCACGGCGGACCGGGCGCGTAGCCTGCGCCTGCCGCCCATGTCGGCCGAGAACCGCGAGAGCATGGGCACCGCCTTCACCGTATCGATCGAGGCGAAGGAAGGCGTGACCACCGGCATCAGCGCGGCGGACCGCGCCCGCACGGTGCAGGTGGCGGTGGATCCGAACCGCGGCGCCGACGATCTGGTGTCGCCGGGGCATGTGTTTCCGCTGGTGGCCCGGGACGGCGGGGTGTTGGTGCGCACCGGCCATACTGAAGCGGCCGTGGACATCAGCCGCATGGCCGGCCTGACGCCCGCCGGGGTGATCTGCGAGATCATGAACGACGACGGCACCATGGCGCGGATGCCGGATCTGGTCGCGTTCGCCCAGCTGCACGGGCTGAAGATCGGCACCATCGCCGACCTGATCGCCTATCGCCGCCGCACCGAGCGGTTCGTGGAGCGGGTGCTGGAGAGGCCGTTCGAGAGTGTGCACGGCGGGCCGTTCCGCCTGATGCTGTACCGCAACGCCATCGAGGGCGTGGAACATGTGGCCCTGGTGCACGGCCGGATCGACCCGAACAAGCCGACCCTGGTGCGGATGCACCAGGTGGATTTCGCCGCCGACCTGCTGGGTCATGTGGAGGCGCGTCAGAACTATGTGCCCAGCGCCCTGAAGGCCATCAGCGAGCCGCAGCGCCATGGCGCGGCCGCCGGCGTGACCGTGTTCCTGCGCGATCCCGAGCTGAAGGGGCTTGCCGAACGCCTGAGCGACGGCGACAAGCCCGGCGCAAGCGACCGCGCGCTGAAAGCCTATGGCGTGGGCGCCCAGATCCTGCTGGACCTGGGCGTGCGCGACATGATCGTGATGAGTTCGACCCGGCCCAATCCCACGGCCATTGAGGGTTACGGCCTGCGCATCGCGGGCTGGCGTGACATGGATGGAGAACCCCAGTCTTGACCGATCCCCTGCGTATCCTGATCGTCGAGGGACGGTTCTACGATGATCTGTCCGACGCGCTGCTGGACGGGGCCAAGGAAGCCCTGCGGGCGCGCGGCGCGACCTTTGACGTGGCCACGGTGCCCGGCGCGCTGGAGGTGCCGCTCGGCATTGCCCAGGCCGAGGAGATGGGCCGCAGCCCGCTTGGGGTGCGCTATGACGGCTATGTGGCGCTGGGCGTCGTCATTCGCGGCGAGACCTATCATTTCGAGATCGTGTCGGATCAATCCGCCGCCGGGATCATGCATCTGGGGCTGAAGGGGCTGGCCATCGGCAATGGCATCCTGACGGTGGAGGACGAGGAGCAGGCCTGGACCCGCGCCCGTTTCACCGAAGGAGACAAGGGCGGCGGCGCGGCCCGCGCCTGTCTCGAGCTGATCGACCTGCGCCGTCGTCTGAGGGAGGGCCGGCTGTGAGCGAGGCCAACAGCCTGAAATCCGTCATGGCCCATCTGGCCGAGGCCGAGAAACAGCGGGCCGAGCCCGATCTGACCTCACGCCAGCGCCGGGCCCGCACCGTGGCGCGTCTGGCCGCCGTTCAGGCGCTCTACCAGATGGAGCTGGGCGGGCAGGGGGTGGACACCGTGGTGGACGAGTTCCGCAACCACCGCTTTGACGCCGACATGGACGGCGAGCCGCTGGCCGAGGCGGACGAGGAATGGTTCGCCCAGATCGTGCATGGGGTGGTGGCGGGCCAGAAGGCTATCGACACGGCCGTGGTGACGCGTCTGGCCTCCGGCTGGCGCATCGAGCGGCTGGACGCGACGCTGCGTGCCCTTTTGCGCGCCGGGGTGTGGGAGCTGCGCGAGAAGCCCGACGTGCCGCGCGAAATTGTCATCGACGAATATGTGGAGCTGGCCAAGGCGTTTTTCGACGCGGCCGAGGCCAAGTTCGTGAACGCCGCCCTGGATGGCGTCGCCCGCGATGCCCGGGGTTGATGCGGCCGACGAGTTCGAGACCATCGAACGGCTGTTCCGGCCGCTGGCGCACCCGGAGTGGGGCCGGGGCCTGGTCGATGACGTGGCGGCCCTGCCGTCGCGGCCGGGCCATGACCTGATCCTGACCAAGGACGCCATGGTCGAGGGCGTCCATTTCCTGCCCGACGATCCGCTGGATACGGTGGCCAGGAAGCTGCTGCGGGTGAACCTGTCGGACCTGGCCGCCAAGGGGGCCGAGCCGTTCGGCTATCTGCTGGCCTGTTTCTGGCCCGAGGTGTCGGGCTGGCGGGAACGGGAGGCCTTCGCGGCGGGTCTGGCCGAAGATCAGGCCAGGTTCGGCGTTCACCTGATGGGCGGCGACACGGTGGTGACGCCGGGGCCGGCCAGCTTCAGCCTGACCGCCCTGGGCTGGGTTCCCCATGGCCGCGCTGTGGCGCGCGCAGGCGCGCAGCCGGGCGATCTGATCGTGGTCACGGGCATGATCGGCGACGGCTTCCTGGGCCTGAAGGCGGCGCGGGGCGAGATCGGACTAGAGGACGAACGGGTCGCGGCCCTGGTCGCCCACTACCGGACGCCGGAACCGCGCGTGGACTTCGCCCTGGCTGTGCGCGAGCACGTGGCCGCAGCCCTGGACGTGTCCGACGGCCTGATCGCCGACATGGGCCACATGGCGAAGGCGAGCGGCGTGGGCATCGTCATTGATCTGGAGAAGCTACCCCTGTCCCGGGCGGCGACCGCATGGTTCGAGACCCGCGTCGATCCGCTGGCCGCCCTGACGGAGCTGGCCACGGGCGGGGATGACTATGAGATCGTCATGGCCGTGCCGCCCGCCGCCATCGAGGGGCTGAAGCGGACGGCCGACGCGAGCCATCTGCGCCTGACGGTGCTGGGCGCGGCGACCCGGGGCGAAGGGGTGACGGTCCGGTATGGCGGCGAAGTCGTGCCGATGAAGACGACGGGCTGGCGGCACGGCTGAAACGGTTTCCTAACGCCGGTCGGCTAGATGGCTTGAATGCGCCGTCGTGACCTGATCGCCGCCGGAACCGTGCTCGCCGTCTCCGCAACGGCGGCGGCCGCCGCGCCGTCCAGCGATGCGCCCCCCGCAGCCGCCACACTGAACCTGGTCCCGCTGGGCCTGCCCGTCGTCAGCGAGGGGCGTTTGCGGAACTATGTGTTCGTGAACCTGCGTCTGCATCTGGCGAGCGGGCAGACGGCCGAAGCCGTCCGGCCGCACGATCCCTTCATCCGTGACGCCCTGGTCAAGGCCGCCCACCGGGTGGACTTTTCCGCCGGCGGAGAGTGGACCGTTCTGAGCGAGCGGGTGGTGATCGCCGCGACCATGGCCGCCGCCCGGGTGGTGGCCGGAGACGGCGTCATCGCCTCCGTCGAGCTGGTCAATCAGGCTCCCCGCCGCCGCACAGGCATGCGCTCCAACTAAACGCTGTTGCGCGAGTCGGCGGGCTTTGGCACTTTCCGGCCGCAATTCCCGCGTGGCCGCAGCCAGCGGCCGGTGCGCACGGGGGGACCGGAAGGCGGACAAGTCCGGAAAGGACGCCGCGCCAAGGGTCCGCGCGCAGAAATGCATAAAGGGTTGAAACGCTTATGACGTCCTATCTGTGGCTGGTCATAGCGGCAGGCGCGATGGGGGTGCTTTACGGCGCCATCCAGACCGCCTCGCTGCTCAAGGCCGACGCCGGCAACGACAAGATGCGCGAGATCGCCGCGGCGATCCAGGAAGGGGCTTCGGCCTATCTGAAGCGCCAGTACACCACCATCGGCATCGTCGGGATCGTGATCCTGGTCGCGGCCTATTTCCTGATCGGCCCGTATGCGGCCATCGGCTTCCTGATCGGCGCGGTGCTGTCGGGCGCGGCCGGATACGCCGGAATGCTGATCTCGGTGCGGGCCAATGTCCGCACGGCCCAGGCGGCCTCCAAGAGCCTGGCGGGCGGGCTGGACCTGGCCTTCCGCTCAGGCGCGGTGACCGGCCTGTTCGTGGCCGGCGGCGCCCTGATCGGCGTGGCGGGCTACTACGCCTTCCTGACCGAGGGCATGGCTCTGGACCGCGTCGGACGCGAGGTTATCGACGGTCTGGTGGCCCTGGGCTTCGGCGCCTCGCTGATCTCCATCTTCGCGCGACTGGGCGGCGGCATCTTCACCAAGGGCGCCGACGTGGGCGGCGACATGGTGGGCAAGGTCGAGGCCGGCATTCCGGAGGATGACCCCCGCAACGCCGCCACCATCGCCGACAACGTGGGCGACAATGTCGGCGACTGCGCCGGCATGGCCGCCGATCTGTTCGAGACCTATGCCGTGACCACCGTGGCGACGATGGTGCTGGCCGCCATCTTCTTCCGCGAGTCGCCGCTGGTGGAGGCCATGATGCTGCTGCCGCTGGCCATCGGGGGCGTGTGCATCATCACCTCGATCATCGGCACCTTCTTCGTGCGCCTGGGCAAGTCGAACAACATCATGGGGGCCCTGTACAAGGGTCTGATCGCCACCGGCGTCCTGTCGGTTGCGGCCCTTTGGTTCGTGGTCGATCTGCTGGTCAGCGAGCCGGTCGTCACCTCGAACGGCCTGACCATCGAGGCCATGAGCCTGTTCTGGTCCGGCGTGGTCGGCCTGGCGGTCACCGCCGCCATCGTCGTCATCACCGAATACTACACCGGCACCACCTATCGCCCGGTGAAGTCGGTGGCCAAGGCGTCCACCTCGGGGCACGGCACCAATGTGATCCAGGGTCTGGCGGTCTCGCTGGAATCCACAGCGCTTCCGGCCCTGACCATCATTATCGGCATCATCGCCACCTATCAGATGGCGGGACTGTTCGGCATCGCCATCGCCACCACCACCATGCTGGGTGTTGCGGGCATGATCGTGGCCCTGGACGCCTTCGGACCGGTGACGGACAACGCCGGCGGCATCGCCGAGATGGCGGGTCTGCCCGCCGACGTCCGGACCTCCACCGACGCCCTGGACGCGGTTGGCAACACCACCAAGGCCGTCACCAAGGGCTATGCCATCGGTTCGGCGGGTCTGGGCGCTCTGGTCCTGTTCGCGGCCTACACCGAGGACCTGAAGTACTTCTCGGCCAATCCGGCGGACTACCCGTTCTTCGCCGACATGGGGCCGGTCGCCTTTGACCTGTCCAACCCCTACGTTGTGGTGGGCCTGCTGTTCGGGGGGCTGTTGCCCTTCCTGTTCGGCGGCATGTCCATGATGGCGGTGGGCCGCGCGGCCGAGGCCGTTGTGACCGAGGTGCGCCGCCAGTTCCGCGAGAACCCGGGCATCATGACCTATCAGGTCAAGCCCGAGTACGGCCGGGCCGTGGATATCCTGACCAAGGCGGCGATCAAGGAGATGATCGTGCCGTCGCTGCTGCCGGTGCTGTCGCCGGTCGTGCTGTTCATCGCCATCATGCTGATCCAGCCGGACAAGGCCAACGCCTTCGCCGCGGTGGGCGCCATGCTGATGGGGGTGATCGTGACCGGTCTGTTCGTGGCCATCTCGATGACCTCTGGCGGCGGCGCATGGGACAACGCCAAGAAGCTGATCGAGGAAGGCTACACCGACGCGAACGGAGTGCTGCACGGCAAGGGATCGGAGGCGCACAAGGCCGCCGTCACCGGCGATACCGTGGGCGATCCCTACAAGGACACCGCCGGACCGGCGGTGAACCCGATGATCAAGATCACCAACATCGTGGCGCTTCTGCTGCTGGCGGTGCTGGCGAGCGGAAACATCGGCTGATGATCGTGACCCGGGCGGTTCGAGCCGCCCGGGAAACGGCCAGAAAGAAAGCCCCGGAGCGAAGGCTCCGGGGCTTGTTTCTTTTCGGCCGGGCGGAAATCAGTCGGGGCGGCGGCGGCCGGGATCGTCGTCCTCGGTGCGGGGCAGCTGACCGCGGCCCACATTGCCCAGCAATTGTTCGATCACGCTGAGCTCACGGCCCCGGGTCGGCGTCTCGCGGCCGTTCATGGCGATCTGCCGACCATCCTCGAGGCCCAGCAGCCGGACGCCCTGAACCTGGTCGCTTCCGTCGGCGAAGGTGATCTCTGTGACGCTGCGGCCCGCCACCTGGGTGGCGTTGTAGGTATACCGCTCAGTCGTCTGGCTGATGTAGTACCAGACGCTCTCGCTTTCGAAGGTGGATCGGGTGGACGGCGAGCCCAGCTTGGCCAGGACCGTTTCGCGGGTGTCCACGCCCGCCTCGATCTCGTTGGGCGCGATGTCGATCATCTGGAAGCCGTGACGACCGACCTGGGGCGCGCAGGCCACGAGGCCGGCGGCGAGCGCCGCCACGGTCAGAACGGGAATGAATCGGGACATGAAAACGGACCTCGAATGGATCGACGGCTTTGACCTAGCGGTCCCGGAGCATTAGTTCAACGCCGAGACCGGACAAGGGGCCAACAGTTGCTGCGGAATTTGTTTAAATCCAGGCCGTCCCGGCAAGTGGCCGAACGACTGTATGCGGCCTGCGCCGCCCAGGCCCGCCGTCCGGTGTTTTATACGGACATGGGCGTGCCCGACCGCATCGACGCGCGGTTCGAACTCTACACGCTGCATGTGCTGCTGATGATCCTGCGGCTGAGGGATGAGGGCCAGGCGGGCGCGGATACGGCCCAGGATCTGTTCGACACCTATGTTTCGGCCCTCGACAACACCCTTCGCGAGCTTGGCGTCGGCGATGTGGCGGTCGGCAAGAAGATGCGCCGCCTTGGCGAGGCCATGTACGGCCGCATGATGGCCTATGAGACGGCTATCCTGGCTGGCGATCACGACGCGTTGGCCACGGCCCTGAGCCGCAACATCCTGGAATCCGATTCGGCCACGCCTGAGATGCGCGCCATGGCCGACTACGCCATGCGCGCCCGCGGCGCCGTGGGGGAACAGTCCTTCGACGCCGTCATGTCGGCGCCCGCCTGGGCCGAACCGAGCGTGGCGGCCGCATGAGCCTGCCGCCGCCGCCCTTCAGCGAGCCCTTGCGGCTGAATCAGATCGGGGCGGGCGCCACCCGTGATCTGGAGCCGGATGAGGTCGTCCGCAGCCGCATCGCCCGGACCTTGGACCTGATCGAACTTCCGGTGTTCAAGGCCCGCCTCACCGTGAAGCCCGCCGATGCAGGCTGGACGCTGGCGGGCCAGGTGACGGCTCATGCGGTGCAGCGCTGCGGCCTGACGCTGGAGCCGCTGCCGGCGGACATCAACGAATCATTCGCCATCGAGTTGTTGGAAGCTGATCCGCGGGCGCCGGTTGAAGTGGACGTCGATCCAGAAGACGACGGACCGGACATGGTCGAGGACGGCGTGATCGACCTGGGCGTCTATGCGGTGGAGCAACTGGCCCTGGCGCTGGACCCCTTCCCCCGCAAGCCCGGGGCGGTTTTCGAGCAGCCCGAGGAGCCGGCTGAGGAATCGCCCTTTGCCGTGCTGAAGCAGTTCAAGCAGCCGGATTCCTCCGGCGACACCTGACGTTACGTCAGGCTGTTCCCATCATCCAAGGAGGCCGCTATCGTGGCGCGCCTCGAACCAGGAAGCGCCGCCGGGCAGGGCGGGCGCACGGAGCGACATCCAAGTTGGCGTCATCAATCATCATCTCGCTTGACGGCATGGGCGGGGACCATGGACCGCCTGTCACAGTGGGCGGCGTCCGCGAGTATCTGAAACGGCACGGCGGCGAGGGTGTTCGATTCCTGCTGCACGGCGATGAAAAGGCCCTGGCCGCCGAGGTGAAGAAGGCGGGCGTCGGCGAGGTCTGCGAAATCCGCGCGACGGACAAGGTCATCGCCATGGATGAGAAGCCCGCCCAGGCGATGCGCCGGGGCAAGGGGTCGTCCATGTGGAACGCCGTCGAATCTGTGAAGACCGGGGAGGCGGCGGGCGCCGTGTCGGCCGGCAACACCGGCGCCCTGATGGCCATATCCAAGCTGCTGCTGAGGATGTCGGCCACGGGTCTGGAGCGGCCGGCCATCGTGGCCAGCTGGCCCACCCTGAACGGCATCACCGCCGTGCTGGATGTGGGCGCAAACATCACGTCCGATGCCGAGCAGCTTGTGGATTTCGCCATCATGGGCGAGGCGTTTCACGCCGCTGTCCACGGCTCGACCAACCCCTCCATCGGAATTCTAAACGTCGGGTCCGAGGACATGAAGGGCCATGAAGAGGTGCGCGAGGCGGCGGCCATCCTGCGCGACAATCCCTTCGGCCTGAATTACCACGGCTTCGTCGAGGGCGACGACATCGCCAAGGGGACTGTGGATGTGGTCGTCACCGACGGTTTCACCGGCAATATCGCGCTCAAGACGGCCGAAGGCACGGCGCGGTTCATCTCGACCCTGATGAAGGACGCCCTGACCTCCACTCTGCAGGCCAGGGCGGGGGCGCTGCTGGCCCTGCCGGCGTTGAGGCAGATGCGCGCCCGCATCGACCCCGGCGCCATCAACGGCGGGCCGCTGCTGGGCCTGAACGGCATCGTGGTCAAGAGCCACGGCGGCGCGGACGCCAAGGGGTACGGCAACGCCATCCGCGTCACCGTCGACCTGGCCCGAAGCGACTACACGGCCAAGGTGGGGGCCAATCTGAAACGGCTGGATGCGGTGCTGCACAGCACCCCGTCCGACCCGGTGGAGACTGTCTCGTGAGCGTCATTCGCAGCGCCGTGACCGGCGTGGGCTCGTATCTGCCCGACAATATCGTCACCAATGACGACCTGTCGAAGTTCGTGGACACCACCGACGAGTGGATCGTCGAGCGCACCGGCATCCGCCAGCGCCATAAGGCCGCTGACGACCAGCCCACCAGCGACCTGGCGGTTCAGGCAGCTCGGCGGGCGCTGGAGGCGGCCGGGCGCACGGCGGCGGACATCGATCTGATCGTGGTGGCCACCACCACCCCGGACATGACCTTTCCGTCGGTGGCCTCCATCGTCCAGCGCAAGCTGGGGGCCCCGGTGTGCAACGCCTTCGACATTCAGGCGGTGTGCTCGGGCTTCGTCTATGCGCTGAGCGTTGCGGACGGCTTCGTGGCGCGGGGCCTGGCCCGATGCGCCCTGGTCATCGGCGCCGAGGAGATGACCCGTCTGATGGACTGGACCGACCGGTCCACCTGCGTGCTGTTCGGCGACGGCGCGGGCGCGGTGGTGCTGGAGCCCGTGGAAGGGCAGGGGACGCCCGCCGACCGGGGCGTGCTGGGCTTCGCCCTGCGCTGCGACGGCAACAAGACGGACCTGCTGTATGTGGACGGCGGCCCGGCCTCCACCGGCACGGTGGGCCACCTGCGCATGGCGGGCAATCAGGTGTTTCGCCACGCGGTGGTGAACATCGCCGAGGCTGTGACGGCCGCCTGCGAGGCCGCCAACATCCAGATTTCCGACGTGGACTGGTTCGTGCCCCACCAGGCCAACCAGCGCATCATCAAGGGCGTGGGCGACCGCCTTGGTCTGGACGAGGACAAGGTCATCCTGACCGTGGCCGACCACGCCAACACCTCGGCGGCCTCGATCCCGCTGGCGCTTGATACGGCCGTCAAGGACGGTCGCATCAAGCCGGGCGACCTGGTCCTGATGGAGGCCATGGGCGGGGGTCTGACATGGGGCGCGGTGGCGTTAAGGATGTAAAACAGGCGGTTGCGCTTTGACTTCGACGCATATTGTCGTCAGATGGCGCACCACCCGGGGCTTGATGGAGGGGAGCGACCGATGGCCGAGACTGTGACGCGCGCCGATCTTTGCGAGGCGGTTCATGAGGAACTCGGCCTGTCGCGACAGGAATGCTCCAATCTGGTCGAGCGGACCCTGAACCTGATCGTGGATTCGCTGGAGCGCGGGGAGACGGTCAAGCTGTCGGGCTTCGGCGTGTTTCAGGTGCGTGAAAAGCGCGCCCGCATGGGACGCAACCCCAAGACCGGAGAACCCGCCGCCATCACCCCGCGCCGGGTGATCAGCTTCCGCGCCTCCCAGATCATGAAGACCAAGGTGGACGGCGCGGCCGTCGATTGACCATGACCAAGGGCCCCAACGCCTTCCGCACCATCTCGGAAGCGTCCGAGGAGATCGGGGCTCCTCAGCACGTGCTGCGCTTCTGGGAGACGAAATTCACCTTCGTGACGCCGCTCAAGCGGGCGGGCGGTCGGCGGTTCTATCGCCCCAACGATGTGGCGGTCCTTAAGGGCGTGCGCCGTCTGCTGCATGAGCAGGGCCTGACCATCAAGGGCGTGCAGCGCCTCTACAAGGAGCAGGGCCTGAAGGGGATCGCGAGCTTCAGCGACGAAGACGCCGCCTTCACCCCGACAGCCGAATCGGAACGCCGGGAGGCGCCTGTCGTGGGCGGTGCGAACGCCGCCCGTCTGCGCGCGCTCCTGGCCGATCTGGAGGCCGCCCGCGCAAGTCTCGATCAGGCTCTTCGGCGCTGAGAGAATTCTTCTCGATTAGGGTTTGCGGGCACGCGGCGGCCCGTCTATAGGGAGCGCCTTCGGAGCGTGGCGCAGCCTGGTAGCGCACTTGACTGGGGGTCAAGGGGTCGCAGGTTCGAATCCTGTCGCTCCGACCATCTTCCTCAATGAAGACGGTTGGTTAGAGGGGCCGCTTTCGGGCGGCCCCTTTGATATTCCGCTGCTTGGTCACAAACTTGGTCACAGCTGCTAGGTTTGACTGCGCAGGTTGTTGGTTGCGATTGGGACCTGATGCCCGAGCGGCGCTTTTGGCGTTAGTCTACGAATCTGAGGGCCGTACGTTCGAATCGTTCCGGGCGCGCAATTTTTTCTCGAAAAATCCGAATGTTAGGTTTCCGGCCAAGGCGGCAACTACTCCATGCGTTCTAGTGGGGCATTAGTGGGGCAAGTGAGCTCTCCGATACGCAAGCCGAGCGGCCGCGACGGAAGGGAGCGGTGCGACAGTCAGCTGCTACCGCGAAGCTCCCGTGGCTCTGGGTCTCCAAACAGCCAACCGAGACGCCGGGCGGCGATGACCGTGCGGTCCTTCGGTCGCCGCGCCATTACCGCTTCAAGCCGTGGCTGAAGCTGCGGGACAGGTGGCAGCGGTGCGGCCCATTCGAGCGATGCGTATGCATTCGGGCGATCTGGGATATCGACGCCAGAGAGCCTCCAGCCGTAAAGATCAAAGCTCCGCCAAGCCAGCAGCGCCCGCACCTCCGCGTTGGTGTCGGTGAGCTTGGCCAAGAAGGCCGGGGTCATGACGATGTTCGGAAGGGCCGTGTAGGCGTCGGGGTCCAAGCTCGCCGCGTACACGTGGTTGAACTGGCTGTCGCGGCCCCGACGGTTGATCCCATTCGACCAGAGGAAGGCGTCGGTAGGGCTCTTGTTGTCATCCGACATCACCGAACGTCCGTCGATTTCAAGATACGCTCCGGGGACGCCGCGGACTGTAGGGAACATCGCGCGACCGCCGGTCTGCACCACAGTTTCGGGGTGAGAGAACAGCGCGAGTGAAGCTACCGCCTGGGCGAGCGTTCGGTAGCGCGAAGTTGCGATGAGAGCCTCCAAAGCGGCCTGACCATCGAATCCGAACTCAGCCAGCGTACGCGCCTGCTCCCTCGGGGCGGCGAGCTGCGAAGCCAACGTCGCGCCGGACCATCGAACAGCACGCCCGGAAGTTATCGTCGATGAACCGGTCGATCCTCCCTGCACTGACCCGCCCACGTCTTTCGCCTGGTCGTCCAAGAACCGCGTGTAGAGCGCCACGGCGTGGCGGTAGCTTGCGATGTTGGTTCGAAGCCTGCCGTTTATCGGAATTTCCGTAGGGTTAGGCCGGCCGCGCCGCTCGTCTTCGGTCGAGTAAACAAGCCGCTCCAGGAGTCCCTTGCATCGATCATGGCTAAATCCCTCATCTGGGTCGCCGAGATATTGCTGCACCCGACCGATACGGTGGAGCTGTGCCGTCACGGTTCCGCCGTCATACCCCTGCGCGCGAAGCCATGCTCCATAATCCGACCGCATGCTTCTTTAGCCCCTTGCCGCCAACAGGTTGTCAGTAGCCGCGTGCTGCAAACGATACCCGAGCTTGATCTCAAACTGACCGCGAACGAGTCGGCGGCCGAAATGGACCGGCTCAGCGCATGGTTAGCCCCAGGGTGCCCGCCCACTCAAAACGAACCATGTCTTTACGCAACATTACTGCTTAGGCTGGCTTGCGTGTTCCCGCGCAAGGTCACCCATGAACCCTATACCACATCGTCAGAACCAAGAGCCCCAGCTGCGCCTGCTACGGGCTCGCAAACGCATCTTGGATGACGCCAGCATCTGGCTGGTGGTGCAGTTCGGCCTAACGGTGATTATGCCGATGGGACTGACCATCCTGGCTCTCTTCCAGCCGCAAATCCGACCGTGGGCCGCCGCCGCGGCTCTGGGAGTGACGCTTCTCGATGTGCTCATCCTGGATCGCATGCAACGCTACCGGATCCGGTTGTCAGCCAAGATCGCCGAAGCCTTCGACGAAGCGGTGCTGGACGTGCCGTGGAACAAGCTTGTCGGGGGCAAGCGCGCGCCTTATCCGGAAATCGCTTCAGCGGAGCGCCGCTGGGTGCGCTGGGGTGGGACCGACGACAGGCTGCGCGACTGGTATCCCTTAGCGGCTGGCCGGCCACCACTCTATCTGGGCCGGATCATCTGCCAGCGCACCAACCTGTGGTACGACGGCGAGCTTCGCCGGCACTACGGACGCTGGCTCATAGGCTTGGGCGTAGGCCTGCCGCTGATCCTTTTGGCCATGGCTGGCTTCGTGGGGCTCACCATTGACAGCTTCGTCACCACCGTCCTGGCTCCAACGGCGCCCATCCTGACTTGGTCGGCTCGCGAATACTTCCGTCAGCGGGATGCAGCCGACGCCCAAGAGACGTTGCGCGGCGAGGCGGAAGCCCTGTGGGAGGCCGCCAAGCAGGGCGAGTGCAGCGAAGATGATTGCAAGATCCAGGCGCGCGAGCTTCAGAACGCCATTTATTTGCGGCGCGCCAGCACCGGCCTCATTTTCCCGGGCGTATACAAACAGCGCCGCAAGACGATGGAGACGGCCATGAACGACGGGGCTGAAGGCTATGTCTCAGAGCTGAAACTCGGGGCGGCTGCTGAATGAAGTTGACCGAACACTTCAACGACTTTCTGCGCGATACCGTCGATCTGAACACGACCCGGCTGCAGACGCTGGAAAAGAACAGCAACGCCATCAAGACCTTCCTGCTCGGGTCCAAATGGGAACCGACGATTCGCGATTTCGACCGGCAGGGCTCGTGGGCGCACGGCACCATCATCCGTCCGGTCGACCAAGGCGAGTTCGACGCCGATCTACTGGTGCTCGTGGACCCGGTGGAGGGTTGGAGCGCCGCTGACTACATCCGCACCCTAGTGGCGACCTTCCGCTCCAGCGGGGTCTATCGAGACAACGTCAAGGGGTGGCCCTATTGCGCGACCATCACCTACGCAAACGACGCGGTGGTCGATGTCGCTCCGCTGGTGATCGGCCGCGAGATCACCGGGTGTCCCGAGGTCTGCAACCGATCGGCCGATCGCTTCGAGCGCTCGGAGCCCGCAGCCTACACCGCTTGGCTAATTGAGAAAAACGGCTACTCGGGTGCAAATTCGTTTCGCAAGGTCACGCGTCTGATCAAGTATCTGAGGGATATCAAGACCCGATTTGTCTGCCCCTCGGTCCTATTGACCACCCTTCTGGCCCAACAGATCGACGAAGCTGACAAGGGGTCGAGCGCCTTCGCCGATGTGCCGACCGCGCTTCAGACCGTGCTGTGCCGGCTCGACAACTGGCTGCAGGCGCGCCCCGACAAGCCCTCCGTTTGCAACCCGTTCTTGAGCGACGGAGACGACGCGGAGGACTTCGCGATCGAATGGACCCAAGACCAGTACGCCAACTTCCGCGCCTCCATTAATCGCTATCGCGGCTGGATCGATGAGGCGATCGTGACGGCTGACCGTGACGCCAGCATCAGGGCTTGGCGCCGTCTATTCGGCGACGAATTCGCTGGATCGATCACGCTGGACGAAGGTACGGGCCGGTTCGCGCTCGCCGACCCGGCCGGTTCGGGCCGAAACCTGCTACAGGACCTAGTGGATCTGGTGGTGACGTTCGGGCGCGCAGCCATCCCGGTCAACTTCCGGCGCGTGGTACACATGCACAGGCCGACATGGACCGATCGGCGCGACCCGGATCTTGAGGTGGTGGTGGGAGCCACGCTCAAGGGCGGCTCCAAGAGCATGTACGCCGTCGTCGTCGGGTCCGGCGATCCGCTGGCGCCAGGACAGAAGATCTGGTTCCACGCACTTCGATCTTCTGGGGATCCGATCGGATCGGAGTACGAGGTGCATTGGCGCATCACTAACACTGGCGACGTCCCCAGTCCGCGCGGCGACTATTACCCGTCCGAGCTCGGTTATGAACGCGCAGAAACACTGGCATGGCGCGGCGTCCATCTCGCGGAAGCCTTCGTCGTGCGTCGAAGCGACAGCAGTCTCGCGGCTATCAGCGAGCCGTTCTATGTGGTGATCACCGGCTGACGCCAAGGCGGCGGTCACGCTGCTCTGACGTCACTATCTGAGGCCGACAATGCACGTCTGTCCCGCATGCTTCCAATCGACCGGTCTAGGGAAACGCATCGAGGCGGTCCGTCCTGATCATCCTTGGGCGCGGTGCGACAACCATCCGCGGCGCAAGGGGGTGCCGGTCGAAGCGGTGGCCGAAATCGTCGACCCGGTGTTTCGCACCCACTATGCCGGCGTGCCTGAGGATGGCTTCGGAAATAGCCGCGGCAATGACCTTTGGACGACCCTAGCCGAGCTCACCGAGACCGATGACCAGGCCATCCTTGGGCGGCTAAAGGACTGGCTGATCGATAACGACCACTATTGGCCGCCCGACGGCGCGGACGCCTTCTACAGCGATGACTATGGCTATGTGTCGGATGACTTCGCGCTGGAGGAACACGGGCGGCTGTGGGCGCTGCTGCGTCAGCGCCTGATGCACGAAGCCCGGTTCTTCAATGATGAAATGGAAGGCCTGCTCCAGCGCATCTTCGACGACGTCCAGCTGCAGCGCACGGCGGACAAGATGGGCCCAGTCTACTTCATCCAACCCGGCACGCCCGGAGGCAGGTTCTTTCGCGCCCGGTTGGCTGCGGACGATTTGGCGACATCCATTCTGAAAAGCCCGGTGCCGCTGCTTGGTCCGCCGCCGGAACACCTGCGGAGGCCAGGCCGGATGAACCCTTCCGGGATCGCAGTCTTCTATGCAGGGTTCGACCTAGACACCTGCGTCTCGGAGTTGCGCCCGGTGGTTGGTAGCGGCGTAGTGGCCGCCCAGTTCGAGATTACCGAGGCGATCCTCGTCCTGGACACCACGCGATTTGCAGGCCCGCCCAAGGCCCACGATCCGTTCGCCAAGAACGCCGTGCAGCGCGCCGCGCAGTGGCGCTTCATGCACACCTTCATGCGTCAGATTTCGCAACCCGTTTCGCCCGACGACGAACACCTCGACTACGTCCCAACCCAAGTGGTCGCAGAATATCTGGCGCGCAGGCACGCCTTCTCCTTCGAAGGCGAGCGGAGGGGCTTCGACGCGATCATCTACCGGTCGGCGCAGAGCGGCGACGGCAGGAACATCGCCCTATTCGGAGACGCCGCTCGTCTGGTGCAGCCGCCGGTCGAACGCCCCGCCTCGCGTTCTAGCGCGGACGACTTCTGGCTCAACTTCGACGCTTTGGACTCCTTCAGCGACTCCCGGCCTGGACGGCTGAGGCTGGTGGATGACAGCGTTAAACTCTACCGCGTCGACCGGGCCAAGTTTCCCCTGATCGAGCAGGTGGAGCACGATGACGCAGACGAGTACTGACCCGAACGGGGCTCGTGGGTAGGCGCGGCTATCGAACCCTCGCGCCTTCGGCTTGATGGAACCAGCTGTAGATCGTCGGCGGAGCGCGCACCGCCGATCGTCCTGCATGCGCTAGGGTGGGATATGACCTTCCTGTCAGGCCTTCTTTCTCCCCCGCCCAGCGCACAGTGGGCATATGTCGTGCCGCGGTTCACCCGGTTCTTCGCGTCTCTGGACCTGACCGTTCATCAGCTCAACGATGGGTGGGTCAAGCAGGCGTCCGTTCTCGCCTGAACCAACACTATTACGGTCTGGACGATCCGCTAGCGAACTCAATGCTCACTGGGTCTTGGGGAAAGGGGCTAGCGGTCCGATCAAGGCGCGACATTGATGTGATGTTCTTACTGCCTGACACCGTCCTGAGTCGGTTCAATCAGCGCGTCGGCAACCGCCAATCGCAGATCCTGCAGGAGGTGAGGTCTGTGCTCAGCGTGGCCTATGGCCTGCAGACCGAAATGCGGGGGGATCAGCAGGCCGTCGTGGTTCGATTCTCCACGACTCCCGTGGACGTCGTTCCGGGGTTTCGCGCCCGTTACGGCCAAGTGTGGATTTGCGACACCCGCTACGGAGGAACATACCGGCTCGCGGATCCGGTGATGGAAATGGACAGCCTCAACACTTCGGACGCCCGCCATCAGGGTGTGACGCGCATCATCATTCGGGCGATCAAACAATGGCAACGCCATTGCAACGCGCCGCTGCGATCGTTTCAGGTCGAACGTTTGGTCATCGAATTCATGCACACCCAAAGTGGCGTTTACTTCTGGCCGGACTCGCTGGTTCGCGACTTCTTCGGTTGGCTGATCACTCGACCGTCCGCCAGTATCATCATGCCCGGCACGCTTGAGGTGGTCGCCCTTGGTAATGCCTGGAGGTCACGTGCTGAAACCGCCTGGCGAAATGCATGCATCGCTTGCGATCACGAGCGCGCTGGTCAAAACCTAGAGGCTGGGGCGGCGTGGCAGAAGGTGTTCGGGACAATGATTCCGCTCGTCGCTTAACACACCGCGGAACTCGGGCTGCGAAGCGACACGACGCATGGCGACCAAAATCGAAATTCGACCGTGGTCGCCGGCGTGGGCGGTGGACTTTGCCATCATCGCCGACGATCTGAGCAAGATCCTCGGGAAATCGGTCCGGCTAGAGCATATCGGGAGCACGGCCATAGCGGGCCTTGCGGCCAAGCCCGTCATCGACGTGGTTGTCGGCGTGCCGACGATGGATGATGTGGCGACCGCGACCACCATCTTGGCCCGCAATGGCTTCGCCCCAGGGATTCCGGCTGCCGCCCAGGAGCAAACAGGCTTTGTCTCGAAGCCGGAGACCTCACCTGCGGTCAATGTGCACGTTGTCCTGTTTGACGGCAGCACCTGGCGAGACCTCGTCAACTTCCGGGATCGGCTGAGGGAAGATCCCGAGCTGGCAGGCAGCTATGAAGCGCTGAAGCGCGAACTGGCCGCCAAGTGCCGAGACCTAAACGCCTACACGCGAGCCAAATCTGCGTTTGTCACGAGTGTCATCAACGCCAGCGATCACGATCAACTCCTTCGCCATCAGCGCGCGGAGCTGCGAGACGCCGAGGGGTATCGGGGGCTCAGTATCGGGTCGCAGCTGACCCTTACGCTTTTGGCTGCCGCCTCTATCTGGGTCGATGATGGCGCGTTGCTTGCGGTGATTGGCGCATTCGGCTTTCTGAGCGCGGCCTCCATGCTGTGGTTCAATCACCTCTATCGTTCACATCGCTCTGCCGGAGAGCAGGTCCGCCGATTGCTGCAGATCGTCTATGGGCTCGGTTGGCCGGTGGCGAACACCGCGTTGGTGTGCAGCGAATGTCGCGCCTCGACCAAGAAACTGTCGACGCTCACCCTGAAGGACTACTTCGCGACACGCGCAGCGAACGGTCAGCAGAAGTTGGCAGAAATGGTCGAAGAGTCGGCCTTCTTCACTGGCAGGCTGCATGAGTGGAGCGGGTCGATCATGTGGCTTGTGACCGTCGTACCGGCCCTTGCCGTTTTTGTGGGATGGGCGGTCTGGGGCTGGCGTCAGACCGGTGACGTTCAGATCGTCGCCGTGCGGGTCATTCTGACGTTCAGCGCTTTTCTGCTGACTTCGGGCGCAACAGCGGCGGCGCTCAGTCACCGACGGGCCGCGGCCGTCATGTTGGAAATACGCCAGCGCTTGCTCGCCAGCCGAGGCAAGGCGCTGGGACGTGGCAGGGTCGTGCAACTTATGACCGACTACAATGCTGCGGTCGAAAGTGCTCCGTTGCCAACACCGTACCTCTACAAAGCGCTGGCGGGCGGCCTGAACAGGGCTTGGGCGAAGTACAAGAAGGATTCTAGTCTGGGCCAGCCCTAGGCTTATCGAGGCGCTCGCCTTCAGCACAACGCTCCCGTCATGAAATCTGACGGGCCCAATCGCATCCGTGGTGCGTGGCCGTTGGACTGGAAGCGCTTCTCGAGCAGACCGTCCGATGCGCGCACTACCCGCGTTGGCGAGGGTACGATACTCCTGTGCCTTCGCGGGGGGGGGCAGGCGACGTGAGATTAGTCAGTAACAGAGGCCGGGACCGTGTCGTCGACATTTTAGGGCAGGGCGGGGGCGGCGAAGCAATCCGCATAGCAGCGACTTCGGTCAGCCTTCATGGACTGGCGGCCCTTCGAACCGCACTGGGCAAAAGCGGGGATCTCCGGCTGATCCTTTCCCACCCGCAAATGCTTGAGCCTGATCTGCTTGGGGGACCGGCCGATCGTACTCGGCGCAATGGTCTGGACCTGCGCACGCTTGCCAATGGACTCGCCGGCTGGCTTCGGCCGGCTGAGGTGAAGGCTGCGAAGGGCCGCCTGCCACAATCCTCGATCCTTGTTGAACGGGAGGATGGGGCGATTGCGCTATTCGGAAGTTGCGCACCCACTTCGGAGGGCCTGGGCCTCGCACCCGCCGATCCGTTCAGCCTCGTTCATCTGCAGGAGGGTGCGGGCGCTGAACAGTTACGGGCCTGGTTCGACAACCAGTGGCGGGAGCTGCCCGCTTGGCCTTCGACACCAGATAGCTTCGTCCAGATGCTCGAAGCCCTCGGGGAGCGGCGCTCGGCCACTGACATCTATCTGCGACTGCTCGACGCCTTGTTTGCAGAGATGGCCGAGGGCCTGGACGAGGAGCGGATCGTCAAAGCGGCTACCGGAATCCGGGAGACCCTAGTTTGGAACAAGCTCTATCGCTTCCAGCGCGACGGGGTGGTCGGTGCAATAGATAAGCTCGAACGGTTTGGCGGCTGCATCCTTGCGGACAGCGTGGGCTTGGGCAAAACCTTCGAAGCCTTGGCGGTCATCAAGTACCACGAGCTTCGCAATGACCGCGTGCTGGTGCTGTGCCCCAAGCGCCTGAGGGACAACTGGACGCTCTGGAGGATGAATGATCGCCGCAACCTGCTCGCCGGCGACCGCTTCAACTACGATGTTCTGAACCACACGGACCTGTCGCGCGACAATGGCCTGTCGGGCGACATCGATCTGGCCCACGTCAACTGGGGCAATTACGACCTGGTCGTGATCGATGAGTCGCACAACTTCAGGAACCGGAACGCCCATAGCGACCGAGACAGTCGCTACGACCGGCTGATGAACCAGGTCTTCAAGAGCGGCGTGCGGACCCGAGTGCTGATGCTTTCGGCGACGCCGGTGAATAACCGTCTCGCCGACCTGCGTAATCAGATCTCTTTCGCCACGGAAGGTAACGACGCCGCGCTTCGCAGCCATGGCGTGGCATCTGTAGAAACCACGATCCGCATCGCGCAGGGTCAGTTCAACCGTTGGCTTGAGCTGCCCCAAACCCGGCGTACGTCCGAACGGCTGCTCGACATGCTGGGCTTCGATTATTTCCGGCTGCTAGACCTGCTGACTATTGCCCGCAGCCGCAAGCACGTGGAGCGCTACTATGGGCTGGAGGAAACCGGTGCTTTCCCCGAGCGTCGGCCTCCGATCAACCGGAAGCCGCCGGTGGACAGCTCCGGCACCTTCCCGCCCATCGTCGAAGTTAATACAGCGATCCGTCGCCTAACGCTCGCCGCCTACGCACCGCTGCGCTACGTCCTGCCGTCCAGGCGGGAGGCCTATGAGAAGGCCTACACTCAGGTTGTCCAAGGCGGCAAGGGGGTGTTTAGCCAGCTCGATCGCGAAGAGAGCCTAGTTCACCTGATGCGGGTGAACATGCTCAAGCGCATGGAGAGCTCCGTAATCAGCTTCGGCCTCACCGTGGAGAGGCAGCTAGCAGTCGTAGACACCTTGATTGGTCGCATTGATGCGCATGAGGAGAGTTTTGAGGAACTCGGAATCGACGACCTCGGCCTTGACGATCCGCTTTTCGAAAGCCTGGCGGTCGGACGCCGCGTTCGGGTTCTGCTGGCCGACACCGACCGCGTGCGCTGGCGTCAGGACTTGATCGACGACCGTGCCCACCTGTCCCGGCTGCTTGAACAGGCGCGTGCGGTTACACCTGACAAGGACGCTAAGCTGGCCGACCTGCGCGCGTTAATTGTGGACAAGGTCGCCCACCCATTTAACCCGGGCAATCGCAAGGTCATCGTCTTCACCGCCTTCGCGGACACCGCTCGCTACCTCTATGACCAGTTGTCGGGGACGCTCGGGTTGAACGCGGCCTTGGTCACCGGCGGCGGGGCCAACAGGAGCACGGTCAAGGGTCTGCGCGCTGACCTTGGGACTATCCTCACGGCCTTCTCGCCTCGCGCGAAGGGCCGACCAGAGGATCTCGCTGAAGAGGGCGATATCGACCTGCTGATCGCCACTGACGTTATCAGCGAAGGCCAGAATTTGCAGGATTGCGACTGTCTCGTGAACTACGACATCCACTGGAACCCGGTACGCATCGTGCAGAGGTTTGGGCGGATCGACCGGCTGGGCTCCGCGAACGAGACCATCCAGCTAGTTAATTTTTGGCCCAACATAGACCTCGACGCCTACATCGGTCTGGAGCGGAAGGTGTCGGGACGGATGGTGTTGCTCGACGTCTCGGCGACCGGCGAGGAGAACATCATCGAGGCCCAGTCCGGCGACGTGATGAACGATCTCGATTATCGACGTAAGCAGCTGGAGGCTTTGCAAACCACGGTGATCGACCTCGAGGATCTGTCCTCGGGCGTATCCATCGCCGACCTGACTCTGAACGACCTTAGAGCCGATCTGGCGGCGCTCCGGCCCGAGCAGAGAGATGCACTGTCGAAGACGCCGCTGACGGCTCACGCCGCGGTTTGGGAAACGGAGGAGGTTCCTGCCGGTGCCATCTTCTGCCTGCGCGCGGAGACCCCGGCAGCGCTAGCCGTGCTGTCGCCAAATGATCCGCTGCGCCCGCATGCTCTGGTGCACGTAGGTCTCGACGGGACCTCGTTGCTTACTCCGGGACAGGCCAAGAAGGTGCTCGATCGCGTCCGCCTCCTAGCTGATCGTGGTAAGGCACCCGACCTTGATGCTTGGGCGCGGCTGGACGCCGACACGCGCGGTGGACGCGACATGAGCACTTGGCGCGAGGCCTTGGCCGCAGCTATCGCCGCCGTCTCCGGAAAGGCGCAAGAACGCGCGGTCGAGAGCCTATTCACGCCGGGCGAAGTCACAGACCCCACCGATCATGCAGGCATGGACGACTGGGAGGTCATCGGCTGGTTCGCCGTCCTGCCCCAACCCCAGACGGCCGCGTGATGGACGATGCACTGGATGCGCTGTTTGATGCCCTCGCGTTGCCGAAGGAGACACAGGTCGAGCAGCGAGTGGCCAAAGCCCTGTTGGTCGACCGCGGCGAGCTTGGGGCAGCGGATCGCCGGCTGCTCGAGACGGGTCTAGAGCGGCTGACTTGGCGGGCCACGATCAAGCCGACCGCCGCGGGGGTGGCCGCCTACGCCGACGAGGTCCGGGACTATGCCCAGCTGGTGGTGATGGGCGCCCGCTTGAGGCCTGATGCAAAGACGGACCGGATTATCGAGGTCATCCATCGCGCCGTCGCGCAGCCGTTGGTCCTTCTAGCTGGAGACTCTAAGGCGGCCGCCTTGTCGGTGGGACTCAAACGGCGGCACGAGCGCGAAGCGGCGAGGGCGGTGCTGCAGCGGTTGACGATAAGCCCAATCGTAATATCGGAGGCTGATCCTGTGCAGATTGCCTTTCTGGACAGCTTGGCGCTGACGCGCGTAGCCACCCACGATCTGTGGTCGTTGCACAGGCGGTGGAGCGAGTGCGCAGAGGCCTACGTGGCCGGGCGCATCACCGGCGTCTTCCGTCTCCCGACGGATGAAGCCGAGGTGGAGTCCCGCCGCGCAGGCCTGGAGGCGTATACCGTCCAGGCGCGGGAGGTAGCGCGGGTACGCAAGGCGGCAATGACGGAGAAGCGGCTGGCGCGCAGGCTCGCGCTGGCCGGCGAGGTCGCGAGCGCTGAAGAGCGGCTGGGTGCGCTGGTTGCTCAGATAAGGTGAACCGATTTGAGATACTCAGGCAGCAAAACCATCATCCGTTTGATCAGGCCGATGCCTGCCCCACCCGACCTCTTGGCCGGTCCGCCCAAGCTGGTCGGCAGATAGCTGTTTTCCCAAGAACCCCGGCGCTTGTTCTTGATCAAACCCGGGTTTTGGCTGACGAACGACCGTATCCGGTCAAGCCCCGTCACTACTCGTCCCCCCTGCCAATTCTGTCCGATCAGGGACCGGGCCCAAGTGGGATCGCCGCGGAATAGCACGCTCAGGCCGTGATAGGCCGAATAGGCGTGACCGCTCACGTTGTGTTTCTTCCCACTACATCGAGAATGTACTTCCTTGGCGAGCGCGGAATTCTGGCCCGCCAACCAAGCGACGAAGCTCTCAAAGGGTGGATTTCCCACTTGGCCGGCGAAGGCGACGGCGGCACCCGCGGCGGCGTCTGGCGTCGGTTGCACCGAGGCTTTGCCAGCATCGATCGCTTGGACAAGACGCTCGAGGTACAGGATGGACGCGGGGTATGCGGTTTTGATGAACTTTTCGGCCTCCGTACGGAGCGCGGCGACGGTCTTCGCGTCCTTGGTGAGGAGGCTGGCTTCATGGGCCCCGCTGAACCCCGTCGTGCTGAGATTGGCGCTCCCGATGAGCGCTTGGCCTTCGGAGGCAAAAATCTTTGCGTGAATCCTCGGGTGTACAAATATTTCCACCCCAGGGTTCTTCTTGGCGAAACTGAGCAGTTTGCGCGGATCGTTCGGTAGCAGCTTGGGAATTGCGCCGGCAGGTCTTGGTAGTCGGACGAGCAGCTTGGCCCCTACCGGTTTAGCGGCAGCCACCTTCGTAAGCATGCCATCCCCGTAGAAGGCACTGACCAAGATCGGCAGTTTGCCTTTCACAATAGGGGACAAGTGGGACCACTCCGGTCCGCAGAGGAGCTGATTAAAGCGCATTCGCATTCCTGCAACTTGAGGTCGATAACCACTCTGTTACAGCTACGATTGGGACGCAATGCGTGGCAGATCGGAGGGTCTCGTCGCCGTCGGGTTGCTGCGACACCAGCGTGTGCCATAGGACATAGGAGCGGAGCCTTCTGCGGCTCTTCGACACCTTTTCATCGGAGCCCACCACGTTGCCTATTCGGAAAATCGAGGCCGATGGCCCTGACGCCCAGAGCGCCGACCTAGTGGGAGAGAACGTTGCAGCGATCGCCGCCCGTTTTCCTGAAGCGATCAGCGAGGGCCGGATCGACTTCGATGCCTTGCGGGAGCTCTTGGGGGACGCGGTCGACGAATCGCCGGAAAAATACGGCCTCGCCTGGCCGGGCAAACGGATGGCCCGGCGGCTGGCGCTCACCCCTTCACTTGCGACCTTGCGTCCCGCCGAAGGCGAGAGCGTGGACTGGGCTCAAACCCAAAACCTGCTGATCGAGGGAGACAATCTCGAGGCGTTGAAACTGCTGCAGAAGAGCTACGCCCGACGGGTGAAGCTCATCTACATCGATCCGCCGTACAACACCGGCACGGACCTCATCTATCCGAATGATTTCCATGATCCGATGCAGAACTACATGGAGATCACCGGACAGTCCGATGGGGGTGCTCGGCTGGTCAGCAACCCGGAAGTCGGCGGGCGCTACCATTCGAATTGGCTGAACTTGATGTATCCGCGGCTGATGCTGGCCCGGAATCTCTTGCTACCCGACGGCGTCCTCATCTGCACTATCGACGAGAACGAGGTCGTCAATCTCGGAAGCCTGCTGAAAGAGGTCTTCAACGAAGGGTCCTATGAGCACGTCTGCGTGACGATCGTGCACAATCCGCGCGGAATTCAGGGCACGAATTTCTCGTACACCCATGAGTACGCCTATTTCGTCTTTCCAAAGGGCGGGAAATACATCCGTGACCGCAAGATCGACCAGGCGGAAATTAGTTGGTCGCAGTTTCGCAACTGGGGCTCGGAGTCCGAGCGGCACGACGCCAAAAACTGCTTCTATCCCGTCGTCCTGAAGGCCGGTGTGATCCACGGTTTCGGGGATGTGCCCTCCGATGAGCTTCATCCAGCTCAGACCGAAGCGGTCGGGGACCTGACTTATGTCTGGCCGATCGATTCCGCAGGTGTGGAACGGAAATGGCGTTACGCCCGCCAGAGCGTGGAGGCTGTGCGTCATCTGTTGAAAGCGCGGCAATCCAAGACCGGTTATGAAATCGAGATTGGAAAGGATTTCGGTTCCTACCGCACCGTCTGGACCGACAAGCGCTACGACGCGAACGAGTACGGCACCAAGATCGTCAACGCCCTGGTTCCGGATTCACCGTTCTCGTTCCCAAAGAGTCTCTGGGCAGTTTACGACTGCCTGTATGCGGTGGTGGCGGATGACCCCGAAGCCATCGTCATGGACTTCTTCGCGGGAAGCGGCACTTCAGGCCAAGCCCTTTGGGAGATCAACAAGGCGGACGGGGGAAAGCGTCGGTTTATTCTCGTGCAGCTTCCTGAGCCAATTGCCGATCACCCGCGCTATCAGTCGATCGCGGACGTGACCAAGCAGAGGCTGCGAGCCGCGTCGTCGGAGCTGAAGAACGATCTGGCGGCGCCGGACGATCTCGGCTTTCGAGTCTACAAGCTGGCGACCTCCAACCTGAAGGCGTGGCAGCCAGGCGAAGATCTGGAAGCGGACCTGCTGTCGGCTGCAAACAACCTGATCGACGGGCGCACCGAGAACGACCTGCTGGTGGAGCTGCTGCTTAAGCAGGGCATTGACCTGGCCGAGCCCGTGCAGATGAAAAGCATCGCCGGTCGCGCGGTCTATGCCTTCGGCGGTGGTGTTCTGGCGGTGTGCCTTGCAGACGTTTCCGCCGCAGAGGCCGAGGCGCTGGCCGACGGCATGTCTGACTGGTTTTTGGAGCTGACGCCGGCCGCGGGGATCACTGTCTTCTTCAAGGACACAGGCTTCGAAAGCGACAACGCCAAGTCCAACGTCGCCGCTATTCTCGAGCAGCGCCTGGGCGACCGACTACTAAAGGTCCGCAGCGTATGAAGCTGAAATTTGAGCCGGACCTAGACTATCAAACCGCGGCGGTGAACTCGGTCTGTGATCTGTTCAAAGGACAGGACATCAACCGCACCGAATTCACCGTCACCCGGGTCTCGGCCGACGCGGCCCAAGCTGACCTGGGATTGGACGATGACGGCCTCGGGGTCGGCAACCGTTCTTCCCTCCTTGATGATGAGATCCTCGCCAACCTGCGCGAGGTGCAGGTGCGCAACGCTCTGGCACCCACCGATCTGTTGGAGAGCATGGACTTCACGGTCGAGATGGAGACTGGAACGGGGAAGACCTACGTCTATCTCAAGACCATCTTTGAGCTGAACAAGCGCTACGGCTTCACCAAATTCATGATCGTCGTGCCTTCGGTGGCCATCCGAGAGGGGGTGGCCAAGACTCTGGAGATGACACGCGAGCACTTCCGGGCCCTCTACGCCGGCCAGCCAATGGATTCCTTTGTCTATGACAGCGCCAAGCTTGGTCAGGTGCGTGATTTCGCGACCTCATCGACCATCAAGGTGATGGTCGCCACCATCGGCTCGCTGAACAAGCTGGACACCAACGTCTTCTATACGCCCCACGAAAAGACCGGCGGCGAGCGGCCGGTAGACCTCGTCAAGGCGACCCGGCCCGTGATCATCATCGATGAGCCTCAGTCGGTGGAGGGAGGAATCAAGGGTGCCGGGGCCAAGGCGCTCCGTGAGATGAACGCACTGTGCCGGCTACGGTACTCGGCCACCCACGTGCACAAGCACCACATGGTCTACAGGCTGGACGCTGTCGACGCCTATGAGCAGCGGCTGGTGAAGCGCATCGACGTCGCGGGCCTGGAGATTGTGGACGCCCACAACACTTCGTATGCGCGCCTCATTGAGGTGAAGACCGCTAAGAGCCGGGCGCCCACGGCGCGTGTCGAGCTCGACGTGCAGCATAAGGGAGGCGTCAGCCGCGACGTGGTCACCGTGCAAGACGGCGACGACCTGGCCGACATCACCGGCCGCGATGTTTATCGCGACGTCTCCATCGGCACGATCGAAAAGACCGAGGGCGGCGGCCTGGTCCAGCTGAACGTGCCGGGCGACGTGCGTTACCTGCGGGAGGGCGAGGCGTTCGGGGACGTCGACCGGCTGGCGATCGTCCGGCGCATGATCGAGCGGACGATCCGCGAGCACTTCACCCGTGAGAAGGCCCTGAGGCCCTTGGGCATCAAGGTGCTGAGTCTGTTCTTCATCGACAGGGTCGATCGGTATCGCGTCCACCATGAGGATGGGTCGACCGCCTTGGGGCCTTATGGCGAAATCTTCGAACAGGAGTATCACAAGCTCGCGGCGCACCCCGACTTCCAGACTCTGTTCGCGGCGGTTCCCGTCGATCCGGCTGCGGCTCACGACGGCTACTTTTCGCGCGACAAGAAGGGCCGGGTCACTGAGCCGGAGTTGAACGCGGCCGGCGAGATGAAGAACGCGGCAAGTCGCGACGATGCAGAACGCGGCTTCAACCTGATTATGCGCGACAAGGAAAAGCTGCTGGATGAAGCGACGCCGCTGCGCTTCATCTTCTCCCATTCAGCCCTGCGGGAGGGCTGGGACAACCCCAACGTCTTCCAGATCTGCGCTCTGCGCGAGATGGGCAGCGAGACCGAGCGCCGTCAGACGGTCGGACGCGGCTTGCGCCTTTGCGTAGACAAGCACGGTGATCGGCGTCGGGACGAGGGACTCAACGTGCTCACCGTCATCGCAGGCGAGAGTTACGCCCAGTTTGCCGAAGGGCTGCAAAAGCAGATCGAGCAGGACTTGGGCATCAGGTTCGGCACAGTCGCCACCGACGCATTCGCCGCGCTGTCGTTCTCTAACGACAAGGGCGAGCTCGAACCCTTGGGCGTGGACCAGTCAGCGGCGCTGGCAGGCTGGTTGCGCGAGCAAGGTTACATCGATGCGAGAGGCAAGGTTCAGGATGATCTGCGCCGCGCCCTGAGGGACCCGGACTTCGCGCTGCCCGAGGTTTTCGCCGCTGTGGAAAGTGCGGCCAAGGCCATGTTGACCAAGCTGGCAGGCAAGCTCGAGGTTCGCGACGCCGACGAGCGCAGACCTGTCGCATTGAATCGGGAAGTCTTCCTCGGCGAGGAATTCCGGGCGCTGTGGGATCGGATCAAGGCGAAGACAACTTACCGCCTGACGTTCGATAATGACGCTCTGGTCGTCGACGCCGTTGCACGCCTTCAAGCGATGCCGGCGATCACGAGGGCCCAGGCGCGCTGGCGAAAGGCTGAACTGGCGATCGACGTCGGCGGGATCACCGGAGTGAAGGAACGCGTCTCGGGCTTCCAGCACCTCGCCCACGGCAACGCCCACGTCCCTGACGTTCTTGGCGAGCTGCAAAACCGCACCCAGCTGACCCGGCGCACCTTGGCCAAGGTGCTTGTCGACAGTGAGCGCTTGGACGACCTGCGGCAGAATCCGGCATCCTTCATCGATCAGGCCGCCAACCTGATCAACAAGGCGAAGGTTGCGGCTCTGGTCGATGGCGTGCGCTACCAGAAGCTGGGTGACATGCAGGTCTATGCCCAGGAGCTCTTCGAAGAGCAGGAGCTGACGGGTTATCTGAGCAAGATGGTCGCGGCGACCAAGGCGCCGACCACCCACGTCCGCTTCGATACCCCCAGCGAAGGGGTCTTCGCTGAAGGGCTGAACGCCAACGACGCGGTGCGGGTGTTCGCCAAGCTGCCGGCCTGGTTCAAGGTGCCCACGCCCTTGGGGTCCTACAATCCCGATTGGGCCGTGCTCGTCAGCACTGAGGATGGGGAGCGGCTCTATTTCGTCGTCGAAACCAAGCCGACCAACCTCATCGACGATCTGCACCACCTGGAAGCCGGCAAGGTGACGTGCGGCGCCAGGCACTTCGAGGCGATCGCCACGTCACCGGGCGAGCCAAGATTCGTTCAGGCAGGCGGGGTGGACGATTTGATGAAGGCGGTGAGCTAGCCCCGCACGGTTGTGGTGGGAGGCTGGGAGTCGAGGACTCCCTGTCGACTTCGGAGAAGGCGAGGATTTCTCGCACGTACGCCGGAACGACCCCCCTCCTTTAACTCAACACCCTGTAAAAGTGGCCCCGGCACCGGTTTCCGCGCCGACGACTTCCCGACTTTCTGACCCCCTCCCGTCTCCACGCCCCATCGGAGTGGGCAATCTGCCCACTGGTCTGCTGGGCCGGGCGGCGCGCGCGGGACCGAGGCGTGACATGCCGTGACACCCCCATAGGGGGGATGTCACGATGTCACGGCTGGCTGCTGGGGATCTGCGAGCGTGACAGGGCGTGACTTGTCACGCTGCGTCACGATGTGGGGGATCAGAGCAGCCAGACCAGGCTGCCCTCGACGTTGATGCGTCCGCGAGTGATAAGTTTATCCAAAGCTCGATGGAATCGTTGTCGAACCGCAGCCGGCAATTCTGTCTTGCTGCCGAGACCATTAGCGAATGCGCATTCCCGGACAGCGTCGCGCGAGACAGCGTGGATCAAATGGGTCACGCCATGGCGATTGATGGTCTGAGGGTCGTTCGGCCCGTGGTCTGTTAGATGTTCAACCGCTGCCAAGACAATCTGCTCGTGGTTCGACATCGGGCGGAGCCGCCCCTTAGCTCTGTCGCGAGCCACTTCATAGACCGGAACACAGGATGTGAGCTCATCACCATCTTCATCCAGGATCTCGAGTCCCACCGGTTCCAGCCGGAACGCAAGTCTCCCACCGTCGATCCCATTCTTCACCTTGGCGATTGTGAGGGTTCGCAGATTCGGGTCGTCAGCTTCCCGCTCCAATGTGATGGTCGCGTCGGAGTTTGCGTCGAAGCCGGACCATCCCCGAATGCCCTTGTCGCCGCCAGATTTGCCGAAGTGAGCGACGACTAGAACAAGAGCATCGATCGAGCTCGCTAGTTCCTCGATCACCGCGAACGCGGTGCTCATGTCGGTGCTGGCGTTCTCGTCGACGCCCGGAATAGTTTTGCTGAGCGTATCGAGCACTACGACGCCCAAGCGGCTACCTTGCTGTCTGAAACGATCGGATGCCTCGACCAATGAAGCCCGCAAGTCGGCGACCTGCTCCTCGTTCAGAAGATTCAGTCCTTGGGCAACCAGATCGAAAGGAATGCGGCCCTTTACGCGGTACTTCGTACGCCAAGCGGCGACCCGGCCACGGCAGCCGTCCGCATCTTCTGCGGCGATATATACGACGCCGCAGGGAGTCGCCTTGCGGCCAAGCACTGTCTCAGAGCCGACAGCGAGGTTCAGCGCGATGTCTATAGCTAGAAAGCTCTTCCCGGCCTTGCTCTGTCCCACGATGAAGGCAACCCCCCGCGCGGGCAGAACGCCCTTTATCAACCAGGGCGAAGATCTCGGCTGGAGGTCCGCGAAGTTCTCAAAGACGTAGCGACTATTTCGAGGCGAAGCCTCCACATGGTTTCTGGTCGTTCCGCTCATTCTGACGCGGCGACCTCATCTGTCTGTGGCTGAGCCTCTCTCTCGGCAAGGGTGAGACGGTCGGCGATCCACTGGCGTACGGCGGGGAGAGACCAAGCCATGCGCTGGGCACCGATCCTGACCGGCTGTGGGAAGTTTAAGTGAGCGTATTCCGGCTCCTTACAGAGCCGGTGAATTTGAGTGCGCGAGAGACTGGTCAGCTTGGTGACTTCGCGGACCTGGATCAGACGATCAGCGTACGGCTCAGGCGGCGATGCCTGGGTGGCGACTTTCATGGTGGTTGCTCCGAGTGGACCCGCACCTTGCGGCGCCAGAGGAGACAACCTGACCCGCCTGTTTTGGAATCGGACCAGCAGGATTCCGGAAATCGTCTGGGTGGATCCTTCGACGCGCTCTAACCCAATCGCTGACGACCCGAACACCGGCTTTCAGGTCCGAGGCAGATGGCCCGTCGCCGGGCCAGTGATCGATCATCCACTGCGCGAGACGGGAGGTGTTCCTCGCGTGCCGCCCGCCGCCTGCGGAGAGCGCGCGTGGGAGTAGGGCTGTTAGGACACCGTCGCGACGGCTGATTTTGTCTCTCTGCTGCTTCACCTTTTCAGAGTTTGAGCCGCCATCGCTGGAGGACTGGGCATGTGCGGCGGCCCTCTGAACCAACTCGCTGAATAAGGCTGTGCACTGCGCCTTTCCACCCAGCTCGGACAGATCCGCAGCTGCGCGGGCTGCTGCCATCAGCCGCCCGGTTGCCAAGGCCGCATTGAGCCGCTCCAATGCCTCGTCCCGCTCAGTCATCAAGCCGCCAGCGATCTCGGCCAGAACAGAGCCTTGGAACTGGCGATGCGTCTGGTAGACGGCCTCCGCTCCGGCGAGTCCCTTGATCACCGTTTCCCGCAGGTCGGGGTCGCTCGTCATCTCTTGGCCCGGCATCACTTGGGCCCAGCAGGCCCGCATCAGGGGCTGGTCGCGTGGTGACGCTCCCCGCGACAGCTGAGCATCTAGCCGCTCACGCTGGCGTTTCCCAAGGGGCCTGTTCACGCCGCACCTGCCGGCCGGATGGCGACGATGTTCGCGCCAGTCAGGCGTTCAATCTTGGCACACCACAGGTCCATCGCCTCGGCGGCCTCGGCGTCGAACCTATACCGGGCGTAGATCGCGGTGACGCTTTTGTCGCCCTCGGAGTGATTCAGCAGTCGAGAGATGACCCGGCGATCGACGCCCAGCATCTCCATATGCGTCGCCATCGTCCGCCGCAGATCATGCAAGTGCCAGCCGGGCATGACGTGTTTCTTCTTGTCGTAGGGCTCGTGCATCGCTCTCGCGATGGCTTCGCCAATCTCCTTATCGAGGCGCCGGGCGTATTTTGACCAGCCGGATGGCGGCTGATCACCTGCGAGGCCGCTGGCGAAGATGTAGTCGAACGGCTTGTCGTCTTCGACCAGCTTAGGCGCGCCGTAGATCAAGCGCTTGGCTAGCGGGCTGAGAGGAACTGCGTGAGCGACTTGGCGCTTCGTCCGCTCCGCGGGAAGTAGCCATGCCTCGATCGTCCTGGTTTCACCCGTGCGCCCGTCGCGCTGCTCGAGCAGTCCCAGCTCAGACCGTCTCATCCCCGCGACCTCGCCGCGGCGCTGCCCCGTAACCAGCGCCATCTGAACGAGGCGGCCATAGGGGTCGCCGACGCGGTCCGCAGCATCCCAGATCAGCTGGATTTCTTCGTCTGTGAGGTAGCGATCGCGGGATTGCTCTTCAGAAGGCTTCTCGACGTCTGCCGCCGGATTGAACGTGATGATGTGGCGGCGCTTCGCCCACCGCATGATCTTCTTGATCAGGCTGGTAAGGCGGTTGGCCGACATCGGCGCGGTCTGGGCCTTCCGGTAGACCAGATCGGAAACCTCGCGGGCGGTGATCGAGTCGATCGGCCGATCCAGCCATTCGGTCAGGTCGCGGTTGATCATCGCCTGCATGGCGTCTTTCGTCCGCAACTTGGCTCCGCCGGTGCGAAGAGTGTCTTGGAAATAGGTCTCGACGACTGAGCGAAAGGTGTCGGCGCTTCCAGAAGAGTCGACGGTCTCGCCCTCGGGGGGAATACCCTTCTGGGCGTTCTCGATGATGCGACGCGCCGCCTCACGGGCGATGCCAAGCTCGGTATTTCGCGTGGTGCCGAGGCTGCGACGGATCTGGCCGGGACAGCCCTTAACGCGAGTGACGACGTAGTACGTGCTCTGGCGCTTGGACACACGGAGCATGAAGCCGGGCACAAGATCGTCATTCAGGATCATCACCCTGCCGTCGGCAAGCGGGGCGCGGTTGATGCTACCTCGATCACCGCCTGTCAGCCTTACCCGCATGGCAGCCTCGTTTAGTTGGTCACAACTTGATCACATGATCCGCCGGTTCATGCCGGAGCAACATGGGACAGGTGTTCGCTCTAAGTGGAGGACGTTGCAAGGAAAGCGCCAGATCGGCGGAACAGCTTGGTTTCGCTGGATTGGCCGGAAACAGGCGCGGAGGCTGCTGGGGGTCAAGGGGTCGCAGGTTCGAATCCTGTCGCTCCGACCATTTCCTGAAAATTGGAATGGATCGATCCGGGGCCGCTTTAGGGCGGCCCCGCGATTGCTCAGCCCCGCTCGGCCCACCGGAGCAGCGGGATGAGGGGCACGCCCCAGAGGGTTCCGGCCAGGGGATAGAAGATCAGGTCGATCCAGAAACTGTCCGGCAGGGCGTCGGCCACCACCGTGGCCAGCCAGATGTAGAAGGCCAGGAACGCCAGGGTGGCGAAGGCCGCGATGATGCGGCGGGTGCGGGCGGGCATGGGGCTCATCGCTTGTTGCGGGTCAGGAAATAGACCAGCAGCACGATCACTGATCCGGCCATGGCCCAGACGACCCAGCGGATGTCGCCCATGGCATGGGCGCCGAACACCCGCACCGCCAGGAACCAGCCGCAGGCGGCGCCGGTCAGGGAGGCCAGCAGGGTGCGGGCTATGCCGCGTCCGCCAGTCAGCAGGTCGGCGACCCAGCCCAGGGCCAGGGCGCCTGCGACCGCCAGGATGATGTCCAGATACTGCACGTCTCGCTCCGTGGTGGCGGCGACCGCTTGTCGCTGTCCCGATTTGCGACTGGTCCTTACGCCATTCCGTAGGCATAGGGGAAACGTCGGGTCTCTCGAACCCGGCCTGTAGCTCCTCTTAGTGAACGACGGGCGTCGAATGAACCGTTTTTCCGCATGGGATCGCTCGCGTCCGGTGGCGATCTGGCTGTTCTGCGTGGCCGCCCTGGTCTTCGCCATGGTGGTGGTGGGCGGGATAACGCGCCTGACGGGCTCGGGCCTGTCGATCACCGAGTGGAAGCCCATCATGGGGGCAGTTCCGCCCCTGAACCAGGCGGACTGGGACGAGGCCTTCGCGCTGTACCGGGAGATCCCCCAGTACCAGCAGGTCAACGCGGGCATGACCCTGGGCGAGTTCAAGGGCATCTTCTGGTGGGAGTGGATCCACCGCCAGCTGGGCCGCCTGATCGGCGTCGCCTTCGCCGTGCCGTTCCTGGTGTTCCTGGCCCTCAAGATGGTCCCCGGGCGGCTGGTGCTGCGCTGCGTGGTTCTGCTGGGGCTGGGCGGGCTGCAGGGACTGATCGGCTGGTGGATGGTGTCGTCCGGGCTGAGCGAGCGGGTGGACGTGGCGCCCGAGCGCCTGACGGTTCACCTGGGCCTGGCCTTCGTCATCTTTGTGGGCCTGATCTGGACGGGGCTCGAGGCGTGGTTCGGCGAGGACCGCACGCGCTCGCCCGCCGGGTGGAGCCGGTTCGCCGCCTTGGTGCTGGGCGTGGTGTTCATCCAGAGCCTGCTCGGCGGGCTGGTGGCGGGCTCCAGGGCGGGCATGGTCTATACGGACTGGCCGCTGATGAACGGCATGGTCATCGCGCCGGTGAACTGGGGGCAGGGGGCGCTGGCCTTCCTGCATGACCAGGCCCTGGTTCAGTTCAATCACCGGATCATGGCCTATGCCCTGCTGGCGCTGACCACGGTCTATGCGGTGCAGGTGATCCGCGCGAAGCTGGCGCAGGGCGCAGGGGCTTCAGCGTGGGTGGTGCTGGCGCTGGTGTGGGCCCAGGCGGTGCTGGGGATCGCCACCCTGATGCACGCCGTGCCGCTGTCGCTGGGCGTGCTGCACCAGGCCGGAGCGGCGGTGGTTCTGGGCGCCGCGACGGTCAATCTGTGGCTGGTGCGGCGGTCCCAGCCGCGAATGTTCGGCTGATCGGGTAGGTATTTTAATACCGTATTTGGAAAAATCATTTAATTCAGCAAGTTAAGCGGATTTGACGTCGAATAACGCCGTTGACGAACGCCCCCGCCCCCTCTATTGACCCCGCTTCCGCGCGGCGTCGGTCCCACGATCTGCGTCCGCGACCCGATTTCGCCTCAGGACACCTGATCATGTTGAAGACCACCACGGCTTCCCTGAAGCCGGCCGAGGTCGAGAAGAAGTGGATTCACATCGACGCCGAGGGCGTCGTCGTGGGCCGTCTCGCGACCTTCATCGCCAACCGTCTGCGCGGCAAGCACCGCCCGGACTACACCCCGCACGTTGACTGCGGCGACTATGTCGTCGTGACCAACGTCGACAAGGTGGTGTTCACCGGCAAGAAGTCGACCGACAAGGTCTACTATCGCCACACCGGCCACCCCGGCGGCATCAAGTCCACGACCCCCGAAAAGGTCCTGGGCGGACGCTTCCCCGAGCGCGTGCTGGAAAAGGCCGTCGAGCGGATGCTGCCCAAGGAAAGCCCCCTGGCCCGCAAGCAGATGACGCACCTGCGTCTGTTCGCCGGCACCGAGCACACCCATCAGGCCCAGTCCCCCGCGACGATCGACTTCAAGTCGGCCTCGCCCAAGAACACCCGGAGCCAGTAATGACCGACGTGACCAACGAAACGCCGGCCGCCACCGGCTTTGACGCCCTGAAGGGCATGGGGACTGCCGCGGAAGAGACCATCGTCCGCGAGCCCCAGATCGACGCCCAGGGCCGCGCCTATGCGACCGGCAAGCGCAAGAACGCGATCGCCCGCGTGTGGATCAAGCCCGGCTCGGGCAAGATCACCATCAACGGTCGTGAGCAGGAAGTGTACTTCGCCCGCCCCGTGCTGCGCATGATGATCGCCCAGCCGATGCAGCTGAGCGACCGTGAAGGTCAGTTCGACGTGGTCGCCACGGTCGAGGGCTCGGGCCTGTCCGGCCAGGCCGGCGCCATCCGTCACGGCATCTCCAAGGCCCTGACCAACTACGAGCCCGGCCTGCGCGCGGTGCTGAAGCCGCACGGCCTGCTGACCCGCGACAGCCGCGTGGTCGAGCGCAAGAAGTACGGCCGCGCCAAGGCCCGCCGCAGCTTCCAGTTCTCGAAGCGCTAAGCCGTTCACGCGGTTTGGATCTGGGGGCGCTTCGGGGAGACCCGGGGCGCCCTTTTTCCTTTCTGGATCGACCATGACCCACACCATCTTCATCGACGGCGAGGCCGGGACCACGGGGCTGGAGATCCGGGAGCGGCTGGAGGCGCGCGGCGATCTTGAGCTGCTGCTGCTGGGCGAGCGGCGGCGGGATGTGGCGGCGCGGCGCGAGGCGCTGAACGGGGCCGACGGGGTGATCCTGTGCCTGCCGGACGACGCGGCCAAGGAAGCCGTGGCCATGATCGAGAACCCGGCGGTGAGGGTGATCGACGCCTCCACGGCGCACCGGGTGGCGCCGGGCTGGACCTATGGCTTTCCGGAGATGGACGCGGCGCAGCGGGCGGCGGTGGCGGGGTCGACGCGGGTGTCGAACCCGGGCTGCTATCCCACCGGCTTCATCGCCCTGATGCGGCCGCTGGTGCGGGCGGGGCTGGTTCCGGCGGACCATCCCGTCAGCGTCAATGCGGTCAGCGGCTATTCCGGCGGCGGCAAGGCCATGATCGCCGAGTTCGAGGCGCCGGGGGCGGCGACCGCCCACCGGGCCTATGGGCTGAGCCTGACCCACAAGCATGTGCCGGAGATGACGCGGCATGCGGGGCTGAGCCAGCCGGTGCTGTTCGCGCCGGCGGTGGGGAACTATCGCCAGGGCATGCTGGTGGAGGTTCCGCTGCACCTGTCGGCCCTGCCCGAGACGCCGTCCATCGAGCGCCTGCACGGGGCGCTGGTGGAGGCCTATGCCGGGGCCCGGTTCGTGGAGGTGGCGGATCTGGAGACCACCGAGGCCATGACGGGCATCGAGCCCGAGGGGCTGAACGGGACCAACCGTCTGCGGCTGCATGTGTTCGGGGACCGGGGGGGCGAGCAGGCGCGGCTGGTGGCCCTGCTGGACAATCTGGGCAAGGGCGCCTCGGGGGCGGCGGTGCAGAACCTGAACCTGATGCTGGGGCTGGACGAGGGGATGGGGCTGTCCTGACGCGTCCTGTCTCCTCCCCATGACATGGGGAGGGGGACCGCCCGGCGAAGCCGGGTGGTGGAGGGGGCGGCGCAGGCGGTATGGATGGAGGATGACCCTGGTTGAAATCGAGTCGCCCCCTCCGTCACGGGCGCTGAGCCGCGCCCGCGCCACCTCCCCATCGTTTCGATGGGGAGGAGAAGGCCGCCGCTGATGGAATTCCAGGACGACGCCTTCGTGCTGTCGGCCCGCGCCCATGGGGACACCGGGGTGGTGGTCGAGCTGCTGACCGAGCGGCACGGGCGCCATGCGGCCTATGTGGCGGGCGGGGCGTCGCGGCGGATGAAGCCGTTCCTGCAGCCGGGCGCCCGGGTGGTGGCGGACTACCGGGCGCGGACCTCGGAGCATCTGGGCTCGGCGAAGCTGGAGCCGGTGGGCGAGGGGCCGGCGGCCCTGTTTGACGACCCGCTGGCCCTGACCGGGCTGAACGCGGCGGCGGCGGTGGCCCAGGGGTCGCTGCCCGAGCGCGAGCCCCACCCGGGGGCTTTCCTGGCCTTCGAGGCCCTGATGGCGTCGTTCGCCTTTCCCGACATCTGGCCCGCCGTGTTCGTGCGCTTCGAGGCCGGGCTGCTGGAGGAGCTGGGCTTCGGCCTGGACCTGTCGAAGTGCGCGTCCACCGGCTCGGCGGACGACCTGATCTGGGTCAGCCCGCGCACCGGCCGGGCGGTCAGCCGGGAGGCGGGCGCGCCCTATGCGGACAAGCTGCTGCCCCTGCCGCCCTTCATGCTGGGATCACAGGCGGGCCTCAGCGAGGGGGATGTGAAGGCGGGGCTGGACCTGACCGGCCGCTTTCTGGAGACCTTCGTCTTCCACCCCTTCAACAAGCCCCTGCCGCCCGCCCGGGTGTGGATGCTCGACAAGCTGGCCGAGGCGGGGCGGCTGTAGCTGGACTTGGGCGCCGGGCTGGCCGAGGCTGACGGCATGGACGACCAACAGGTGAAAGACCGGCTTCTGGCCCTGCGGGCCGAGCTGACCGACCTCAGCGAGGGGGCGGCGGACTCGCGCAAGGCCGTGGAGCTGGACCAGCAGAGCGTGGGCCGGCTGTCGCGTCAGGACGCCCTGCAGCAACAGGCCATGGCCAACGCCGCCGACGCCCAGCGCGCCCTCGAGATCCGCCGCATCGACGCCGCCCTGCAGCGGCTGGAGGACGGCGAATACGGCTGGTGCGCCGACTGCGGCGAGCCCATCGCCCCCCGCCGCCTCGACCTGGACCCCTGCGCCGCCGTGTGCATCGACTGCGCCCGGGGCGGGTAGGGGGCCTCACCCGCCGCAGGCAGCGGGGAGCCGGGATGGGGCGCACACAACACCCGCTCATCCCGGCGGAGGCCGGGATCCAGATGGCGTGCGGGGCGGTCAGGAATTGAGCGCGCCAGGCCTTCCAGCCACCCAGCCCTATGATCTGGACCCCAGCCTTCGCTGGGGTGAGCGGAGTTTTATGGTCCCGTCCCGTCCCGGATAACGCCTGGCGGCGTTTCCGGGATGACAAGGGGCTCGTTCTGATGCGGCGGGGATGGCAAGGGGCGGGCGCACACAACACCCGCTCATCCCGGCGACCCGAAGGGCGGCGCGTAGCAGCCAAGGCCGGGATCCAGATGGCGTGCGGGGCGGGCAGGACCTGAGGTGCGCCAGGCCTTCCAGCCACCCAGCCTTATGATCTGGACCCCAGCCTGCGCTGGGGTGAGCGGAGAATTATGGTCCCGTCCCGTCCCGGATAACGCCTGCGGCGTTTCCGGGATGACAAGGCGCCTGACGGCGTTTCCGGGATGACAAGGGGCTCGTTCTGCTGCGGCCGGGATGACAAGCCCGCTCACGGCCCCTGTCCGGAGTGGTGAGACTCCGGCGGCG
>NZ_PNLV01000006.1 GCF_013823285.1 Brevundimonas sp. | reverse complement strand
GCGACCGCTGGACCGTGGTGCGGGCGCGTCCGAGCTATGACGAGATGCTAGCGCGGGAAACGGTGGCGGGGTGGCTTTGAGGTGAGGGCTTAGAGGGTAGGGCTTAGGGCTTAATCATCGCCCCTAAGCCCTAAGCCCTACGACTCCTTCACAGCCCCGGATCGATCGCTCCGGCCTCGCGCATCCGGGTCTCGCGGGCCATGCGGGCGCGGCCGTTCAGTTCGTCGGCCATGTCCTTGATTCGGTCCGAGGCGGCGGTCCTGGCCACGCCCGGAACGAGGGCGTGGAGGAAGGCGAATCCCGCCGCGCCCAGCAGGCGGAAGCCGAAGGACGACGCCGCGCCCAGGTGCTCCAGATAGGATTCCTCCACCTCGCGCGGGTGATTCAGAAACAGTCGATGGAACGGTGTCGTCATGCTGCGGCGATCCTCACCCCTACCCGTGGAACCCGATCTATCCTAAAGCGGCGGTGACGATCAGGAAACAGGCCGAGGCGCAATCGGCCCAGAAGAAAAGACCACGACCATGTCCGACGCCAAGACCTTTCGCTGGGATGACCCGCTGGATCTGGAGGGCCGTCTGACCGACGACGAGCGGATGATCCAGGGCGCCGCCCGGTCCTACGCTCGCGAGGCCCTGCTGCCCCGCGTGGTCGCGGCGTTCCGCGACGAGACCTTCGACCGGGCCATCATGACCGAGATGGGCGAGATGGGCTTTCTGGGGGCCATGCTGCCGGAGCAGTACGGCGGCTCCGAAGCGTCCCATGTGGCCTATGGCCTGATCGCGCGCGAGATCGAGGCGGTGGATTCGGGCTATCGCAGCGCCATGAGCGTGCAGAGCTCGCTGGCCATGTATCCCATCTATGCGTTCGGTTCGGACGAGCAGAAGATGAAGTTCCTGCCCAAGATGGCGGCGGGGGAGCTGATCGGCTGTTTCGGCCTGACCGAGGCGGACGGCGGGTCGGACCCGGCGTCCATGAAGACCAAGGCCGTGGCGGTGGACGGCGGCTATCGCCTGAACGGCGCCAAATACTGGATCACCAACAGTCCCATCAGCGATCTGGCGGTGGTCTGGGCCAAGCTGGATGACGTGATCCGGGGCTTCATCGTCGAGCGCGACTTCGACGGCTTCACCACCGACAAGATCGGCGACAAGCTGTCCCTCCGCGCCTCGGTCACCGGCGACATCGGGCTGAACGACGTGTTCGTGCCCGAGGCCAACATCCTGCCGGGCGTGAAGGGGCTGCGGGGGCCGTTCAGCTGCCTGAACAAGGCGCGCTACGGCATTGCGTGGGGCGCCATGGGGGCGGCGGAGTTCTGCTTCCACGCCAGCCGCGACTATGTGGGCGAGCGCATGCTGTTCGGGCGGCCCCTGTCGTCGCGCCAGCTGGTGCAGAAGAAGCTGGCCGATATGCAGACCGAGATCTTCCTCGGCCTGGAGGGCGCGCTGGCGCTGGGGCGGCTGCTGGACCAGGGGGCGTGGGTGCCCGAGGCCATCTCCATGATGAAGCGCAACAACTGCGGCAAGGCCCTGGCCGTGGCCCGCGAGGCTCGCGACATGCACGGCGGGGCGGGCATCACCGGCGAGATGCACGTGATGCGCCACGCCATGAACCTCGAGACCGTCAACACCTATGAAGGCGCCCACGACGTCCACGCCCTGATCCTGGGCCGGGCGATCACGGGGCAGGCGGCATTCTAGGGCGCTACCGCTCGGCTCGCGGAGGCTCGCTGCTTGAGCGCGTCTTTAGCGCGCTACCGCTCGCCGCGCGGCGGCTCGCTGCTTGAGCGCGTCATGAGCTTATTGGTCGGGCTGCGTCGTCTGCGCGGCTTCGGGCTCGTCGTCCTCCACCTGGGCGCCGCTGAGTTCGGGGGAGTACAGGCCGGTTATGAAGCGGGCGGCGAGGCCTCCGGGGCGGAAGCGGGGGCCGAAGCGGGCGCAGGGGTCCGGGTCGGCGATGGCGCGCACTGCCCGTTCCTCAGGGCTGAAGGCGTCGCCTACGGCGTCGCCGAACGGCCCGGCCAGCTGCACCGCATCGCCCACCCGCGACAGGGACGGACTGTCGGTCCCCACGGCCTTGGCGTCGCGGGACCACAGGATGGCCGCCGCCTGGCCCTGATCATTGGCGGCCAGCAGCTCGGCCTCGGCGGCCAGCCCGCCGAGCGTGCCGGGCACGCGCAGTCCGATGGGGCCGGGAATGAAGAAGCCCGAGGCGGCCGAGGCGGCCGAGGCGGCGCGGCCGGTCGGCCCGATCCGCGTCACTACCGCCCGCACCCGGCCCGCGTCCGGGGCGGCGTCGGCAAGGACGGTGAACCGCTCGCTGACCTCGTAGCAGATCTGCCGATCCACCTCGCGCAGCACCAGGGTCCGCTCGAAATCGGTCAGCCCCTCGCCCACGCCGGGCGCCAGGATGGCCGGTTCGATGAACAGGCGGTCGATCTGCGACGCGAGGGCGTCGTCGCGGCGCTCCTGGATGGAGGCCCACACCGTGCCCTCGCGCACGACGAGGCCGTCGTAGCTGCTGAGCAGGCCCGAAGGCTCCACCGCCGCCGTGCCGCACGCGGCCAGGGCCAGGGCGCCGCAAGCCGCCGTCATCACGTGAAATCGCATCCGTCTTCACCCGGTCAGAAACCATCAGCGGCGATCATCGCCGCGAAGCCCTAGCTACGGTTCAGGCGCAAGGTGGTTGCATGGCGGTTCGCACACCGTTGTCATCTGGCTGCGCCGGTCTATCCTCGCACCGAGGGCATGGAGGGGTCATGACACAATCCGAGGTCGCCGAGGCGGATCCGTTCGCGGGTCTGAGAGACATGTTTCAGGGCCGTCGCGTTCTGTTGCTGGAAGACGATCCGGCTCTGGCCGAGCATGTGGCCGACCGACTTCTGAAGGCCGGGTTCACGGCCGTGGACCGGGTCGAGGCGGGCGAGGAAGCCCTGTCGCTGGCCGAGGGCGGCGGATACGACGTCATCATCCTGGACCGCATGACTGCCGGCCTGGACGGGCTGGAGACGCTGAAGCGGATCCGCGCCGGCGGGGGGCCTTCGGCGGAGGCGCCGGCCCTGATGCTGACGGCGCTGGGCGGCGAGGGCCAGAAGGTGGAGGGCCTGCTGTCCGGCGCGGACGACTATCTGGCCAAGCCGGTGGGCGACGAGGAGCTGGTGGCCCGCATCGCGGCCCAGCTGCGGCGCGCCGCACGGGCCGCCCCCGCGGCCAACGGTGCGGACATCATCAACGGGCCGTTCCGTCTGGCGCCCGGGGCGCGGACCCTGACGTTCGCCCTGGGGGACATGACGCCGCGGCAGATCGAACTGTCGCCGCTGGAGTTCGGCATCGTTTGCGAGCTGATGACCGCGCGCGGTCAGCCGGTGACCAAGACCATGCTGTGGGACCGCTGCTGGGTGGAATGGAAATTCCTGCCCGACAATTTCGTCAACATCATCGACGCCCGCATCTCGGCGCTGCGGCGGCGGCTGAAGGAGGCGACCCCGGAGCTCGGCGAGGGCCTGCACCCCCTGATCGTCTCGGCGCGTAGCCAGAGCCTCGTCTTCCGCGATCTGAGCGGGGTCGGATGAGGCGGCCTTGATCCCCTCCAGACTGTTCACGGCCCTGAGCCGTGCGGCGCTCAGGCCTACGGCCACCCAGCTGACGGCCGCCATGGGCGTCCTGGCGGCGATGGCCCTGACCGGCTCGCTGGTGGTGACCGGCCTGGCGATCCAGACCGACCAGCGCGAGAAGGCGGCCCTGATCGCCCTGCAGGACTTCGCCGCCATGGCCGCCAAGCTGGGGGCCGACGACAGCTTTTCGACCCAGACCCTGACCGACACGGACGCAGCCTGGCTGGCCGCATGGCTCGAGGCGGTTCAGACGCGGCCCGGCGATGCGCGGTCGCTGGAGGCGGTCTGCCGCACGGGCCGCGGCGGCGCGGGCGTGCGTCTGATCGAGGCGCCGGGCGTCGCGCCCGCCGGCCTTGCGGCCCTGGCCGAGGCGGAGGCGGATCCCATCGAGCGCCTTGGCGACGGGGTCCATGTGCTGAGACTGGAGCGCGGGGCGCTGTGTCCGAATCGCGCGGTGGAGGTGGCCGCCGTGCGTCAGCCCTACGGCGCCCTGACCCTGACCGTGGGCCGGGTGGTGGAGCGCAGCGGCGCGCCATGGGGCTGGGCTGTCCTGACCATTCTCGTGACCGGCGTCCTGATTCTGGTCTTCGGACTGGGGGCTGCGGCCCTGGCCCGGCGGCGCCTGGCGATCGACATCGAGCGGCTGAGCCAGACCCTGGACCGGGCGGCGGTGGGCGATTTCGCCGAGCGCGCGCCGGAGACCGCCGCCGCGCCGGAGCTGACCGGCCTGACGCGGCGCGTGAACCAGACGCTGGACCGGCTGGAGGAACTCATGGACTGGCTCCGGGACGCCTCGGACCAGCTGGCCCATGATTTCCGCACGCCCCTGGCCCGGGCCTCCTCGCGGCTGGACCGGCTGGGGGAGGCGGCGGACGAGGCGGAGCGGGTGCGTCTGGCCGGTCAGGCGGGTGCGGACCTGGCCCAGTTGACCCGCGCCATGAACGAGGCCCTGGCGCTGCGGGACGGCGCCTCCTGGGTTTTCGAGCCCGTGCGGCTGGACGGCCTGGCCGCCCAGGTGATCGAACTGTACGAGCCTGTAGCGGCCGAGCGGGAGATCAGCATCGTCGCCGATCTGGCGTCGGTGGAGATTCCGGGTGTGCGCACCCTGTTGCAGCGGGCGGCGACCAATCTGCTGGATAATGCGGTGAAGTATTCGCCGCCGGGCGGCGTCGTGCGCGTCACTGTGGCCCTGGACGGCGGGGAGGCCGTGCTGCGTGTGGCGGATCAGGGGCCCGGCTTCGCCGGGGCGGCGGCCCTGACGCCGGGCGAGGGGCCGGAAAGCCATGGCATGGGTCTGCCGTTCGTGCGCGCCGTGGCGGGTCGGCACCGCGGCGACCTGATCATTGATGACGCATCGCCAGGGGCTGTCGTCACGGCGCGTTTCCGGGTCTAGTCTGTAATCTGGAATCTGATGGGGGCTTGCTGCGTGAATACGATCCAACTGCGCCGGGCGGCGGCCGTGGCGGCCCTGACCTTGAGCCTGACGGCGGCCGGCGGCGCCTGGGCCCAGATGCCCCCGCAAATGCCCTATGACGCCGAGCGTGGAGTCTTCACCTTCGCGGCAGGGATCGAGCCCAGCCTGCCGGCGGTGGTGGCCATCACCACCCTGGGCGCGGGGGGCGGACCCTCGCGCGGGGATGACGGTCCCAAGGAGATATCGGGCGGATCGGGCGTCATCATCGACGCGGCTGGCGGAGTGATCATCACCAATCACCATGTGATCGACAACGGCACGGCGTTCCGGGTCGACCTGCTGGACGGCCGGTCCTATCGAGCCGAGCTGCTGGGCGCGGACCGGGCCACGGACATCGCCGTGCTCAGGATATCCGCGCCCGATCTGACCCAGGTTCACATGGCGCCCGCCGGAACCCTGCGCAGCGGCGATCTGGCGTTTGCGGTGGGATATCCGCTGGGTCTGGACCAGACCCTGACCATGGGCGTGATCTCCGGGCTGGGCCGTTCGGGGCTGGGCGACGCGGTGGAGGACTACATCCAGACAGACGCGGCGGTGAACGCGGGCAATTCGGGCGGGCCGCTGCTGGACAGCCGGGGGCGGCTGATCGGCATCAATACGGCGATCCTGTCGGGCGGCGGCATGGGCGGGGGCAACGACGGCATCGCCTTCGCCGTGCCCATCAACATCATGCGTTTCGTGACGGACCAGATCCTGGCCACGGGCGAGGTGGTGCGGGGCGAGACCGGGGCGACCGTGTCTTCCCTGACCCCCCGCCGGGCCGAGGACATGGGGCTGGAGCTCGGCCGGGGCGCGGTGGTCGAGGACGTGATCCCCGGCTCACCCGCGGACCGGGCGGGCCTGAGGCGCGGCGACATCATCACGGCCCTTGAGGACCGGGTGGTCTCCAACGGCGGCACGGTCCAGGCCATGACCGGCATCGCGCAACCGGGCGCGACGCTGGAGGCGACCTATCTGCGGGACGGCCGGTCGTTCGAGACGACCCTGACGGTGCAGCGGCCCAACGGTCCGGTCATCGCCATGGGCGGCGCAGGCCTTTCGGCCCACGGGGCGCGCTTCGCCGACATGGACGGCGGCGTGGTGACGCGTTCGGTGGAGGCCGGTTCGCCGGCGGCCCAGGCCGGGCTGACCGCGGGCGACGTGGTCACCCGGGCCGGGAACGCCACGGTGCGCAGCGCAGCCGATCTGGAGCGGGCCCTGTCGGGGGCGCGGCGCGAGATCACGGTGACGGTGACACGGGGCGCGGAGACGGCGACGGCGACCTTGCCGGCGGCCTGATCCAGGGGGCAGGCCCCAAACGCAAAACGCCCGCGCGACCGGGAGGGGGAGGTGTCGCACGGGCGTCTCGCTTGGAGGTTTGCCGGCCCGTCGAGGCCCCATGAAATCCAGGGGGGCTGGGGGGGCTGTTCAGGATCCGGGATCTCCGGCGACCCCGACTGGCCGACACTGCTTATCTGGGCGCCCAAACGGGCGTTGGAAGGACCGAAACAGGGCCTTTTCGTGTTCGCGTCGTTTTTCTTCAGGGGCCGGTCAAATCCCCGTTCCCGCCGCTGGCGTTGCAGGCGCTTCGCGCTAAGCTGAAGACGATGAGCGTCGACGCCTCCGACAGTCCCGCAAGCCACGGCCAGGCCGGTCCGGTGTTCTTCGACCGCCGCGAACTGGACGCCATGCTCAGGGTCTATGGCCGCATGGTGGCGGCGGGGGAATGGCGGGACTACGCCATGGCGCCGGGCAAGGACGCGGCCGAGTTCGCCGTATTCCGCCGGGCCGGGGACGCCCCCGCCTACCGCATCGAGAAACGCCCGGCCCTGGCCCGGCGTCAGGGCGCCTGGGCGGTGATGAACCACAGCGGCATGATCCTGAAGCGCGGCCGCGACCTGGCCCAGGTGCTGCGTGTGTTCGACGCCCGTCGGTTTCAGGTGGTGGAATAGAAAAGGCCCCCGGGAGCGATCCCGAGGGCCCATTCTTAGTTGGCCTACCGCGCTTCGCGCTACTTGAGGCCGTTCTTTCTTGGCCTACCGCGCGTTGCGCGACTTGAGGCCGTTTAGCGCACCACCAACGCGCTCAAGCAGCGAGGCTCCGCGAGCCCAGCGTAGCGCTACTCAAAATTCCTATTCACGCCCGCCCATGAAGGCCAGCAGGAACTGGAACAGGTTCACGAAATTGATGAACAGGGCCAGGGCGCCGAAGCCGGTGGCCACGCCCATGGCGGCCTTGTCGCCGCCGAGCGCGTAGTAGGTCATCTTCAGGCGCTGGGTGTCATAGGCGATCAGGCCCGAGAAGATCAGCACGCCCAGGGCGTTGATGACGAAGTACATCAACGGATTGGCCAGGAACATGTTGACCACCATGGCGATGATCAGACCGATCACGCCCATGATGAGGAAGGTGCCCCAGCCGGACATGTCCTTCTTCGTGGTGTAGCCCCACAGGCTGAGCGCGCCGAAGGCGGCCGCCGTCACGAAGAAGGTCGAGGCGATGGACGTGCCTGTGTAGACCAGGAACACCACGCCCAGACCGGCGCCGATGGTGGCGACAACGGCCCAGTAGAGCAGGTTCACCGCGCCCGCCGTCGGGTTCTTCATGAAGAACATGGAGCCGAACAGCATGGCCAGCGGCGCGAAGGCCACGATCATGCCCAGCGGGGTGTAGCCGACGCCGCCCTGGGCGGTTTCGGCGAACAGATACTGGCCAACCGCCGGCACATTGCCGGTGACGTAGGCCAAGACGCCCGCCACGACCAGGCCCAGGGCCAGCTTGTTGTAGACGCCCAGCATGAAGGCGCGCAGGCCGGCGTCCACCGCCATGTCCGCGCGGGCCGGAGCCTGGGCCGGATAGCCTCGGTTGAAGTCGTTCATCGCGTCTCTCTATCTCCATATGGCCGGGTCTGGACCCGGCCCTCGTCGTCAATATCGGAATCCCCGCCCGCCCTTGCAAGCAAAACCGGTTTGTCACGGTTCGCGGCGCCGCGTTAGTGATGTCACATGATCAGACTGTTCGCCGCCGTTCCGGTCCCTTTCGACATCGCCGAAGGCCTGGCGCGGCGCCAGCGGGGCCTGCCCGGCGCGCGCTGGCGGCCCCCCGAGGCGCTGCACATCACCCTGGCCTTCTACGGCGAGGTGGTCGAACCGCGCGCCGATGATCTGGCCGCTGAACTGACAAGGGCGCGCGTTGATCCGTTCGAGCTGACCCTTGAGGGCGTCGGGGCCTTCGGCGACGATCACCGGACCCGCGCCCTGTGGGCCGGGGTGACGGCATCAGAGCCCCTGAACATCCTCGCCGGCCGGTGCCGCGCGGCGGGGCAAAGAGCGGGCGTGGTCATGGAATCCCGTGACTATCGGCCGCATGTCACCCTGGCCTATCTGAAAGGGGCCGAGGACGACCGTGTGGGCGCCTGGATGACCGGCCACAACCTGCTGCACTCGCCGCCGTTCCGGGTGGAGCGGTTTGGCCTGTACGCCAGCGTCCTGACCGACGCGGGATCCCATTACACCCTGGAACGGGAGTATCTGTTTTGAGCGACGTGAAGATCGAGACCGAACGGCTGATCCTGCGCCCCATAGAGATGGCGGACTTTCCCCGCTGGGCCGAGTTCATGGCCGACGAGGTCAGCGCGGAATTCCTGGGCGGGGCGCAGACGCCCGCCGCCGCGTGGCGCGGCTTCATGACCATGGCGGGGGCCTGGCATCTGACCGGCGCGTCCATGCTCTCGGTGGTGGAGAAGTCGAGCGGCCTGTGGGTGGGGCGGCTGGGTCCGTGGGCGCCCCTGGACTGGCCGGGGACGGAGGTGGGCTGGGGCCTGCACCGGGACGCCTGGGGGAAGGGCTATGCGGTGGAGGGCTCGACGGCGGCCATGGACTACGCCTTCGATGTGCTGGGCTGGGACGACGTCATCCACTCCATCGCCCCGGGCAACCGAGCATCGCAGAAGGTGGCGGAGCGGCTGGGCTCGACCAATCGCGGGCCGGGGCGCTTGCCGCCGCCGCTGGATGGTCTGACGATCGACATATGGGGTCAGACGCGGGCCCAGTGGAAGGCGCGGCCGCGTTAAGCGGCGTCAGTGCGCTCGCGGAAGCTCTGCTTCATGGCGGCGACCCAGCCGGTGAAGGTGTCGGTGCGCGCCGCCAGGGTGGCGAAGTCCGAGGCGCTCTGGTTGGACCCCGGCCCCGCCAGGGCGATGCGCAGGGCGCCGGACGAGCGAGCGCCCTCGATGAATCCGGCATAGCGCTCCGAAAGACGCGCCAGCGGCGCGGGCTGGCGCGCCAGGCTGTAGCCGACGCCGGCGCGGATCAGCCGGGTCTCCTCCGCCGCAGTCAGGGGCGTTGAGGCGTCGCGCCACCGCTCACCCAGCAGGGCCTCATAGGTCGCGGCGGCCGCGCCATAGTCCAGTCGCCGCCAGTGCAGGTCGGCGCGCACCTCACGGGCGGGGACGCTCTGATCCGATCCCAGGATCTCCAGCGCATGGTCATAGCGGCCGAGCTCCATCAGGGCGCGGGCCTCGACCGCCCGGCGTTCTGCGTTCAGGGCGTTGGGCAAAAGGGTGGTGCGGGTCGCCCAGATGGCGCGCAAGGCCTGTTCGGGCTGGCGGTTCATCAGATAGACGGCGGCCAGATCGGTGGCGATCTGGGCCTGGGCCACGCCGTCCAGGCGGTTCTCGACCTGGTGCTGCAGCAGTTCGGCGGCGGGGGCCAGCAGATCCACGTCGATCAGACGGCGGGCCAGGCGGCGCACCATGTCGTCGCCGTCGGCGCCCACGGGCGTCAACTCGCGGAAATCATAGAACAGGGCCAGGGCCTGCACAGGCTGGAGGCCATCGGCGGCGCCCTCCAGGAACAGGCTGCGGAAGGCCTGGGCCAGATCCTGCTGCAGTTCGGAGGACTGGGGCAGGGACGAGAACCGGGTCCCCGCGCCGCGCAGGGCGTCCAGCGCCTCGCGATAGCGGCCCTGGGACAGATAGATGCCGCCGAGTGAGCGGATCACCTCAAGCTCCACCGCGTCGCCGCGCCAGCGCCAGCGCAGCGGCTCCAGCTCGGCTGCGGCCTGGGTGGGGGTCAACTCGCCCGCCGTCATGCGCAGACGGATCGCGCCCAGCCGCGCGGGGGTGGAGAGGCCGTCCAGCGGTGCGCGGGCGACGGCCTGATAGACGGCCAGGGCGCGGTCAGTCTGGCCCTCCAGCTCGAACATGCGCGCCTGGATCAGGCGGGCGGCCAGTTGTTCGGACGCGGGCGGGTTCTGGCTGAACACAAAGGCCAGCAGGGAGCGGGCGGCGGCCAGGTCGCCTGTCTCCAACGCCGCCAGCGCGTGGGCCGTGCCGAACCGGGCGCGCCAGACGGCCGGGAACTGATCAATGGCCCGCGCGCCCCGGGCGAAGGCCTGACGGGCCGTGGTCCAGTCGGACTGCTGGGTGGCGATGTAGGCGCGCCAGACGTCGACGGACGGATCATTGGCCAGGGCCGAGCCAGAGAAGTCGGCCAGCGCCTCGTTCTGGCGGCCGATGGCTGCGCGGGCGGCACCGCGAAGGCCGCGCACCTCCGGCTCGCTGGCCATGGCGGGGGCGGAGGCCACAAGGGCGTTGAGGGCGCCGATGGCTTCATGATGCAGGCCTGTGCCGATCAGGAACCGGGTCAGGGCCAGCCGCGCCTCGACGGGCGCGCGGGGATTGTCCTCGGCGTCGGCGGCCTCGCGGACGGCGTCGGCCTGGAGCTGGCGGCGACGGGCGCCGAACTCGGCCTCCCCCGTGTCGGCCCAGGTGGCGAGGATCAGGGCGGCGTAGGGGGCGCGGCGTGGCGCACCGGCCTGGGCTGCGGCCGCCTGAAGGCTGTCGGTGGGGCGCGACAGGCTGAGGCCCGAGGGCCGTGTCATGCGCACCAGATCGCCCTGGACGGACACCCTGAGGTCGTCCGTGGCGGTTTCTATGCCCAGACCCTGGGCGGTGGGCAGCAGGGTCAGGTCGACCAGGCGGCGGCGCGAGCCCATGCCCTTGGCCGGCGCCAGGGCCGTAACGGCGGCGAACCGGTCGCCCACCAGCGGATCGGTCAGCCATACGGCGCGCCCCGCGCCCGCCAATTCGGCGATCAGGGCGGTGGGGCCGGTATTCTCGTCGCGGCTAAGCAGAACGCCGCCGGGCCCGCCGGCCGGGCCTCCGAGAGACACGGTCCAGGCCGAGCCTTCGCCATTCGCGCTAAGGGTCAGGTTCTCCGGCGCCGCTATGCGCACGGCCACATAGTCGGGCCCGGCCGCCCATCGAACGCCCGTGGCGGGGCCCAGGTCACGGTTCGCCTCAGCATTCAGATCCAGCCGTGCGGCGTGGTCGAAGACGATCCAGACAGCCTCGCCCCGGCGGAACACCGCGGCGCCCACGGGAGCAGCCCATTCGAAACGCAGCTGAAGACGGTCGGGACCGGCGGTGACAGCCACGGGAACAACGCCCGAAGCCGGGACGGCGGGCGAGGCGGCGGCCGCAGGACCCCGGCCGGGCGCGTAGAGGTTGACGAAGACGGCGCCGTCGGCGCGGCCGGTGATCGCCTGGGCGCCCTCAAGCAGGTGGATGACCACCTCGGTTCCGCCTTGGACGCCGCGCGTTTCGACGCGCTCGACCCCGGGGGGCGGATCGACCCGCAGGCGGGCGATGTCCGGCGCGGCGGTGGAGCCCACGCGGATGATGATCTGACGGTTCTCCCGGCGGATGCGGGCGCGCGCGCCGATCACGCCGGCGAACTCCACGCGGGTGAAGGTGTCGTTGGCTCCGACGCGCACGGCCACAGGCTCGAGCGCGGCGTCCTGGGCGGCGCTCGGCGCCATGGGGGCGAGCGCCATCGTCCCCGCAGCCGTCAGGGCCACGGTGGTCTCCAGCAATCCCTTGCGCGCGGCCTTTCCCGACATGGGGGCAAGGTGGACGAAAAGCCCTTTAATCGCGGTTAACGGATGATGACCGGAAGCGCCCGGATCAGGTCCTGGTCTCGGGGGTCAGGTCCGGCCAGTCGGCCATGGTGCCAGTGCTTTTCGGCGGGTTTTCGGAGCCTGTGAAGACCCCCTGCAGTCGGGCCCCCGGCTTCAGGAAGACGATCACGTCCTCGTACTCGTAAAGCACCACGCGCTGGGTGCTGTTGGACAGGCGCACGGCCATGGTGGAGATCGGGGTGTCCAGGTCGTCGGCCATGATGTCGTCCTTGGTTTGAAAGGGTCAGGATTTGCGGGCCAGGGCCTGATCGCGCAGGGCCTCGTTCATGGTCTCGCACGCCAGACGAAGGGTGCGGCGATGCTTCATGAACCAGCTCTCGCCGCGCATGCCGCCATAGATCTCGCCGTTGGTGACGATGCATCTGCCGCGCGTGATCTCGTCGATCAGCACATAGCGGGTCGAGGTGAACTGCCAGCCGCGCTTCTCAGCCCAGACCAGCTTGGAATAGGGAACCCAGTCGCCCAGCCGGGCCTGGACTCGACGCTCGCCCAGTCCTTCAATTCGCTCGACCAGGCTGAGCGGTGCGCCGAAGCCCAGCGCCCCTTCGGCCTCGACAAAGACGGGGTTCCAATGCGTCCAGCGCTCCAGATCCGCCAGCACCTCCCAGAGGGCGTCGGAGGTTGCGGGCACGCCGATCTTGTTCTCGACACGAAAATCCATGGGCGGGGTTTTACAGCATCATGCGGCGTGAGGAAGGCGTCACGACAGGTTCTGCTTGCCCTCGGGGCCCGGCTGGGAGGCTGGACCCTCCACGGGCCGGCGGCTGCGGCCGGACGGGGCGGCCTTCAGAGGCGTGCTGACGAAGCAAAGGATCAGGGCCGCGGCCAGCAGCAACGCATTGCCGATAAAGGGCCCCGCCTCGGCCAGTTCATAAAGGGCCACCCCGATGACAGGTGGCGCGAGAAAGCTGAGGCCCGCCAGCGACATGACAAGCCCGGCGATGGAGCCCTGCTCGTGGGGGCCCACGGCCAGGGACGACCCCGCGGTGAAGCCTGGCCGGGCGAAGCCGGCGCCCATGGACACCACCGCATAGCCCACCACCACCCCGAAGAAGCCAGGCGCGGCGATGCTCATGAGATTGCCGACAAGGGCCATGGCGGCGCCCCAGCGCATCAGCTCGCGCGGCTGCATCTTGAGCATGGGGATCAGCCCCCACTGGACCATCAGGGTGGCGGCGGCGCCGGAGAGCATGGCCACGCCGATGAAGGACTGGGCCTCGCGCCCCGGCAGGCCCATCTCGTCGATGACGTGAAAGCCCAGCACGGCGATGTTCACCGCCTGGGCGCCCGTGACCAGCAGGCCGTAGATCAGGAAGTCGCGCACGCGCGGATCCTTCCAGAGACCCTTGCCGGTCGGATCGCCGGGCCTGACCGGATGGCGGACCACGTCGCCGCTGGGCAGCCGCTTCCACAGCAGGACAAGCACCACCAGCCCCATGAAGGCGAAGGCGTACATGGGACCGGCCAGACCCACAAAGGGCAGCACGAAAAAGGGCGCCAGCGCCGGACCGATGACGGTGCCCAGCCCCTGGGCCGAGGCCAGCATGGACATGGCGCGGGTGCGGGCCCGGCGCGAGGTGCGGTCCGCCACATAGGCCTGGGCGGCGATGGGGGCGGCCGAGCCCAGCAGGCCGTACACCGCCCGCGCGACGGCCATCAGCACGAAAGCCACCGGCGCCGACAGCCAGTGGACCAGCCCGAGGGTGGCCGCGATCCCGAAGCCCAGCATGGAGATGATGAAGCCGGTCAGGCCGATCATCATCACCCGCTTGCGCCCCCATCGGTCCGACAGGCGCGCCCAGTAGGGCGAGGCCACGGTCCACAGCAGGGCCGACAGGGCGAAGGCGAAAGCCACCAGGGTGTCGGCCAGGCCGAACTCGCGCCCGATGGCGGGCAGCACCGACTGCAGCGCCATGTTGCCGGCGCCCGCGGTCAGGGTGACCGCGAACAACAGGCCGAAGGCTTCGGATTTCAGCTTCATGGGCGTCGCCCCTGCGGCCCTTGCGCCGCCCGCCCGCCCGCGCCCATGATCGCGGGGCTGAACAGGAGGGACGGGAATGCGCGGACGTAGCAGGTCATGGGCGGTCGGAATGCTGGCGGGGGCGGCGCTGGGCGCCCTTTCCCTCCCTGCCTACGCCCAGTCGCCGATCTCCGCCAGTGAGGTGCGCGCACTGGCCGACGCCATCCAGCCGCAGGTGGTGGAATGGCGCCGGCATCTGCACGCCAACCCGGAGCTGGGCTTCGCAGAGCACGACACGGCCGAGTATGTGGCCGAACACCTGCGCGGCCTGGGGTTTGAGGTGCGCACGGGCGTAGCGGCCACCGGGGTGATCGCCATCCTGCGCGGGGGCGCCGGAGACGGGCCGGTGGTGGCGCTGCGGGCGGACATGGACGCCCTGCCGGTGCGCGAGGCCACAAGCCTGCCGTTCGCCTCGACCGCCACGGGGGAATATCAGGGCGCGACCGTGCCGGTGGCCCACGCCTGCGGCCACGACGCGCACATGGCCATGCTGATGGGCGCGGCCCAGATCCTGGCCGGGATGAAGGACCAGCTGGCCGGAACCATCGTCTTCGTGTTCCAGCCCGCCGAGGAAGGGGCGCCTCCGGGCGAGCCCATGGGCGGCGCGGCGCGCATCCTGGCCGAGGGCGGACTGGATGATCCGCGGCCCCAGGCCATCTTCGGCCTGCATGTGACGCCCGGCGAGGCAGGGACCCTGCGCTACCGGCCGCGCGGCTTCATGGCGGCGTCGGACCGGGTCGACATCACCCTGACCGGGGTCCAGACCCATGGCGCCTGGCCCTGGCGCGGGGTGGACGTGATCGCCGCTTCGGCCGGGATCATCAACACCATCAACACCCTGACGGCGCGCACGGTGGACCCGACCACCACGCCGACGGTGTTCACCATCGCCACCATGAACGCGGGCGTGCGCTACAACATCATTCCCGACACCGCGGCCCTGAGCGGCACCCTGCGCACCTTCGACGTGGCCCAGCGTGACGATCTGGTGGAGCGCGCCACCGCCGCGGTGGAGCACGTGGCCCACGCCCACGGCGCCGAGGCGGAGATGACCGTGTTCCAGAATGCGGCCCTGGTGTTCAACGACCCGGACCTGTCGGCCTGGCTGGCGCCGGTGCTGGAGGAGGTGGTGGGGGCCGAGGCTCTGGACGCCGCCACCCCGCCAACCACCATCGCCGAGGATTTCTCATATTATCAGCAGCAGATTCCGGGCGTGTTCTATCACCTGGGGGCCACGCCAGAGGGCGTTGATCCGGACGACTCGCCGCCAAACCATTCGCCCCTGTTCGACGTCAACGAAGCGGTGCTGCCGATCGGGGTGACCACCCATGTGATGAGCGCGGTGCGGTTTCTGGAGCGGGACGGGAACTAGGCCGGCTTCCAATCCGGACGCCGCCGTCATAACGTCCCCGTGATCTCCGGGGACAGAATCGCATGGGTTTTCCGCATCGCAGGGCCGTCATCGGCGCCGGCCTCGCCGTTTCGGCGCTGGGCCTTTACGCGTGCGGGCGGGCCGAGGCGCCGGTGGACGAACAGGGTCGCGTGCGTCTGCGCTTCGCCACCGACTGGCGGGCCCAGGCCGAGCACGGCGGATTCTATCAGGCGCTGGCGTCGGGGGCCTACGGGGCGCGCAATCTGAACGTCCAGATCATCCAGGGCGGACCGGGCGTGAACGTGCCCCAGTTGCTGGCCTCCGGCGCGGTGGAGCTGGGCATGGGGTCCAACAGCTTCATTCCCATGAATCTGGTGGCCGAGGGCGCGCCGGTGAAGGCGGTGGCGGCCTATTTCCAGAAGGACCCGCAGGTGCTGATCGCGCACCCGGACCCGGCGCTGGAAGGCATCGCGGATCTGGCCGGGCGGCCGTTCCTGCTGGCCACCGCGTCGCGGGACGCCTTCTGGGTGTGGCTGCGGGCCCGGTACGGTTTCACCGATGATCAGGTGCGCACCTACACCTTCAATCCGGCCCCGTTCCTGGCCGACGAGCGGGCGGTGCAGCAGGGTTATCTGACCAGTGAGCCTTACACGATTGAGCAGGTCGGCGGATTCGAGCCGCGGGTGTTCCTGCTGGCGGACGAGGGCTATCCCTCCTACGCCTGCATGGTGCTGGCGCCCAACGCCTTCGCCCGGGACAATGACGAGGCCCTGCGGGCCTTCATCGCCGCCTCGGCCGAGGGCTGGCACGACTATCTGAACGGCGACCCGGCCGAAGCCGACGCCCTGATCATGGCCGACAATCCGGAAATGACCGCCGAGATCCTGGCCCAGGCCCGCGAGGCCCTGAGGGAGAACCAGATCGTTCAGGGCGGCGACGCGGCCATCATGGGCATCGGCGCCATGACCGAGGACCGCTGGCGCGACTTCTTCGCCGTGACGTCGGAGGCGGGGGTCTACCCCCAGGCCCTGGACTGGCGCGAGGCGTTCACCCTGGAGTACCTGCCGGGGCGGGGCTAGCGCGTCGCGCCGGGCTTCCAGAGCACGTCATCAGCCCCATTGGCATTGGCGCGGCGGCTGGCGACGAACAGCAGGTCCGACAGGCGGTTCAGATAGATCACCGCCTCGGGTGTGACGGTCTGGCCGGACTCGACCAGGCGCACGGCCTCGCGCTCGGCGCGGCGGCAGACCGTGCGGGCCATGTGCAGATGGGCCGACAGGGGCGAGCCGCCCGGCAGGATGAAGCTGTCCAGCGGTTTCAGGGCGTCATTGATCTCGTCGATCTCGCATTCCAGCCGCTCCACCTGGGACGCCACGATGCGCAGGGCCTCCCACTTGGGCGGCGGGTCGTGGGGGGTGGCCAGGTCGGCGCCCAGATCGAACAGCTCGTTCTGGATGCGGGCCAGCTTGGCGTCGATGCGGTCATGCTGGGCGGTGTGCTGGCGGCACAGGCCGATGACCGCGTTCAGCTCGTCCACCGCGCCGTAGGCCTCGACCCGCAGGTCCGACTTGGAGACCGGCTCACCGTTGGCCAGCCGGGTGGCGCCGTCGTCGCCGGTCTTTGTGTAGATCTTGTTCAGCACGACCATGCAGGTCAGCCTCCGTTCTGGGTTTTCCACCACATGCCCGCCACCAGCAGGATGATGGCCACAGCCTGAAGCGCCACGCGCAGGCGCATCAGCTTGTTGGAATGGGACCGGGCGAAGTCGCCGCCGCGATAGAGCGAATAGATGCCCATGAGCAGGGTCACGGCGACCGCGCCGATGGCCAGCAGGATCAGGATGTCGAACAGGTTTTCCATGACCCGGTTCTACGCTCCGTCGCGAGGGGGCGCTAGCGACGCGACGACGCGGACGACTGACGCACCGCCTCGAACTCGTCGCCCTCGGTCCATTCGGGCCAGACGTCCGAGTTGGCCAGCTCGGCCCCCACATCGAACAGCAACTGAACATTGGCGGCGGCGGCGCCCATGGTCCAGGTCTCGTCCCACTCGTCGGACGGCTGGTGATAGCGGTTCTGCACATAATCGCGACTGGCCTCGTTGTGGCCGGTGAAGTCCGCGGCCGCGAACAGGGCGGGCACGCCCCGGCGCGCCAGCGGGAAGTGGTCAGAGCGGTAGAAGGCGCCGGCGTGGGGCGCCGGGTCGGGAATCACCGTGCGGCCCGCCGCCCGGACGTGGCGTTCGAGAATGGCGTCCAGCTGGCTCTTGCCCGGGCCGATGATGACCACCTGCGGGTCGATGGCGTCGCCGGGCAGGAAGGAGTCCATGTTGATGTTGGCCACCGTCGTCTCCAGCGGCGACAGCGGATTGACCGCATAATACTCGGCGCCCAGCAGGCCAGGCTCCTCCGCCGCCCAGGCCATGAAGACCACCGAGCGTTCCGGCGGCGGGCCTTCCGCGAACAGGCGCGCCAGTTCCAGCAGACCGGCCAGGCCGGTCGCATTGTCCACCGCGCCGTTATAGATGTCGTCACCATCCGCATCGGGTGTGGCGCGGCCAAAGGCGTCCCAGTGAGCGCCGTAGATGACCGTCTCATCCGGGCGCGCGGCGCCGTTCACGCGGGCCACCACGTTCCGGGTCTCGATGCGGTCCACGGTCTGGCGGAAGTCCACGGACAGGGTGACGCCGTCCAGCTCCACCGGCTGGAAGCCGCGCTGCTGGGCTGCGGCCTTGAGCATGTCGAAATCCAGACCGGCCTGCTCCAGCAGGGCCTCGGCCTGTTCGCGCTGGATCCAGCCCTGGAATGGGGCGCGGTCGGCGTTGGGGTCCTCGCGCACGATGTCCAGCTTGGGCGCGGGGGCGGAGTTCTGCAGCACGCTCCAGCCGTAGCCGGCGCCGGAGTCCTCGTGGATCACCAGAACCCCGGCCGCGCCCTGACGCGCCGCCTCCTGGAACTTGTAGACCCAGCGGCCGTAGAAGGTCATGGCGTTCCCGTCGAACAGGCCCGCCGTGGGGTGGTCCTCGGGAACCTCGAAGTCCGGGTCGTTGACCAGAACCACCATGATCTTGCCGGTCAGGTCGACGCCCTTGAAGTCGTCCCAGTCGCGCTCTGGCGCGCTGACACCGTAGCCGACGAAGACCAGCGGGGCGTCAATGACGGTGATGCGGGTCTCCGGCCGGTCGCTGCTGACCAGAATGTCCGGGCCGCGCTCAAGGGTCCGGGTCCAGCCGTCGGCGGAGGCGGTGATGGTGGCGGGGCCGTCCTGGGCCGTGCGGCTGAGGGGGACGGTCTGGATCCACTGGCCGCCCGGGCCGCCGGGCTGCAGGCCCAGGGCCTGGAACTGCGTCACCAGATAGTCGACCGTGGGCTGTTCGCCGGGTCCGGCGGGGCCGCGGCCCTCGAATTCGTCCGAGGCCAGGACGCGGACGTAGTCGTTCATGCGATCCGCATCGACGGCGATCCCGGGGCCGTCCGACGGCTGGGCGCAGGCGGTCAGAACAGCGGCGGACAGCACGGGGACAAGGGCGCGGCGCAGGGACATAATGTTCTCCGGTCCGGTCAGTGATCAAACCCAAGGCTGCCCGCCGGGAGGAGCGGAGTCGACCCCGACGCCAGAATTCAGCCCAGCCAGTCGGCGGCCCCGCGACCCGCGGTCGCGCCCGTGGCGAAGCAGGCCTGCAGCAGATAGCCGCCGGTGGGGGCCTCCCAGTCCAGCATCTCGCCCGCCACGAACACCCCGGGCAGGGCGTTCAGCATCAGGCCCTCGTCCACCGCGTCCCAGGCGACGCCGCCCGCGCTGGAGATGGCGCGGTCCAGCCCCTGCACGCCGGTGAGCGTCAGGGGCGCGGCCTTGATGCGGGCGGCGAGAGCGGCCGGGGCTTCCGCCGGGTTGGGGAGGATACGCTCGCCGGTTTCGCGCAGCAGGCCGATAGCGACGGGCGACAGGCCGGCGACCTTTCTCAGGTGGTTGGACAGGGACTGTGAGCCGCGCGGGCGGGCCAGCCGGTCGGTCAGGGCCGCGAGGGTCAGGTCCGGCTTCAGGTCGAGGGTCAGGACGGCGGCGCCGTCGCGCTGGATGGCGTCGCGCAGGGGGGCGGACAGGGCGTAGATCGCCCCGCCCTCCAGCCCGTAGGCGGCGATCATGGCCTCGCCCCGCACGGTGCGACCGTCGAGGGCGTAGGCGGCGCCCTTGAGCGGCTGGCCCGCGAACCGCTCGACGAAGGTCGGGCTCCAGTCGGCCAGGAAGCCGCTGTTGGCGGGGCGGAACGGGGCCACGGGGACGCCGCGCGCGGTCAGCCATCCGGCCCAGTCGCCGGTGGACCCCAGACGCGGCCAGCTGGCCCCGCCCAGGGCGAGCACCACGGCGGCGGGGGCCTCGGCGCGTTCGCCCTCAGGCCCGGCGATGATCAGGCGGCCCCGGTCGTCCCAGCCGCGCCAGTCCTGCCGGGTGCGGATCTCGACGCCCTGTTCCGCCAGCCGCGCCAGCCAGGCGCGCAGCAGGGGCGAGGCCTTCATGGCGCGGGGGAAGACGCGGCCGCTGGTTCCGGTGAAGACGGGCTGGCCCAGCGCCTCGGCCCAGGCGGTCAGGGCGGCGGAGGGAAAGGCGTCGATGCAGGGCTGGAGCCGGGCGCGCGCGGCGCCGTAGCGGCCCATGAACAGCGCGATCGGTTCAGAGTGGGTCAGGTTCAGCCCGCCCCGCCCGGCCATCAGGAATTTGCGCGCCGCCGACGGCATGCGCTCCAGCACCGTGACCCGGTGGCCCGCGGAGGCCAGGGTCCCGGCGGCCATGAGGCCGGCAGGTCCGGCGCCGATGACGGTGACACGCGCCATGATCAGAAAGGGAAGACCAGCGGGATGACCAGACCGCCGACCACCCAGGTGATCAGGTTCATGGGCAGGCCCACGCGCACGAAGTCCATGTAGCTGTAGCGGCCGATCTGGAACACCAGCACATTGGTCTGGTAGCCGAACGGCGTGGCGAAGGCGGCGCTGGCGGCCATCATGACGGCCACGATGAAGGGCCGGGCGTCCACCCCGAGACTGTCGGCCAGAGCCACCGCCAGCGGCGTCAGCAGCACCGCCACGGCGGCGTTCGACAGCACCTCGGTGCACAGCAGGACGAAGCCGTAGAGCAGGAACAGGGCGCCCCACGGGCCCAGCGGCTGGATCAAGCCGATCAGGCCGCCGGTGACGGTGGAGGCCAGTCCCGTGACCTCGAAGGACAGACCCACCACGACCATGCCCGCGATCAGCAGAAGCACCTCGGGCCGCAGGCCGCGGTAGGCCTCGTCGGCGTTGATGGTGCCCAGCAGGACCAGCAGCACGGCCCCGGCGAAGGCGGCGGCGGCGATGGGCGCCCAGCCCATGGCGGCGACGATCACCACGCCGATGAAGACGCCCGCGGACACCATGGCGCGGGGCAGGTCCAGCGGCCTGTGGGCGGCGAACAGTTCGGAGTCGCCCACGTAGCCGACGCCGGAGTCCGCCTGATCCTGATCGGCATCATTGCTGTCGTCGCCCGCATGTTTGGCCAGGGTCCGGCCGCCCAGCAGGAACAGGTAGGCCGCTCCCGCCGCGCCGATCACCAGGGCCACCGGGGTTATCTCGAAGATGCCGAAGCCGGGCTGGCCGGCGTTTCGGGCCATGTCGTTGACCAGCAGATTGGTGGAGGTGCCAATCAGGGTGCAGGCCCCACCCATGATGGTCAGGTAGGACAGGGGAATCAGATAGCGTTTGGGCGAGTGCCCCAGGGACTCGGCCATGTCGCGCACCACCGGCGCGGCCAGCACCACGATGGGGGTGTTGTTGAGAAAGGCCGAGCCCGCGCCGCACAGGATCATGGCCAGCCACAGCCCCAGGGCCCCGATGCGCCGGCACAGAATGACGCCCCGCTGGATGACCCAGTCCAGAAGGCCAGACAGCTCAATGGCGTAGGCGATGACGAACAGGGAGGCCAGGGTGATGATCGCCGGGCTGGCGAAGGCGCCCTGGACCTCCACCGGCCGGAGCACGCCGGTGGCCAGCAGCGCAGCGGCGCCGGTCAGGGCGACCACATCCGCGCGCACCTTGCCATGGATCAGGGCGGCCACCACGGCCGCCAGAATCACCAGGGCGAGCAGTTGTTCGAAGGTCATGGGATCAGGACACAGACCCGGAGCCCGACGTCAACACTCCGTTCCGTGATCACACTGTCGCAACGCAAAGTCTGTGCTAGGGTTCGGCCATGTCGAGCTCGCCATCCAATCCGAACCGCCTGCGGCTGATCCTGGCGGCGGTCGTGTTCGTGATGATTCTGGGCGCGGTGGGCGTGATGCTGCTGCGCGCCAATCAGACGGTCGAGACGCCGGAGCCGACGCAGGATCCCGAGACGGTGGAGCCGGTCCAGACCCCGACCATCCCGCTGCCGCCGCCCGCGCTGACCCGGGCCCAGCTGCTGGACATGGCGGAGGCCGCGGCGTCCGCCTACGCCGCCGGCGAGCCGGTTCCGGAAGGCCAGGCCGCCCTGGTCGGACGGAATTTCCGGGTCCGCATTCCTTTCGGCTGCTTCGGGCCGCGGGAAGCGGGATCCGACGCCTGGGCCTGGTGGGAGTACGCCGACGACGGCGCCACCATCCGCCTGTCGGCCCGGCCCGAGAACTGGACCGAGACGGGGTTTGTGGCCCAGTTGGGCGGCGGGCCCTATGACGCGGTCCAAGGCTTCTGGATCCCGCGGCCGTGGATGGCCAGCGACGCCTGCCCGCCGATCCGGGTCGACCCGCTGGGCGGCGCCCCCGCCGCCTCGCCGCAGACCGTGGGCCTGGCCGCCTTCTTCGGCGCCGACAGCTCGCGTGTGGACCAGCGGGGCGGGCGACCCTGGCAGGCCGCCGTCCGCGCCGCCGAAGGCGAGACCCTGGAGCGGCCCACGGGCTTCCACCTGATCGTCGAGGGACGCCTGGGCGCCTTCGCCGACGGGCGCCCCGTCCGGTGCCAGAGCGCGGGACCGGACCAGCGGCCCCTGTGCGTCATTCGGATCCGCCGGGACTATGTGGCCTTCGCCCCCATCGGGTCGGACGAGATCATCCAGGAGTGGCGCAGCTGACGGCGGAACCTGTCCGCAGACTGTTCCTTTCCCTGACATGACATTGAACCATCGCCACCGGGCGCGGCCATGAGCGTCGCCTTCACCCGCGAGGAGGATCTGGAGGCCACAGCCGCCGATCTTCCCGATCGCCCCGTCTCGACCCACCCCAATCTGGTCACGCCTGAAGGCCTGGCCATGATCGACGCCGAACTGGCCTCGGCCCGCACCGCCTACGCCGCCGCCCAGGCCAGGGGCGACATCGAGGCGGACCGCACCGCCATGGCCCGGGCCACCCGCGATCTGCGCTACTGGTCCGCCCGCCGCGGCAATGCGCAGCTGGTGGAGACGACGGCGGACGGCGCCGTGCGTTTCGGCGGCTCGGTGGCCATCGAGCGCGAGGACGGGCGGGTGCAGACTTGGCGCATCGTCGGCGAGGATGAGGCCGATCCGGCGAAGGGGTCGGTGTCGCACGTCTCGCCCCTGGCCCGCGCCCTGATGGGCAAGCGTGTGGGAGACGTCGCGGTGGTGGCCGGCCAGGACGTTGAAATCACTGCGGTTGACCAGGACCGGCCCGGGTAGGGCTTTCAGACTCCGGGGCTAAAAAAGGGTCTGAATCGTCTGAATAGTCTGAAATCACCTCCGGTGGTGCAGCGATTTCCGACTCTACAGCATCTGAAGGGGAGGGGGTGCAGACAGGGGATGGTCCGACCGCGCAATCACACTTAACCCGCTGGCGGGCGGGCGGGCGGGCGGGCGGGCGGCCTGCGCCAGCCGGATTTCGCCGTCGTCGTCTGGTGTCAGAAAGCCTCCCATTCCGACAAGGCGGCGGCCGCGCCGCCCACGGTCGCCAGGCGGGGTTTGGCGTCGGCTGGAGCCGACGGCGATGATCGGCCCTTGAGGGGCTGGATCTGCGAACTGCGGCCTTGCGTCGAGCCCGGGGTTGGATCCCGGCCCACGGAGTCCACGCTGACCTGGAAGTGCCCGACCAGTTGCGCCATTTCGGATGCGTCGCGGCTGAGAGAAACGCTGGCGGCGGTGGACTCCTCGACCATGGCGGCGTTCTGCTGGGTGACCTGGTCCATGGCGTTGATCGCGCTGTTGACCTCCCCCAGCCCGACCGCCTGTTCCTGGGTGGAGGCCCGGATCTCGGTCATGAGGGTGGTCACCGTATGAACGCCATCCGCGATGCCCGTCAGGGCCTCGCCCGTCTGCCGCACAAGGCCCACGCCGTTCTTGACCTGGGCGCCGCTGGTGGAGATCAGCGCCTTGATCTGGCGAGCCGATTCCGCCGACCGCTGGGCCAGGGCGCGCACTTCTGAGGCGACGACGGCGAAGCCCCTGCCCGCATCACCGGCGCGGGCCGCCTCGACGCCGGCGTTGAGCGCCAGCAGATTGGTCTGGAAGGCGATTTCGTCGATCACCCCAAGGATTTCGCCGATCTGATCCGAGGATTGTTCGATCTCCACCATGGCCTCGATGGCGCGCCGGACGACCTCGCCGCCAGTCTCTGCCTGGGCGCGGGTGGCGCCGACAACGGTGTCGGTGGCCCTGGCGTTCTCCGCGGTCTTCTGCACCGTTGCCGTGATCTGGTCGAGAGCCGCAGCCGTCTCTTCCAGGGCCGCCGCCTGACGTTCTGTACGGCTCGACAGATCCTCGGCGGCGCTGCTGATTTCGTTGGCGCCCGACTGGATGGTCCCGGCGTTGCTGCGGATAATCCCGAGCGCCTCATCCAGGGCCGTCATGGCCTGGTTGAAGTCGTCGCGAAGGCCGGCGTAGTCGCCGGGGAAGGTCTCGACGATGCGATAGGACAGGTCGCCGTCGGCCATGGCGGACAGGCCGCGGCCCAGCCCCGCCACCACGGCTGCCTGTGTTTCGGCCGCCTCGCGGTCCGCCTGCTCGCGCCGCTCGCGCTCGTCCTCGATGGCTGTGACGTCGGTGGCGAACTTGACCACCTTGTAGGGCGCGCCGTCCGCATCCAGCATCGGGTTGTAGGAAGCCTCGATCACCACCCGGCGTCCGTTCTTGCCGTAGCGAACGAACTTGTCGACAAAGAACTCCCCCGCGTTCAGCCGGCGCCAGAAGTCGGCGTAGGCGGGCGAGGCCACCTCCAACGGGTCCACGAACATGCTGTGGTGGCGGCCCTGAATATCAGCAAGCGCGTAGCCGACGACAGAAAGGAAGTTGGCGTTGGCGTCACGGATCGTTCCATCGAGGTCGAACTCGATCACCCCCTGGGAGCGATGAAACGCCGCGACCAGACTTGTCATCTCCGCCGTGGCGGCGAGATCGGCAGTATGGTTACTTGGCCGAAACCTGAACATGGTTCATCTCCGCGCGGGCGTGAATATGAGCGCCCACGGCGAAGCTGACCGGAAAACATTAACACTGATTATATCAAGTACGACTTAAAGTAATTCAGTATGAGTAGATTTTGCACAGCGGCGGCGGCATGAACGCCCAGTCAGGGCGTCCGAACGGCGCTCCGGATTTCACCGAACTTCATGTGGACCAGCAGCTCTGTCTGGCCCTGCAGACCAGCAGCAGCCTCATCACCCGTCTCTACAGACGGCTGCTGACGCCGCTGGGCCTCACCCATCCGCAGTATCTGGTGCTCATCGCCCTGTGGGAGTTCGAGCGCCCGGCGACCATGGGAGAGCTGGGTGAGCGCCTCTCCATGGACACGGGCTCGCTGACGCCGCTCGTGAAACGGATGGAAACGGCGGGCCTGCTGTCGCGGGAACGGGATAAGCAGGACGAGCGACGGGTGTGGGTGGCCCCCACCGCCAGGGCTACCGCCCTGCGCGACGAGCTTCTGACCGTCCGCCGGGAGGTGGTCCGCCAGCTGCCGATCACGGCTCAGCAGATCGCCGAACTCCGCCGCATGCTCCAGGACATGAACGACGCGATCAGCCGCGCCGACCAGACAGACTAGCGGAAGGCGATCAACGGCCCCCGGGGCACCACGCCGGAGGGATTAATCTGGCGGTGGCTCTCGTAGTAGTGCCGCTTGATGTGCTCCACATTGATCGTTCCGGCGACCCCCGGAAGGTCGTGGAAGGCGCGCACGTAGCGCCACAGGGCCGGATAGTCGACGATGCGGCGCAGGTTGCATTTGAAGTGGCCGTGATAGACCAGATCGAAGCGCACAAGGGTGGTGAACAGGCGGATGTCGGCTTCGGTCAGGCGGTCGCCGGTCAGCCATCTTGACCCCGTCAGCCGCTCTTCGAGCCAGTCCAGCGTATCGAACAGCGGACCGATCGCCTCGTCGTAGGCGTCCTGATTGGCGGCGAACCCGGCGCGATAGACGCCGTTGTTGAGCGTCGGATAGATGCGGTCGTTCAGGGCATCAATTTCGGGCCGCAGGTCCTCAGGGTAGTAGTCGCCCGCCGCCGCGCCGACGTCGTTGAAGGCGGTGTTGAACATGCGGATGATGTCGGCGGACTCATTGGAGACAATGGTCTTTCGGGTCCTGTCCCACAGCACAGGGACGGTGACCTTGCCGGTGTAGCCGGGGTCGGCCGCCGTATAGACCTGATGCAGATAGTCGGCGCCGCGAAGCGGATCGCCGGTCACGCCGGGACCCGGAGAGAAGGTCCAGCCCTTGTCCCGCATCAGCCAGTGGACCGTGGAGACGTCGATCATCGCCTCCAGACCCTTGAACGCCCGCATGATCAGGGTGCGGTGCGCCCAGGGACAGGCCAGGCTGACATACAGGTGGTACCGACCCGCCTCGGCCTTGAAGCCGCCTTCTCCGGAGGGGCCCGGTTCGCCGTCAGCGGTCACCCAGTTGCGGAACTGGCTCTCCTTGCGCTTGAAGCGCCCGTCCGTTTCGTCGGCGAAGGCGTCGTCTGCGCGCCATTTTCCATCGACCAGCTGGCCCATGTCGGTCTCCGTCTGTTGGGGTGTAGGAGCCAACGACTCAGGTCGCCTCCGGTTCGCTCGCTTCGACGCTCACGTCGGCTCGCCGCGGAGGCGGCCGGCCTGCCGCACCGACGCAGCGACCGCCCATCCTCCCGGGCGATGACCACCTAGCCCTTGTCGCTCCACACGGTCTTGTAGAGGTCGAAGCGGCGGTCGCGCAGGTTGCGGACCGTGCCCTGGGCCTTGGCCCAGGCCAGGTCGGACAGGTCCAGATCGGCCACGGTCACCGTCTCCACATTCTCGGTCGCCTCAGCGGCGATGCCGTCGCGGGCGAAGGGGAAGTCGCACGGGGTCAGGATGCAGGACTGGGCGTACTGGATGTCCATGTTCTCGACATTGGGCAGATTGCCCACATTGCCCGACAGGATGACGTAGCACTGGTTCTCGATGGCCCGGGCCTGCGAGCAGTAGCGGACCCGCAGATAGCCCTGACGGTTGTCGGTGCAGAACGGCACGAACAGCAGGCGCGCGCCCTCGTCCACCAGCCGCCGCGCCAGTTCGGGGAACTCTGAGTCATAGCAGATCAGCACCCCGATCGGCCCGCAGTCGGTGGGGATGGCGTGGACCATGTCGCCGCCCTTGATGTTCCACCAGTGCCGCTCGTTGGGGGTGGGGTGGATCTTCTCCTGCTCGTGCACCGAGCCGTCGCGCAGGAAGACATACGCAACATTCTGGATTTCGCCGTCGTCGGTTCGGGTGGGGTGCGAGCCGCCGATGATGTTGATGTTGTAGCTGATGGCCAGCTTCGACATCTCCTCCACGAACCGCGGCGTGTACCGGGTCAGGGCCTCAATGGACTCGGCCGGGTTCAGCTTCTTCTCCTCCAGGGCCAGCAGCTGGAGGGTGAACAGCTCGGGGAACACCACGAAGTCGGAGCGATAGTCCGCCGTCACGTCGACGAAGTATTCGACGTTGTGCATGAAGTCCTCGAAGGAGGTCACGCGCCGGGCCTGGAACTGCACCGTGGCCACGCGCACGTTTTCCTTGGAGGCGAACACCGCGCCCTTGGTGCCCCGCTCCTCGGGGTAATAGGGATTGCGCCAGATCATGTGGGTGGCGTGGCCCATGGACTGCCGGTCGGCGGGCAGATAGTCCTTCAGCACCCCGATGGCCTCGAAGCCGGCGCGCAGGTGGAAGGCGACCACCGGGTCCTTGGCCTTTCGCGCCGTGACCGCGTCCAGATACTCCTCGGGCGAGGGATAGGTCTTCTTCTTGCGGTCCAGCCCCGGCATGCGGCCGCCGAAGACGATGCCCTTGAGCTCCAGATGTTCGCAAAGCTCGCGGCGGGCGTCGTAGAGGCGCTGGCCGATGCGCAGGCGGCGGGCGTCCGGATCGACGCACACCTCCATGCCGTACAGCCACTCGCCGTTGGGGTCATGGCGCGAGGCGTAGCCGCCGCCGGTGATCTCGTCCCAGGTGTGGGGGCCCATGGCGGTCTTCTCGTCGATCCGGAAGCCGGCGGCGTAGCCCACCAGGTCGCCCTCGTATTCGACGATGAACTGGCCCTCCCGGAACGCGGCCACCTGGCCCTGCAGCATGCCCCGGGTGTAGCCGCTGTTGCCGTAGACGCGCTGGACCAGGTCGTAGATGCGCGGCACGTCCTTCAGCGTCGGATTGCGGATTTCGATGAGGGCGGTGCGAGCGGTCTTGGTCATGAGACTCCAGATGGGCGGCGTTGCAGGGTGGTCAGCTTAACCGTTCAGCGACCGGTTGGATGCATGCCCCCTCCCGTTGCGCTTCCACAGCGCCTATGTGAAGCCCATGACCGACCTTTCTCCCCGCGAAATCGTCTCCGAACTCGACCGCTTCATCGTGGGCCAGCATGACGCCAAGCGCGCCGTGGCCGTGGCCCTGAGGAACCGCTGGCGCCGCAAGCGCGCGCCCGAGGACATCCGCGACGAGATCACCCCCAAGAACATCCTGATGATCGGCCCCACGGGCGTGGGCAAGACCGAGATCGCCCGGCGTCTGGCGCGACTGGCGGGCTCGCCGTTCCTGAAGGTGGAGGCCACCAAATTCACCGAGGTGGGCTATGTGGGCCGCGACGTGGACCAGATCATGCGCGATCTGGTGGAGGCCGCCCTGGTGATGGTGCGCGACGACCGCAGGGCGGGGGTGAAGGCCAAGGCCGAGGCCGCCGCCGAGGAGCGCATTCTGGACGCCCTGGTGGGACCGGGCTCGCAGCCGGTCACTCGCGACGCCTTCAAGAAGAAGCTGCGCGCGGGTGAGATGGACGACAAGGAGATCGAGCTGGCGCTGGCGGACACCACCTCGCCGTTCCAGAACATCGACCTGCCCGGCGGCGCCGGCATGGGCGTGCTGAACCTGTCGGAAATGCTGGGCAAGATGGGCGGCGGCAAGACCAAACCGGTCAAGCTGCAGGTCCGGGACGCCTGGGCGCCCCTGACCACCGAGGAAAGCGACAAGCTGCTGGATCAGGACAGCCTGACCCGCGAGGCCGTGATGCTGGCCGAGAACGAGGGCATCGTCTTTCTGGACGAGATCGACAAGGTGGCGGCGAAGTCCGACCGCTCCGGCGCCGACGTCAGCCGCGAGGGGGTCCAGCGCGACCTGCTGCCCCTGATCGAGGGGACCACCGTTTCAACCAAGTACGGGCCGGTGAAATCCGACCACGTGCTGTTCATCGCCTCGGGCGCGTTCCACGTGGCCAAGCCTTCGGACCTGCTGCCCGAGCTGCAGGGCCGTCTGCCCATCCGGGTCGAGCTGAAGGCCCTGACCCGCGACGACTTCAAGCGCATCCTGACCGAGCCCGAGGCCAATCTGATCCGTCAGAACCAGGCCCTGCTGGCGGCCGAGGACGTGACCCTGATTTTCACCGAGGACGCCGTCGAGGCCATGGCCGACGCGGCGGTGGCGGCCAACGGCGCGGTGGAGAACATCGGCGCCCGCCGTCTCGTGACCGTGATCGAGCGGGTGCTGGAAGAGACCAGCTTCAAGGCCTCCGATCTGTCGGGCCAGACCCTGACCTTCGACGGGGAGATGGTGCGTGAAAAGGTCGGCGATCTGGCGAAGAACGCCGACCTCAGCCGCTTCATTCTCTGATCGTCACACGCTCTCGGGTGCGATCTCGTAGGTGGTCGAGCAATATTCGCAGGTGACGCGGATCTTGCCGTCGTCCTCGACCATTTCGGCGCGCTGGTCCTCGGGGAAGGCGCGCAGCATGCCGGTGACGCGCTCGGGCGTGCAGCGGCAGACGGCGGCGAGGGCCAGCGGGTCTTCCAGCCGGACGCCGTCCTCGTGGAACAGGCGGAACAGCAGGGTTTCGGCGCTGATGGTCGGGTCGACCAGCTCGTCGTCGCCCAGGGTGGCGAACAGGGCGCGGGTGCGGTCCCATACCTCTTCGGTGGAGCCACGGGTCTCGTCCCCTGCGATCAGCTGGATCATGGCTCCCCCCGCGCGCCAGCTCTGGCCCGCAGCGGTGGTCACGCGGCCCACGGCCAGGTTGACCCGGGTGGGCACCTGTTCGGACTGGGCGAAATAGGTCTCGGCGCACAGGGCCAGGGTTTCGCCCTCGATGGGGGTGACGCCCTGATGGCGCGCCATGTGCTCCCCCTGGTCCAGGGTCATGATGAAAACGCCGTCGCCCAGAAGGGATTTGGCGCCGGGCCGGGCGAAGCCCTTCGACGCCTCTGCCACCTCGTCGGGATCAAAGCGGCAGTAGCCGCGCAGGGTCCCGGCGGTGTCATAGTCGGCGACCACATAGCGGACCGGGCCGTCGCCCTGGGCCTGGACGATCAGACGGCCCTCGAACTTCAGGGCGGAGCCCACCAGGGCGGCCAGGGCGCAGGCTTCGCCCAGCAGGGCGGCCACGGGCTCGGGATAGTCATGGGCCGACAGGATGGCGTCCACAGCCGGGCCCATGCGGACCAGACGGCCGCGCACGGGCCAGCCCTCGATCTGGAAGGCGGCGGCCAGGTCGTCTGGGTGGGCGGAAAGGGGCGCGGCGGCGCTCACGGCGTCAAATCCTCTGGTTGTCGACGGACGGCGTCAGATAGTGTGTTCACGCCCTCGTGGTAAGAGGGCGGAACCCGCCGGCTGGGCGGGCCGTTCCGATTCCGACGTGTTCACAAGGCCATCCATGTCCCGCAAGCCCAGGCTGAAGCCCCTTTCGAAGCAGGCCATCGTCATCACCGGCGCCACCTCCGGCATCGGCCTGGCCACGGCGCGCCGGGCGGCCAGGGCCGGGGCGTGTGTGTTCCTGATCGCGCGCAGCGAGACCGATCTGAAGGCGCTCTGCGAGGAGATTCAGGCTGAAGGCGGGCGCTGCGCCTATGCGGTGGCGGATGTGGCGGACCATGACGCCCTGGCCGAGGCGGCGGAGAATTGCCGTCGGATGTTCGGCGGTTACGACACCTGGGTGAACAACGCCGGGGTTTCCATCTACGGCCCCATCCGCGAGACGACGCTGGAGGATCACAAGCGCCTGTTCGACACCAACTACTGGGGCGTGGTGAACGGGTCGATCATCGCGGTGGAGCATCTGCGCACGCGGCCGGGCGGCGGGACGATCATCAATGTGGGGTCGAGCCTTTCGGATGCGCCATTCCCGGTGCAGGGCCTTTACGCAGCGTCCAAGCATGCGGTGAAGGGGTTCACCAACTCGCTGCGCATCGAGATGCTGCGCGAAGGCGCGCCGGTGAAGGTGTCGCTGGTCAAGCCGGCGGCGGTGGACACGCCCTATCCGCGCCACGCCCGCAATCTGACCGGCGAGGCGGTGCGCAACCCCCAGCCGGTCTATGCGGCCCATGTGGTGGCGGACGCCATCCTGCACTGCGCCACCCATTCGACGCGGGAAATCACGGTGGGCGGGAGCGCATCGGTCCTGGCTGCGTTCTATGCGGTGTTCCCCGGTGTGGCGGAACCGCTGCTCGCGCGCTTCGGACCCTCGATGATGCGTGATCGGCGCGCCGATTATCAGACCTATGACGACGGGCTCTATGACCCGACGGAGGACGGTCTCTATGAAGAGGTTCATTATCCCATGGTTCGACAGTCCAGCCTTCTGGCCCAGGCCCGCATGCACCCCGGCGTCACCGGAGGCGGCCTGGCCCTGATCGCCCTGGCCGGCGTCGCAGCCGTGCTTCTGACCCAGCGCAGCGGCCCGACCCGCTATGAGCGCCTGCGTTCGCGGGTCGATCCGCGCAACTGGCGCCGCCAGCCCAGCATGGGCGATCGTCTGGGCCGCTGGAGCGACCGGGTGCGCGATGACGCCGAGGACTGGAGCGGCCGCGCCGCCAGGGACGCCCGCCGCTGGTTCGACCGCGCCGCCGAGGCCTTCCCCGCCGAAGAGATCGAGGCCGGCGCCCGCAAGACCGGCCGCATGGCCCGGGACGGGGCGGTGCGCACGGGCCGCTTCGCCAAGGACCACGCCCGCGAGGGCGGGGCGCTTCTGGCGCTGGCCACCATCGCGGCCGCCGTGGGCGCCGCGGCGCTGGAGCACCACCGCGCGCAGGACCGCTGAGCGCTCGCTAGAGAAAAAATGCCCCGGACTCGCCTGAAATAGGGGCGTCCGTGCATTGCTGCACCCGCGAAGGGGCGGCTAAAGAAACGGAATGAACGCTTCGCCGTCTTCCGCTTCCGCAGCCGCCCCTTTCGTCGTGCTGGATTTTGACTCCACCCTGGTCAAGGTGGAGACGCTGGATGCGCTGGCCGACCTGGTGCTGAGCGAATCCGCCGAGGCGGAGGCCATCCGCATCCGGGTGGCGCGCCTGACCGACCAGGCCATGGCCGGGGACATCGATTTCGGCGAGGCGCTGAAGCGGCGGCTGGAGCTGCTGCAGCTGACCCGCAGCCATGTGGAGGCCCTGGCCGACCGCATCCTGGGCGAGCTGACCCCGTCGGTGCGCCGCAATGCGCGCTTCTTCGCCGAGAACGCCGGGCGCATCATCATCGTCTCGGGCGGCTTCCGCGAGATCATCGCCCCGGTGGCGGCCGAACTGGGAATCGCGCCCGAGCGGGTGCTGGCCAACGACCTGCTCTATGACGAAGAGGGCCGGGTCACCGGGGTGGACGAGGCCAACCCCCTGTCACGGGAGGGCGGCAAGGCCGAGGCGCTGAAAGCGCTGAATTTGCCGGGGCCGGTCATCCTGATCGGCGACGGCTGGAACGACGCGGTGATGAAGAAGGCCGGGGTCGTGGACCGGTTCTACGCCTTTACAGAGGTGGTGCGGCGCGAGCCGGTGGTGGCGGCGGCGGACGCCGAGGCGCGCTCGCTGGACGAGGTGCTGCACGCCGAGGGCCTGAGCGGACGCTGGTCGTTTCCGCGCAGCCGCATGAAGATCCTGCTGCTGGAGAACATCCACCCCCTGGCCGTGCAGCGGCTGCGCGAGGAGGGATACTCGGTCGAGACCCTGAAGGGGGCTCTGGACGAGGACGCCCTGATCGAGCGGATCAAGGGCGTGCATGTGCTGGGCGTGCGCTCCAAGACCAATGTGTCGGCGCGGGTGCTGGAGGCGGCGGACAAGCTGATGGCCGTGGCGGCCTTCTGCATCGGCACCAACCAGATCGATCTTGAGGCGGCGGCTGACCGGGGCGTTGCGGCGTTCAACGCGCCCTATTCAAACACCCGCTCGGTGGTGGAACTGGCCATCGGGCTTACGGTCACCCTGATGCGCGACGTGGTCGACAAGTCCGCCGCCATGCACCGGGGAGAATGGAACAAGTCGGCGGCCGGCTCGCGCGAACTGCGCGGCAAGACCCTGGGCATCGTGGGCTACGGAGCCATCGGTTCGCAGCTGTCGGTGCTGGCCGAGGCCCTGGGCATGCGGGTGGTGTTCTACGACGTGGTGGAGCGTCTGGCGCTGGGCAATGCGCGGCGGCTGCGGTCGCTGGACGCCCTGCTGGCCGAGGCGGACGTGGTCAGCCTGCACGTGGACGGGCGCCTGACGAACACCAGTCTGATGGGGCCGCAGCAGTTCGCGCGCATGAAGCCGGGCGCCCTGCTGCTGAACCTGTCGCGGGGCCATGTGGTGGATATCGGGGCCCTGGCCCAGGCGCTGGGCTCGGGCCGGGTGGCCGGGGCGGCGGTGGACGTATTCCCCGAGGAGCCGCGCACCAATGACGATCCGTTCGAGAGCCCGCTGATGGGCCTGAAGAACGTCATCCTGACGCCGCACATCGGCGGTTCGACCGAGGAGGCCCAGGAGGCCATCGCCGACTTCGCCGCCGAGCGGGTGCTGGGCTATCTGAACCGGGGCGACACCACGTTCAGCGTCAACCTGCCTAATGTGCAGCTGGCCGAGGTGACGGGCGGGCACCGGCTGCTGCACATCCACCGCAATCAGGCCGGCGTGCTGGCGGCCATCAACCGGGTGCTGGCGGATGCGGGGCTGAACATCCTGGCCCAGCACCTGAAGACCGACGAGCGCACCGGCTATGTCATCGCCGACGTGGACCGGGATTACGACCGCGCGTTGCTGGCCGATCTGAAGGCTATTCCCGGGACCCTGCGGTTCCGGATTCTGCACTGAACCTTCCCTTGCGGCATCTTGCGTCCGCCGCTGAGCGGCGCACAGTGCCGGCAACGACCGCATACTGACGGTCGAGGGAGGAAGATCATGTCTCGTCAAACCGTTTCGGCGGCCGCGCTCGCCGCTGTTCTGGGCGCCGTGATGCTGGCGCCGCCGCAGGCGCAAGCCCAGTCCTATGACCGTCTGGTCGTGTTCGGCGACAGCCTGAGCGACAACGGCAACCTGTTCGGCTTTACCGGCGGGACGCAGCCCCCGGCGGCGTTCTACTGGCAGGGGCGATTCTCGAACGGACGCGTTTTCACCGAGTTGCTGGGCTTTGACGCCACCGGCTTCGGCACGACCGCGGGCAGCGTCAACTACGCCTTCGGCGGCGCGCGCACAGATGCGGCCATGAGCCCGCCTGGCATGCAGGTGCAGCTCCAGGCCTATCTGGCGAACGGCGGCACGTTCGGATCGGGCGATCTGGTCAGCGTGCTGGGCGGCGCCAACAACATCTTCCAGGCTCTGGGAACGATCAGCACGGTGCCGATGGCTGACCCGCTCGGCTATCTGACGCTGGAGTCCATCGACGCGGCAAACGAGATCACCGGGCTGGTGAACGCCATCGCCGGCGCGGGCGCCGGGACGGTGCTGGTCTCGAACCTGCCCAGCCTGGCCGCCACACCCCAGTTCCGGGGCGGCCCTGCCCAGAATCTGGCGGGGGGCGCCACATCGACCTTCAACGCGGCCCTGAGGCAGGGGCTGTTCGCCGCCGCCGCCGCCAACACGAACAGCAACATCATCCTTGTGGATCTGGAGACGGCCTCGGCCTTCTTCGCCGCCAATCCCGGCCTGTTCGGGGTGACCAACGCCACCGACGCCTGTTTCAACCAGACGACCTTCACGGTCTGCGCCAATCCGGACAGCTATTTCTATTTTGACGGGGTCCACCCGACGGCGACAGGACACCGGGCCCTGGCCAATCTGGCGCTGGACTACATGTACTACGGCGACGCGGGGGCTCAGACCACGGTGCTGGGCGAGACCGCCTTCCGCCACCGCGAGCGGGCGATGGAGGACGGTTCCGCCCGCCTGTCCGGACGCGAGGGCTGGACCGAAGGCTCCGGCGGGGTCACCGCCGGGGTGGTCTATGACCAGACCGAATTCGACGCCCGGGGCGCGATCGCCGCGGCCGAGACCGAGACCTGGGGCGCGCGCTTCCAGCTGGAGGCCATGCCGTCGTCCAGCTGGCGCTTCGGCGTGGGCCTGGGCCTGGACCAGGGCGATCTGACCGCCGGCCGCCTGACGGCGGACATCGAAACCGTCAGCGCGGACCTGTGGGCGGGCTGGCGCTCGGGCGACGTGTTCGTCAACGGCGTGATCGGCGTGTCCAGCGACCGGTTCGATGACATCAACCGCCTCACCGCCCTGACCCCCGTGGTTCACACGGGCAAGACCCGGGCCGTGACCACCGGCGCCCGCCTGCAGGCGGGGACCTGGATGGAGATGGGCGGCCTGGCCCTGTCGCCGCGTGCGGCCCTGGCCTGGGTCAGCGCGGATCTGGACGGCTATGTGGAGCAGGGCCCCGCCGCCCGCCACGACATCGCCGACCGCACAGTGGAGGGCGTCACGGCCGAGGTGGCCCTGCGACTGGAAGGGGGCGGCCCGGCCTTCGGATTCTACGCCGAGGGCGGCTATCGCGATCTGATCAACGACGACGCCGATCCGGTGACGGTCGGCCTGGCCGCCAATCCGGCCCAGGCCCTGTCCACGGCCTTCGACAACCCGCTGTCCGAGCAGGTCATGGTCAATCTGGGCGTCACCGCGCGCCTGGGCGAGCGGATGAACCTGGACATCGGCTATCGCGGCCGGTTTGCGGAGGCGGCCGACAGCCACGTGGGGGCGATCACCCTCAGCCTGCCGTTCTGATCGCGCAGGATTAAAGAACAGACGGCGGAGGGCTTCGCGCTCTCCGCCGTTTCTGCGAGGGCGCCAAAAGGTTGCGCCGGTGCGGCGGTCTGTCGCAGGCGGCGCCCATAAATGGCCCCATCGGCCCCGCACAACGCCCCCTCGATCAGGTCGCCGACCTCCTGATCGGAGGTTTCGGGTCTCTCGGAGACCCGCGCGGCGATCTTTCCATCGAGCTTTTACGAGCTTGTCACGCCGCCGACGGAGCCGCCGCTTGCGACGACTATTGCCGACTGCGAGGTCTTTCCTCACCCATTCCGGCCAGACCCTCGGTCTGGCGGCCGTCGCCGTGATGGCCATGGCCGCCGCGCCTCAGGCCATGCATGTGGCCGTGGCGGTGGACAAGCCCGTGGCGGAGCGGCCCATGGCCCCGCCCCTGATCGCCGAGGCCAAGGACATGGGTCCGCCCGTCCGCATCATCAGCTTCGACCTTCCCATCAAGAGCCATCCCATCAATTCGCGCTTCGGGACCCGCCGTCTGGCGGGCGAGCCCGGCGCCCGCCATCACGCCGGGATCGACATCGCCGCGCCCACGGGCACCCCGGTGCTGGCTACGTCCGAGGGCGTGGTCACGGCCGTGGGCTATGACCGCGCTGGCTATGGCCGCTATGTGGAGGTGCGCCACCCCAACGGCCTGCGCAGCTTCTACGCCCACATGAGCGCCGTGGACGTGCAGACCGGTGCCGAGGTGGCGGCCGGTCAGGTCGTGGGCAAGGTGGGCTCCACCGGCTACTCTACCGGCCCGCACCTGCATTTCGAGATTCGCCGGGGCGGCGCGCGTCTGAACCCCGCCAACTATCTGGGCCGCGAGTTCGCGGTGCGCATCCCGGGCGACCGGGCGCGGGGTTAGGCTGCGTCTTTCAGGTCGTGGCGCAGTCTGAATGAGTCGCCTCTGGTCGATATGGCGATAAGGGTTTCGGTGGCCAGGCTGACAAGCGCTCGAGCCATACGCAGAACCAGTGAGCGTTGTGGAAGGCGATCACGCGCATAGACGAGATGATCCACTTCCTCCTTGAGGATATCCCGGACGATATCAGCCAGTTCGGGATCTGCGCGGTCAAGGAAGCTGATCTGCTCCAGCAGATGACGGTGAACCGTCTCTTCTACGGCTTGCGTGCAGACCAGCACGCCGACTCTTCCGAAGGCCGAAGAGAGCCACCCCAGAAGACTTCCTCCGCTTTTCCATATCACCAGGGCGCGGCAAGGTTTGGCGCCCCGCTGCGGCATGGCGTCCTGGAAAGCTGTCCGGTGACGCAGTTCATGATCCAGCGTCTCATTCAGCCATGCGCCGAGTTCGCCATCCGCCTTGTTCAGGCCGCGCAGTTGCGCCTGATATATCGAGACAGCGCCGTGTTCACCTGCATGGTTCACACGCAGGATTCGTCTAATCAGGCGCGTCGCCTCGTCAGGTTGATTGGTCAAAGGCCGCTGACGGACTGTACGCGCCCATCCCCAGGCTCAGGTGTCGCGCCGCGAAGGTCGCCACCGCCATCACCGCCAGGGACAGGGCCGGGAACCAGAGCGGGTGGGGCATCAGGACCACCAGGGCGATCACGGACGCCATCATCAGCCCGCCCACGATCAGCGCCGCCCAGTCGACCCGCGCCAGGCGCGCGGCCGTCAGGGCGCCCAGAAAGGTGGCGACGCCATAGCCGACGATGACCGCGGCCAGGGTCGGCGCGCCGGGCGCCACGTCCAGCCGCGTGGGCGGCGGCGGCATCAGATAGTGGGCGGTCATCTCCCACAGGCTGGTGATGACGACGGCCAGCACGACCCCCGCCAGCGTCCCCAGAATTCGTCGCAGCACATCCCTCTCCCTGAAAGCCCCGATCGACAATCCGCCGCCGCGCAAGTCCCGTCAACGGCCACGGTTGGCGGGCGACGGAGAAGCGGGTTAGTCATGGTGTTCGCGAACAGGGGAGGCGGCATGGGTCCGGCGCTCGCACTTACGGATGTCAGCAAGCGGTACGGCGCCTTTCAGGCCGTGCGTGATCTGAGCTTTCAGGTTCCCAAGGGGTCCATCTGCGGCTTTCTGGGACCGAACGGGGCGGGCAAGACCTCGACCATCCGCATGATCCTGGGCCTGACCCCGGCCACCTCGGGGCGCGTGGAAATCCTTGGGGCGAACGACGGGCGCAAGGTGCGCGACCGCATCGGCTTCCTGCCCGAGGAGCGCGGCCTGTACCGCAAGATGACGCCGGTGGACGCCATCGCCTTCTTCGCCGGTCTGAAGGGCGTGCCGCTGGGCGAGGGCCGCCGCCGGGCCCGGGTCATGCTGGAGGCCCAGGGGCTGGGCGAGGCGTCGAACAAGAAGATGAAGGACCTGTCCAAGGGCATGGCCCAGAAGGTCCAGCTGATCGCCGCCCTGGCGCACGAGCCGGAGTTCGTGATCCTGGACGAGCCGTTCTCCGGACTGGACCCCATGAACCAGCAGGGGCTGGAGGTTATGATCCGCGACATCGCGTCGAAGGGGGCCACGGTGCTGTTCTCGACCCATGTGATGCAGCACGCCGAGCGGCTGTGCGACAAGGTGGTCCTGATCGCGGGCGGGCAGAAGGCGTTCGAGGGCACGGTGGATGAGGCGCGGGCCACGGCGCCGCGCTATCTGGAGCTGGAAGGCGCCATCGCGCCGGACGTCGTCGCGGCCCTGCCGGGCGTGGTCTCGGTGGAGAGCGAGGATCTGGGCGAAACGCGCCGCATCCGGGCGACCCTGAAAGCGGGCGGCGCGGGACAGGAGGCGCTGAAGGCGGCCTTCGTCCAGGGCCTGGATGTGCGCACCTTCCAGATGCGCGAGCCCAGCCTGCACGACGCCTTCATCGGCCTGACCGGGGCGGACCCGGATCAGGATCAGGGTCACCGGACCGAGGAGGCCGCCCGATGAAACGCGCCCTGTTGATCGCCCGCCGCGAATATCTGGCCTACGCCCGCACGGTCGGGTTCTGGCTGTCGCTGCTGGCCCTGCCGTTCTTCGCCGTTCTGGGCGGCTCTGTGCCCTTTCTGATGGAGCGGTCCGAGCCGGTGCGTGAAGTGGTGTTGGTGGAGGCGCCCGGCGAGGGGCCGTCCCTGACCGCCGCTGTGCGCGCCGCTCTGGACCGCGAGGCCCTGGGGCGTCAGGCGCAGGCCCTGCGCGCCGCAGCCCGTATCGAGGCCGGGCCCGAAGCGGCCGACGCCGTGCGCGACCGGACTGAGCGGGAGGGCTATGAGGCCGGACTGGCGGAGCTCAGGCGCGTCGCGCCCCAGGCGGCTGCGGGATTCAGCACGCCGCGCGAACGCATCCGCATCATGGACCCGGCGCCGGCCGGGCTGACCGAGCTGGCGTCCACCGAGGATCCGGCGGCCATGCTGGCTCCGTGGTTCGAGGGCGAGCGCCTGCTGCCGGGCGAGGTGCGGCTGGATTCGGCGGTGATTCTGAACCGGGTCGACGGCGCGCCCTCGGCGGTGGTGTGGTCGCGCCGGGCCACCAACGACACGGTGGAGGACGCGGTGCGGTCGGCCCTGGTCGAGGTCAACCGGCGCGAGGCCCTGACCGGCGCGGGCGTCGCCGACGTGGTGGTGGACGACGTGCAGCGGTTCCGGCCGCAGGTGCAGCTGTTCTCGCCCGCCAGCGCCAGCGGCGGCCAGGTCGCCATGCGCGACCGCCTGCCCGGCATCATCGGCTTCGCCCTGGGCTTCCTGTTGTGGTCGCTGGTGGTGACCGGGGCGTCCATGCTGATGAACAGCGTCATGGAGGAGAAGGCCAACAAGGTGATGGAGGTGCTGATGTCGTCAGCCTCATCCACCGAGATTCTGGCGGGCAAGGTGCTGGGCGTGGCCGCCCTGACCGGGACGGTGCTGCTGGCCTGGGGCGCCATGGGCGCGGCCGGGTTCGCGGCCCTGATTCCCCAGATCGGCGCGGACGTGGCCGCGGTGCTGATGAAGGATGGTCTGCTGCTGTATCTGTTCGCCTATCTGGCGGGCGGCTACCTGATGTACGCGGTGATGTTCGCCGCCATCGGGGCGTTCTGCGAGACGCCGCGCGAGGCCCAGACCCTGATCGGGCCGATCATGATGATCCTGATTGTGCCGCTGCTGGTCATGCAGATGGCCATGCGCAACCCGGACGCCATGGTGGTCAAGGTGCTGTCCTGGGTGCCCCTGTTCACCCCGTTCCTGATGAGCGCGCGGGCGCCGTCGGGACCGCCGCTGGTCGAGATCATCGGCACCATGGCCGGCATGCTGGTGACCGTGGTGGTGATCACCTGGCTGGCGGGCCGCGCCTTCCGCGCCGGGGCCCTGTCGGGGGTCAAGCTGGAGTGGAAGAGCCTGGGCCGGGTTCTGAAGCGGGAGGGATGATCCCCGCTGTCCCAACGTGAAAAGGCCGCCCCGGCGAACCGGGGCGGCCTGATCGTTTCAGCAGTCGTCCTGCCTTAGCGGCGCGGCGGCGGCGCGGGCAGCAGACCCTCGCGCTGGGCGCGCTTGCGGGCCAGCTTGCGGGCGCGGCGCACGGCCTCGGCCTTTTGACGGGCGCGCTTTTCCGACGGCTTTTCGTAATGCACGTGGCGCTTCATCTCACGGAAGCTGCCTTCGCGCTGCATCTTCTTCTTGAGCGCCTTGAGCGCCTGATCGACATTGTTGTCGCGAACGAAAATCTGAACCAGGGGTATCTCTCCTTTGGCCGCCCGCCGCGTCCTTATCCAAGGGAGACGGGCGAACAAAAAACAATTTCTCGCGGAAGGCGGGCTCCCGCAAGGAAGGCGTGCGGATACACGAACGGTTTGAGCCTGTCTAGGTTTCCGGTCCAAAGGACGCAGATTGTGATGCAGGCTCGCCACGCGCGCGGCCCGGGCGTAATCTACTGGCATGAACACGAGCACGGAACCCGACTGGGCTGACCGCATGGAGCAGGCGGTGCTGGACGCCGCCGTGGAGCGCGCGCGGGCGCTGGGCTGGAACCGCCGCCTGGTGCGCGCCGCCTGCGAGGCCCAGGGCCTGTCGCGCGGGGACGAGGAGCTGCTGCTGCCCAACGGACCGCGCGATCTGGCCGCCCTGCTGTCGCGCCGCCATGACGCCCGCGCGCTGGAGGGCCTGTCGTCCGAGGGCCTGAAGATCCGCGAGCGCATCTTCGCCGGGGTCTCGGCCCGCATGGAAGCCGGGGCGGCGGATCTGGAGGCGGCCCGCCGCTGCGCCGGCTTCCTGGCCCTGCCGACAAACGTCGATCTGGGGCTGGAGCTGGCATGGGAGAGCGCCGACCGCATCTGGCGCTGGGCCGGCGACACGGCCACGGACGAGAATCACTACTCCAAGCGCATGATCCTGTCGGGCATCCTGATCCCGGCCCTGACCATGCGCTGGTTCGACGGCCGCGAAGCCGCCGAGGCCTTCGTCCAGCGCCGCATCGACAACGTCATGACCTTCGAGAAGTGGAAAGCCGGCAAGGACTTCGACGCCCCGCTGAGGAAGGCGACGGAGTGGCTCGGTAGGATGCGGTATCGGGGGTAGATTCTCCTCCCCATTCATGGGGAGGGGGACCGCGCCCGACAGGGCGTGGTGGAGGGGGCGACGCCGATGGCGGACAGCAAATCCCATGAGCGTGCGCGACGGTTCAGACGCGAACTGACCCCGCCGGAAGCCCGGCTCTACGTCGCACTCAGAGGCCGAAAACTGCGCGGACTGAAGTTCCGCCGCCAGCACCCGATCGGCCCCTACATCCTCGACTTCTATTGCTCTGCCGCCAAGCTGGCGGTCGAGGTGGACGGCGCCTCGCACCTGACCGCTGAGCGCGGCGCCCACGATGAACGCCGGACGGAATGGCTGGCCCTGCAGGGCATCAAGGTGCTGCGGATCGCCGCGTCCGATGTGCGGGACCATCTGGTGGATGTGCTGGGCTAGATCGGAGATGCGGCCGAGGCGCGTTTGCCTCAAACACCGAGCCGCCCCCTCCACCCCGCGGGCTGAGTCGCCCGCGCGGTCCCCCTCCCCGCAGGCGGGGAGGAGAACTAGAGTTTCCGCACCCGGTTCACATGCCCCATCTTGCGCCCGGGGCGCGCCTCGCCCTTGCCGTAGAGGTGCAGGCGCGCGGCGGGGTCGGCGGACAGGGCGGGCCAGTCGAGGACGTCCTCGCCCAGCAGGTTGGTCATCTCCACCCGGGCCAGGGCGTCTGTTGATCCCAGCGGCCAGCCGGCGATGGCGCGGATGTGCTGCTCGAACTGGTCGCAGAGGCAGCCGTCCTGGGTCCAGTGGCCGGTGTTGTGCACCCGGGGGGCGATCTCGTTGACCAGCAGTGTCCCGTCGGCCAGCTCGAACAGCTCCACCCCGATGACGCCCACATAGGCCAGGCCGTCCAGAATGGCCTCGGCGATCTCGCGGGCGCGGGCGGCGGTGTCGGGGCGCACCTCTGCGGGGGCGAGGGTGGTGCGCAGGATGCCGTCGGCGTGGCGGTTCTCGCCCAAGGGATAGACGGCGATCTCGCCCTCCAGTCCGCGCGCGGCGATGATGGACAGCTCGCGCACGAAATCGGCCTTCGCCTCAAGAATGGCGGGGGCGCCGCCGATGGCCTCGAAGGCGGCTTCGGCCTCGTCGGCCGAGCGCACCCAGGCCTGGCCCTTGCCGTCATAGCCTTCGCGCCGGGTCTTGAGCAGGGCGGGCAGGCCGATGCGGGGCAGGGCGGCGACGATGTCTTCGGCCGAATCGATGGAGGCGAAGTCCACCGTCGCGGCGCCCACGGCGTTGAGGAAGGTCTTTTCCGCCGAGCGGTCCTGCGCCACGGCAAGGGCCGTGGGGCCCGGCGCCACCGCCGCGCCGTTGACGGCCAGCAGGTCCACCGCCGCCGAGGGCACGTTCTCGAACTCGAAAGTCACCACGTCGGACAGCCGGCCCAGCGCCTCCAGCGCGTCGGGGTCGTCGAACGGGGCGGTGATCTGCTGGCGCGACACCCGGCCCGCCGGGCTTTCGGCTTGCGGATCGAGGATCACCACGTCGAAGCCCAGCCGCGAGGCCGCCTGCGACAGCATCCGGCCCAGCTGGCCGCCGCCGAGAATGCCGATGCTGGAGCCGGGAGCGAGAGGGAACTGCGCCATCAGTCCTCGACGGTCTCCGCGACCGAAGCGGTCAGGTCCGCGCGCCATTTCGCCAATCGTCCGGCCAGGGCCTCGTCCGACAGGGCCAGAATCTGGGCGGCGAGCAGGCCGGCATTAGTGGCGCCCGCCTCGCCGATGGCCAGGGTCCCCACCGGCACGCCGCCGGGCATCTGGACGATGGAGAGCAGGGAATCGAGCCCCTTCAGCGCCCTGGACTTCACCGGCACGCCCAGCACCGGCAGCTCGGTCATGGAGGCGACCATGCCCGGCAGGTGGGCCGCGCCGCCCGCGCCCGCGATGATGACCTTGAACCCTTCAGCCTTCGCGCCGCGCGAGAAGGCGACCAGCCGGTCGGGGGTGCGGTGGGCCGAGACGACGCGCGCCTCCCAGGCGACTTCGAGCGCATCCAGCGCATCGGCGGCGCACTTCATGGTGGGCCAGTCCGAACGGCTGCCCATCACGATGGCGACCAGGGGCGTAGAGCGGTCCATGAACCCTCCGACGTCAAGGAAAGAGCGGGCTTATAGGACCGGCGTTGCGTGAGCAACCGGGTGCGGTAGCATCGGCTCCGTAAACGGGGGTGAGTCGCGCCCCCGGCGGGAGTTCGGGAGTGTCCGACGGTGGTCAGGGTCCGGTGAGCGGTGCGCTCGCGATCGACCTGGAAGGCGAGCTCCGGCGTCTGCGCGCGGAGGTCGAGGCCCTGCGCGCCCGAGCCGAGGCGGCCGAGGCTGCGGCGGACCACGATGTGCTGACCCCGGCCCTGAACCGTCGCGGTTTCATGGACGCCCTGCACCGGACTCTCGCCTATTGCCGCCGCCACGATGTGCCGGCGGTGTTGCTGTATCTGGATCTGGACGGGTTCAAGGGCGTGAACGACACCCTGGGCCATCCAGCGGGTGACGCGGCGCTGAAGCGCGTGGCCGAACTGATGCTGGCCAACCTTCGCGAAAGCGACGCCGTGGGCCGTCTGGGCGGGGACGAGTTCGCCCTGCTGCTGCTGAACGCCGGGGCCGAGGAAGGCCGCGACAAGGCCCGCCGCCTGCTGGAGGCCCTCAACGCCGACGGATTCGAGTGGGACGGCGAGCGGGTGCCGCTGGGCGGGTCGTTCGGCGTGCGCGCCTATGCGGGCCAGCCCGACGCCGAAACCTGGCTGGCCGAGGCCGACGCCGCCATGTGGGTGAAGAAGAAGGGGCGCTAGACTTTCTCTCCTCCCCGCTCGCGGGGAGGGGGACCGCGCGGGCGACTCAGCCCGCGTGGTGGAGGGGGCGGCCGGGAGGTTCAGGCAAACGCGCCTCGGCCGCATCTCCGATCCAGCCCAGCACATCCACCAGGTGATCCCGCACATCGGACGCGGCGATCCGCATGACCTTGACGCCCTGCCGGGCCAGCCATTCCGTCCGGCGTTCATCGTGGGCGCCGCGCTCCGCGGTCAGGTGCGAGGCGCCGTCCACCTCGACCGCCAACTTCGCGGCGGCGCAGTAAAAGTCCAGAATGTACGGCCCGATCGGGTGCTGGCGGCGGAACTTCAGTCCGCGCAGTTTTCGGCCTCTGAGTGCGACGTACAGCCGGGCTTCTGGCGGGGTCAGTTCGCGGCGGAACCGCCGTGCGCGCTCATGGGATTTGCTGTCCGCCACCTGGCCGCCCCCTCCACCACGCCCTGCGGGCGCGGTCCCCCTCCCCATGAATGGGGAGGAGAATATTTGCGCCTCGCGCATTATAGATCACGTCTTGTCCATGAATCATTCCCCCTCCCGCTCCCGCGGCCGATCGCGCCGTTCTGTCCTGACCAGCCTGGGGCTCCTGGGTGCAGCGGGGGCGGCGGCGTGGTGGGCGCGGGAGAAACTGTTCTGGCCGGGGCCGGGCGCGACCTTCGCCGAGGATGGGACCAGCGGCTGGCTGGCCTTCGCCACGGAGCATCGCCTGTTCGTCTCGACCCGCGCCATGATCGGCGACACGGCCGTGGACGCCCTGATCGACAGCGGGGCCCAGCGGTCAGTGTTGGACGCCACCCTGGCCGAGGAACTGGATCTGCCACGTCGCCTCGGTCCGCCCCAGATCGCCTATGGACTGGGCGGCGGGGCGCAGCTGGGCCATGCGGTCAATGCGGATGTGCGGCTGGGCTGGATGACCCTGAACGGCCTGACGGCGGGGGTGCTGGATCTGGGCCCGCTGGCGTCCAGCGGCCTGAACACCCGGTTGATCGTGGGCTATGACGTGCTGAGTCGCATGGCGCTGGATATCGATTTCCCGCGCCGCCGCCTGCGTTTTGGGCGTGACCTGGCGGCCGTGGCGCCGCCGGACGCCCAGGTTCTGCCCGCCACGCGTGAGGGTCGGTCCCTGATGACCCAGGTGTCGGTGGAGGGCGCGGTGCTGGACGCGGTGGTGGACACCGGCGCCTCGCCCGCCCTGAGCCTTAACATGGAGACGGCCGAGGCGGCGGGGCTGCTGGACGGCCGCGAGGCGCGCGAGGCGTCGAGCATCGTACTGGGCGGCGTGCTGGCGGGCCAGGTGGTCACGGCCCGCACCTTGACCCTGGGCGAACGCCTCTATGAGGATGTGGAGGTGCACGCCTATCCGCGCAGCGCCCTGCCGGGCGTGCCGGCGGTGCTGGCGGGCATGGGGCTGTTCCACGACGACCGCCTGATCCTGGACATGGGCGCCGGGCGGATGCTGGTGGGGTGAGCCGGGAACGGCTTGGCCAAAGGCGCCTTATGATCACGCCATGCCGCCGTCAGCCCTGAAGCCCGAAGCCCTGCTGCGCCCCACACCGAGGGGCCTGTGGTGCGAGCCGGGCGATTTCTACATCGATCCGCCGGGGCCCGTGGACAGGGCCGTCATCACCCACGGCCATGCGGACCATGCGCGGGCCGGGCACGGATCGGTGCTGGCCACCCCCGAGACCCTGGCCATCATGGGCGAGCGTTACGGCAAGGATTTCGCCGGGCGCACCCAGGGGCTGGCCTACGGCGAGACCGCCGAGGTCAATGGCGTGTCCGTGGGGTTCGCCCCCGCCGGCCATGTGCTGGGCTCGGCCCAGGCGGTGTTGAGCCATCGCGGTCTGACCGTGGTGGCGTCCGGTGACTACAAGCGGCGGCGCGACCCCACCTGCGCCCTGTTCGAGCCGGTGCCCTGCGACGTCTTCATCACCGAGGCGACGTTTGGATTGCCCGTGTTCCGCCATCCGCCCGACGCGGGCGAGATCGGCCATCTGCTGAAGTCCGTGGGCCAATTTCCGGACCGGGCCCATCTGGTCGGGGCCTATGCCCTGGGCAAGGCGCAACGGGTGATCCGCCTGCTGCGCGAGGCGGGCTATGACGAGGCCATCTACGTCCACGGCGCGCTGGAGCGGCTGAACCGGCTGTACGAACATTACGGCGTCGATCTGGGGCCGCTGGCGCCCGCCACCGGATCAAAGGCCGACTTCGCGGGGAAGATCGTGGTGGCCCCGCCCTCGGCCATCGCGGACCGGTGGAGTCGCCGCTTTCCCGATCCGGTCACGGCCTTCGCCTCGGGCTGGATGCGGGTGCGGGCCCGCGCGCGGCAACGAGGGGTGGAGCTGCCGCTGATCCTGTCCGACCACGCCGACTGGGACGAGTTGACCGACACCCTGACCGAGTTGATGCCCGATCAGGTCTGGATCACCCACGGGCGGGACGACGCCCTGTGTCGCTGGGCCGCGCTGAACGGCCTGAACGCCCGGGCCCTGCATCTGGTGGGCTATGAGGACGAGGACGACGAGGACATGGGCGGTCCAGAGCCGGGCGGGGAGGCCGACGGCTGATGCGCGCCTTCGCCACCCTGCTGGACCGGCTGTCCATGACCGCGTCGCGCAACGCCAAGCTGACCCTGATGCGGGACCATCTGGTGGACGCCCCGGACCCGGACCGGGGCTGGGCGCTGGCGGCCCTGACCGGGGCCCTGTCGTTCAAGGCCGCCAAGCCCGCCATGATTCGTCAGGCGGTGGAGGGCAGGGTCGATCCGGAGCTGTTCCGCCTGTCCTATGACTATGTGGGCGATCTGGCCGAGACCGTGGCCCTGATCTGGCCCGCCCGCCACGGCGCCAACCGCGAGCCGGAGCTGTCCGAGGTCATCGACGCCCTGACCCATGCCAAACGCGGCGAGGTGCAGGGGCTGCTGGAAGGCTGGCTGGACGCGCTGGACGCCGACGGGCGCTGGGCCCTGCTGAAGCTGCTGACCGGCGGCCTGCGCGTCGGCGTCTCGGCCCGGCTGGCGTGGCAGGCGGCGGCGGACTTCGGCGGGGTCGCGGTGGCCGACATCCAGGAGGTCTGGCACGCACAGGAACCGCCCTACGCCGACCTGTTCGCCTGGCTGGAGGGCAAGGCGGAGCGGCCCTCCACCGACGCCCACGGCCGCTTCCGCCCCGTCATGCTGGCCCAGCCGCTGGACGAGGCGACCGACCTGCCGAAGCTGGACCCGGCCGCCTACGCCGCGGAGTGGAAATGGGACGGCATCCGCGTGCAGGCGGTGTCCGAGGGCGGGGTGAAGCGGCTCTACAGCCGCACGGGCGAGGACATCTCCGGCGCCTTTCCAGACGTGCTGGAGGCCCTGACCTATGAGGGCGTGATCGACGGGGAACTGCTGGTCATGCGCGACGGGCAGGTGGCCTCGTTCGGAGACCTCCAGCAGCGGCTGAACCGCAAGACGGTGGATGCGAAGCTGGTGGCCGCCAACCCCGCCGGGGTACGGGCCTACGACCTGCTGGCGGCGGGGGGCGAGGATTTGCGCGGGCTGCCGTTCGCGGAGCGCCGCGCGCGGCTGGAGGCGTTCGTGGCGGCGGCGGGATCGAACCGCATCGACCTGTCGCCGATCCAGCCGTTCGATACGTGGGAAGAGCTCGCCGCCCTGCGCCTCGCGCCGCCGCCGGGCGATCCCGCCATCGCCGAAGGCCTGATGCTGAAGCGGCTGGACAGCACCTACGAGGCCGGGCGCCCCAGGGGGCCGTGGTTCAAGTGGAAGCGCGATCCGCACCTGATTGACGCGGTGCTGATGTACGCCCAGCGCGGCCACGGCAAGCGGTCCAGCTTCTATTCCGACTACACCTTCGGCGTCTGGGTGGAGGACGCCGACGGCGCCCATGTGCTGACCCCGGTGGGCAAGGCCTATTTCGGCTTCACCGACGAGGAGCTGAAGCAGCTGGACAAGTTCGTGCGCGACCACACCACCGACCGCTTCGGCCCCGTGCGCGCCGTGCGGGCGGACCGCGAGTTCGGTCTGGTGCTGGAGGTGGCCTTCGAGGGGCTGCAGCGGTCGAAACGCCACAAGTCCGGCGTCGCCATGCGCTTTCCCCGCATCAGCCGCATCCGCTGGGACAAGCCGTCAAAGGAGGCGGACGAACTGGCGACGCTGGAGCGGATGCTGAATGCCTGACCCTTCTCCCGGTGGGAGAAGGGGGACCCGCGCACCGGAGCGCGCAGCGCGAAGGTTCTTGCGCGGGGGATGAGGCGCGGGTGTTTCCAGGAGGCGGCCACCGAACCCTCACCCTGTGCGCGAAGGAGCGGCTGCTTCGCAAGCCGCTGCGCACAGCCCTCTCCCAACGGGAGAGGGAGTTACGTCCGCGTCCTGTCCCACACCCCGAATTCATGGGCGATGCACTGGGCGATCAGCTTGCGCCAGACGGGCTCGGCGATGGCGGGGGAGAGGCCTGCCTCTTCAGATGCGGCCAGCACCTTGGTCACCACGTCCTCGATGCGCCAGTCGTCGTGGACCACGTCGCGGCTGGGCTTGATGCGCGCGGCGGCCTCCATGTAGCGCTGCCGCTCGGCCAGCAGGGTGACCAGGGCGCGGTCGAGAGCGTCGACCCCGTCGCGCACCTGGGCCATGTCGGTGCAGTCTTCGGGCGGGGTGCGAGGGTCGATGGAGACGGAGTTCGGCGCGGTCATGGCCCCGGCTTTAGAGCATGATCGTTTCGGACGGAACCGCTGTGCGGTTCCGACAGAAGCGTGAATCATGCTCTCGCTTTTATCCGGAGCCTCATTCACGGCATCGGCGAAATCGCGAAGCGATTTCACCTCAACCGATCAGGCTCCAGGGGAGGGGGCCGCGCCCGCCAAGCCCGGTCAGCCCACGAAGGCCCGTTCCAGCACGAAATCGCCGGGTTCGGCGTTGGAGCCTTCCCTCAGGCCGTAGCCTTCCAGCAGCTCGGCCGTCTCCTTGATCATGGCCATGGAGCCGCACAGCATGACGCGGTCCTTGCCCGGATCGAAGCCCTGCTCAAGACCCAGATCGCGGAAATAATCGCCCGAGCGGATGCGGTCGGTGATGCGGCCCGCATTGTGAAACGGCTCGCGCGTGACGGTGGGATAGTAGGTCAACTGGGCCTTCGCCTCATCGCCGATCAGCGGGTCCTCGTGGATGCCGCCCTCGAAGAATTCGCGATAGGCCAGATCCTCGGCTTTGCGCACCGTGTGGGTCACGATCACCCGGCCGAAGCGGGAGTAGGTCTCGGGCTCGCGGGCCACGGACAGCCAGGGCGCCAGGCCGGTGCCCGTGCCGATCAGGTGCAGTCGCTCGCCGCCGGTCAGGGCGTCCAGCACCAGGGTGCCCGTGGGCTTCTTGCCCACCACCACCGTGTCGCCGGGCTGAATCTTCTGCAGCCGCGAGGTGAGGGGCCCATCCGCCACCTTGATGGAGAAGAACTCCAGCTCCTCGGCCCAGAAGGGGCTGGCCACCGAATAGGCGCGCACCAGCGGCTTGCCCGTCTCGGTGGGCAGGCCGATCATCACGAACTCGCCGGAGCGGAAGCGGAAGTCCTCGGCGCGCGACAGGCCGAAGCTGAACAGCTGGTCGGTCCAGTGTTTCACCCACAGCACCTCGGCCTCGTGATACGGGCTGGGTTTGGCGGGCTTTGCGGCGACGGCGAGAGTGTCGGTCATGGGGCTCCGACTTAAGCCCTTCGCCGGGGATGCGAAAGGTTCGCGGGCGCGACATTTTCTGCGGGGGACGGATACCCATTCTTATTCCGCCGTCGGCGCGGAAACAGTTGTCACGGGGCGCTGAGCCGCTAGCTTGGCCGCCATGCGCACATTGCTTCTGGCCTCGAGCCTGCTTATCGCCCCGCCCGCCTTCGCCCAGTCGATTGATGCGGCCGCCCCGGTCCTGACCCCCGAGCGGGTTTTCGCTGACCCCAGCCTGAACGGCCCGGTGGCTCGGGGGGTCAGCCTGTCGCCGGACGGCGAGCTGGTGGCTTTCCTGCGCTCGCGCGAGGATGACGTGAACACCCTCGACCTGTGGGCCGCGCCCACCGGCGAGGGCGAACCCTACAAGCTGATCGACGCGCGAGCGTTGGTCCCGGACGCCGGCGAACTGTCCGAGGCCGAGATCGCGCGGCGCGAACGCATGCGCATCAGCCAGCGCGGGGTGGTGGAGTATTCGTGGGACGAGCAGGGCCGCTACATTCTGGCCCCGCTGGAAGGCGACATCTTCCTGGCCGATCGCAATGGCGAGGTGCGCCGCCTGACCGAGACCGAGGGCGACGAGATCGACGCCAAGGTGTCGCCGCAGGGAACCTGGGCCTCGTGGGTGCGCGACGAGAACCTGTACATCCAGCCGCTGGCCGGCGGCGACGAGCGCGCGGTCACCACCGACGGCGACGGCCTGATCACCTGGGCCACGGCCGAGTTCATCGCCCAGGAGGAGATGGACCGGGACACCGGCTACTGGTGGAGCCCGGACGAGGCCCGCATCGCCCTGACCCGCGTGGACGAGAGCACGGTCGACGTGATCCCGCGCCTGGACATCCAGGGCGGCGGCGCCACCACCATCGAGCAACGCTACCCCCGCGCCGGGCGGCCGAACGCCATCGTCGACCTGTTCATCCATGACGTGGCCTCGGGCCAGCGGATCGAGGTGGACCTGGGCGAGAATGACGACATCTATCTGGCCCGCGTGAACTGGTCGGCCGACGGGGGCGTGCTCTATGTGCAGCGCCAGTCGCGGGACCAGCAGACCCTGGACCTGCTGGCCGTGGATCCGGCCACGGGCGAGAGTCGGGTCATCGTGACCCAGACCGACGACGCCTGGGTCGGCCTGACCCACGACTTCCGCGCGCTGGAGGACGGCCGCTTCGTCTGGTCCAGCGAAGAGGATGGCTGGCGGCATCTGTATCTGTACGAGGCCGACGGGACCCTGGTGCGCCAGATCACCGACGGCGACTGGGCGGTGAAATCCCTGGAGGGGATCAACGGGGAGACGGGCGAGGTCTTCTTCACCGCCTCGTTCGAAATCACGGACGTCGCCGCGCGCGAACTGCCCATCGAACAGCGCCTGTGGCGCACCACCCTGGATGGCGGGGCGCCGACGCCCGTGACTCCCGAGGGCGGCTGGTGGAGCGTGAACATGAACGGGCCGGCCACGGCCTTCGTGGGCAATTATTCCGATCCCACGGCGCCCAGCCGCAGCGGCCTGTACAGCGCCGACGGGACCTTCATCCGCTGGATCGAGGAGAACCGGCTGGGCGAGGGGCATCCCTATCACCCCTATCTCGCGCGCCACCGCACCCCGG
>NZ_PNLV01000005.1 GCF_013823285.1 Brevundimonas sp. | reverse complement strand
ACCGGCTGGACTGGCAGAAGCGCCTCGGCTTCGTGGCCCGCAGCCCCCGCTGGGCCGTCGCCCACAAATTCCCCGCCCAGCAGGCCACCACGGTGCTGGAAGCCATCGACATCCAGGTGGGCCGCACCGGCTCGCTGACCCCTGTCGCCCGCCTTCACCCCGTCACCGTCGGCGGCGTGGTGGTCCGCAACGCCACCCTGCATAACGAGGACGAGATCGCCCGCCTCGACGTGCGCATCGGCGACACAGTGATGCTCCAGCGAGCCGGCGACGTGATCCCGCAGATCCTCGGCGTCGTCTCAGAGAAGCGACCCAAGGGCGCGAAACCTTTCGATTTTCCCGACCACTGCCCGGTCTGCGGTTCCGAAGCCGTGCGCGAGGGCGACGAGGTCAAGCGGCGCTGCACCGGCGGGCTGGTGTGCGAGGCGCAGATCATCGAACGCCTCAAGCATTTTGTCAGCCGTCGCGCCTTCGACATTGAAGGTCTTGGTGAAAAACAGCTAATCGCTTTCCACGGCCGCGGCTGGATCAAGGAGCCCGCCGACATTTTCCGCTTGGCCCGCGATACCGAAAGGCTGGACATCCTGCGCGAGGAAGACGGCTACGGCGAAACCAGCGTGGCCAATCTGGTCTCCGGCATCGACGCCCGCCGCACCATCGCCCTTGACCGCTTCCTGTTCGGCCTGGGCATCCGCGACATCGGCGAACAGACCTCGCTGGTTCTGGCCCGCGCCTATGAGACCTGGGCCGCGCTCAAGGCCGCCTGTCTACAGGCCGCGAGGGGCATTCCCAGCGAGGCCTGGACCTGCCTGTCCGAAACCCACGCCATATCGCCCCGGGTCTTGGCGCTGATGGCGGAGGCACGCCCCCCGTCCGACGATCCGTGGCCGGACGCGCCGCTGGACCAGAAAATCGCGCTGGCCTTCCCCGGCATGGCGGCGCCCGCCCGCCGCGGCCTGGCCGAACTGGCCAGTGACTGGCCCGCCGTCGTCGAATGGGCCCGCGTCGCTCGCGAGCAAGGTCCCTCCGAAATCCTCAACCAGATCGCGGGCGTCTCCGGCGTCGGCCCTGTCGCCGCGCGCGAACTCGCCCGCTTCTTCCACGAGCCGCACAACCTCGCCGTGATCGCCGCTCTGGAGGCCGAACTGACCGAGATCGAGCCGGTCGAGCGCCCGGTTCAGGACTCGCCGGTCTCTGGCAGGACCGTCGTCTTCACCGGTTCGCTGGAACGCTTCACCCGCGATGAGGCCAAGGCCCGGGCCGAAAGCCTCGGCGCAAAGGTTTCCGGCTCCGTCTCGAAGAAGACCGACTATGTGGTCGCCGGCCCCGGCGCGGGCTCAAAGCTCAAGGACGCCGAAAAGCACGGCGTGACGGTTCTGACCGAGGACGCGTGGCTGGCCCTGATCGGTTGAGGCGCCTTCACAGAGACCGGGCGAACGCTTCCAGCTCTTCCGGCCCGTTCAGGGCGACGCTCTCGGCGTCGGGCGCGATGCGCTTGGCCATGCCGGTCAGGACCTTGCCCGAGCCCACCTCCGCGAACCGCAGCACGCCGCCTTCGGCGGCCATCCACTCCATGGATTCGCGCCAGCGCACGCGGCCGGTGACCTGCTCCACCAGAAGGCGGCGGATCACCTCCGGGTCGGATTCGGGACTGGCGGTGACGTTGGCGACCACGGGCACCACCGGCGTCACGATCCTGGCGTCGGCCAGGGCGTCGGCCATGGCCTCGGCGGCCGGCTGCATCAGGGGGCAATGGAACGGCGCCGAGACGTTCAGCGGGATGGCGCGCGCCCCCAGTTCCTTGGCCTTCTCGATGGCCCGGTCCACGGCGGCCTTCTCGCCCGAGATCACCACATTGCCGTTGTTGTTGTCGTTGGCCACGACGCACACGCCCAGCGCCGAGCCGGCCTTCGCCGCCTCTTCCGCCAGGGCCAGATCGGACTTCGGCCCGATCAGCGAGGCCATGGCCCCCTTGCCCACCGGCACGGCCTTCTGCATCGACTGCCCGCGCAGCTTCAGCAGGCGCGCCGTGTCCGCCACCGACAGGGCGCCCGCCGCCGCCAGGGCCGAATACTCGCCCAGCGAATGGCCGGCCACGAAGGCGGCTTGCGACACGTCCACGCCGAACTCCACCTTCAGCGCCCGGATCACCGCCAGCGACACGGCCATCAGGGCCGGCTGTGCGTTCTCGGTCAGGGTCAGCTGGTCCTCGGGGCCTTCGCGCATGATCATGCTGAGCTTCTGGCCCAGGGCGTCGTCCACTTCCTGGAACACCTCGCGGGCCGCGGGAAAGGCGTCGGCCAATTGCGCGCCCATGCCCACGCTCTGGCTGCCCTGACCGGGGAAAAGAAGGGCCAGAAGGGGTCCTGCGGTCATGACATGTCTCCGTGTGATTCCGGGCGCGAGGGGTAGGCCATGGGTCGGATGCTGGCAAGCGCGGGGGTTATCCCCTCAGTCGTTCCAGAGCCGCCGGATAGCGCCGTGACAGCGGCGCGCGGATCGTCCCCAACTCGACCGTCCAGTCGCCGGAGCCGTCCGGCTCCAGTCCCGTCAGGTGCGCCGGATTGATCAGCCATGAGCGGTGCGTGCGGATCAGGCCAAGCGGCGCCAGGTCGGCCTCCAGCTTGGCCAGGGTCGTCCGCATCAGCGGGAGACGGCCGTCGCTCAGGTTGAATTCGACGTAGTTCCCCGCCGCCGTCACGGCGAGAATCTCGTCCCCCCTGACGCGGATGATGCGGGCCCCGTCGCGGATATCGAACATGGGCGATGACTGATGCGCAGGGGGCGGCTCGCGCAGTCTGAGAGCGATCCAGAAGGTGGCTGTCAGCGCCAGATAACTCAGGGCGTCCTTACGCAGCTCATAGGGAAACCGCTCGGCGATGTTTCCGAAGTCGTACTCAGCGCCCTGCAAGGCATAGATCGCCTCGCGCAGCAGCACGAAGCCGGCCACGTGCAGGGCGGAGAAAACCAGCAGAGCGGCGGCGTGGGTGATGGCCACGCGCGGCCAGGGAGAGGCCCCTGGCGGCGCACGCATCAACGCCAGCCATGGAATCCAGATCAGGGACAGGATCACCAGGGCGCTGGTCGCCTCCCATGACCATGGCTCCCACACCGCGAAATCCGGACGGTCGGAGATGACTGTCAGGGCGTTCACCACGCCCACGGCCGCAGTGATCGGAACGATGACCGCCGCCCCGGTCCAGAAAGCTTTCCGAGCCTCGCCGTCCGTCACGTCTGAAGCGCCGTTCATCACCGCATCCGTCCGCTTGTCCCCGCAATCCCGCCGCGCGTCACCGGCCGGTTGAGGCGACGCGCCGGCCCGCGCCACACCGGCGGCGCGATCACCACGAACGGACCTCAACATGACCGCCGACCTCGCATCGACACCCTCTCGCCGGCACGACCTGGACTGGGTCCGGGTCGGCGCCTTCCTGCTGTTGATTCTGTATCACGTCGGCATGTTCTACGTGCCCTGGGGCTGGCACGTGAAGAGCAGTCACCAAGTGGACGGGCTGATCCCCGCCATGTTGCTGACCAATCCCTGGCGGCTGACCCTGCTGTTTCTGGTGTCCGGCGCGGCGACGCGGTTCCTGTTCGATGGGCTGGAGCGCCAGGGCGCGGGCGCGGGACGACTGGCGGGATCGCGGCTGCTCCGTCTGCTGCCGCCGCTGATCTTCGCCATGTTCGTGATCGTGCCGCCCCAGAGCTATTACGAGATCGTCGAGGCCCTGCGCGGCTACTTTCCCGGCGCCGATCCCTATCACAACGCCCATACCGCTGATTTCTGGATCCGGTATGCGACCGCCTCCGGGAATTGGTGCGACGGCGACGGCTGCCTGATCACGCCCACCTGGAACCACATGTGGTTCGTGGCCTACCTGCTGGTCTATTCGCTCTTGTTGGCCGGGCTGCTCGCCACGACGCGCGGCGCGCTCAAGCGGCTGGGCGGCATCCTTGAGAAGGCGCTGTCCGGCTGGGGCCTGCTGATCTGGCCGATCCTGTTTCTGGCGGCGATCCGCTGGCTGCTGGCGCCTATGTTCCCGGTCACCCACGCCCTGACCGACGACTGGTACAACCACGCCCTGTCCTTCTCGGCCTTCCTGTTCGGCTTCCTGATCGCGCGATCCGAGACACTGAAGCAGGGCTTCATCCGCATTCGTCTGCCGGCCTTGATCCTGGGCCTGATCGGCTGGATCGGGTGGACTGCCTATGTGCTCAGCTTCCCCGAAGCCTCTGCGACGGTTCCCACCGACGCCCTGCGCCGCATCATGCGGCTGGTCTATGCAATCCAGCAATGGAGCTTCATCGCCGCCATCCTTGGCTATGGCGCGCGATACCTGACGCGCGGCGGGCCTCTGTTGCGCTATCTGACCATCGGCGTGTTCCCCTTCTACATCGCGCACCAGACGATCATCGTCGTGGCCGGGCATCATCTGGCCAAACTGGGCCTGCCCTTGATCGCCGAGGCCGGCCTCATCATCGGGATCACGGTGCTGGGCTGCTGGCTCACCTATGAGATCGCCCGACGCATCGGCTGGTTCGGCCTTGTGCTAGGGATTCGGCCTGCACGAGCGCCGGAGACAGAGCGATGAACCGTCTGACCGCAATGTTGGGGATCGCCTATGTGGTGGTGATGGCGGGCGTCATCCTGATCGGCCCCCTCGGCTACCCGGGCTACAGTTCCCTCCACCAGCACATCAGCGAGATGGGCGCGACGGGCGCGCCTCACGGGCCGACGATCAGTGCGCTGTTCATCGCCACCAGCGTGCTGCTGATCGCTTTCTGGCTGCTGTTTCTGATGGCCCTGCCCTTCTCGGCGATGCGCACGGCAGGCGTAATCCTGCTGGCCATCAATGGGCTCGGGCTTCTGGGAGCCGGCGTCTATGCGTGTGACTTCGAGTGTGCGCGCAACGACCCCAGCGTGGCCCAGCAACTGCACGATCTGTTTGGCGGTCTCGGCTATCTGAGCGGCGTGTTGGGCCTGTTCATGCTTGCGCTGGGCCTGCGCGGTCTGGACGGCTGGTCGCGGCTGTTCCCGCTGGTCATGATCTGCGCCGGGGTCGCCGCCCTGAGCCTTCCCCTGATCGCCCCCGAATTCCCGTGGCATGGCGGGGCCCAGCGTGTGCTGGAGGCCGCCTTCATGGTCGTGATCATCGCTGTGGCGATGCGATTGTGGCGTTCGTCCGCCCGCTGACATGAAACCGTGACCCTGGGTTGCTAGGAGGCGACTATGATCCAGTCCCGCCGCGCCTTCATGGCCTCCGCCACCGCCGCCGCCCTGTCCGCCTACGCCGTCCGCGCCCAGGCCGTCGCCCAGGGACAGGTTCCCGCCGCTCGAGGATTCGTTGACGGCCCGTCCCGCAACGAGGTGTTCGGTTACGGCCCCATGCGCCCGGACCCGGAGGGCCTGCTGGATCTGCCCGAGGGCTTCTCCTATCGCGTGATCTCGCGCGTGGGGCAGCGCATGGACGACGGTCTGGTGACCCCGGACAAGTTTGACGGCATGGGCTGTTTCGCCCTGGACAGCGATAGGGTCGCCCTGGTCCGCAATCACGAATTGGACCACGAGGAAGCCCCTCTCGGCGCCTTCGCCCGGCCCGATCAGGACGACGATTTCAACTGGGACCGCATCTACGGCCGCCAGTCCGACGGCGCCCCGGTGGCGGGCGGCACATCCACCGTCATCTACAACCTGCGCACCGGCCAGACCGAGCGTCAGCATCTGAGCCTGGCGGGGACCAACAACAACTGCGCCGGCGGCATCACGCCGTGGGGCTCGTGGCTGTCCTGCGAGGAGACCACCGACGGCGTCGCCGATGGCCTGCCCCAGGACCACGGCTGGGTGTTCGAGGTGCCGGCGACCGAGCGCGCCGCCGTCGAACCCCTGCCGATCCGCGCCATGGGCCGGTTCCGGCACGAGGCTGTGTGCATCGACCCGCGCACCGGCGTGGCCTATCTAACCGAGGACGTGCGTGACAGCCTGTTCTACCGCTACCTGCCCAACGACCGGCGCAACCTGCACCGGGGCGGGCGGCTGCAGGCCCTGGTGCTGATCGACGCGGAGCGCGGCGACACCCGAAACTGGCACGGCCACTACTGGGCCCAGGGGGAGCGCAAGGCCGTGCGCTGGATCGACATGGACGACGTGGAGAGCCCCGACGCCGATCTGCACCTGCGCGGCCATGCGGCGGGCGCGGCCGTGTTCGCGCGCGGCGAGGGCCTGCACTGGGCCGGGGATCACCTCTATTTCACTTGCACCTCCGGCGGCCCCGCCGAGTGCGGCCAGATCATGCGCTATGACCCCAGCCGCTTCGAAGGTCAGCCTGGCGAGGCGGACGAGCCCGGCCATCTGACCCTGTTCGTGGAATCCGGCGACCGGGCGGTGCTGGATTACGTGGACAACATCACAGTCGCCCCCAACGGCCACGTCATCGGCTGCGAGGACAAGCAGAGCGGCATCCAGCATGTGAAGGGCGTGACGCCCGACGGCCGCATCTATGCGATCGCGCGCAACGCCCTGGACATCGAGGAGCCGGGCGGATCGAACACCGAGTTCGCCGGCGCCTGCTGGTCGCCGGACGGCCGGGTGATGTTCGTGAACCTGTATTCCCCCGGCGCGACCCTCGCCATCACCGGCCCCTGGGACGCCTTCAGAATCTAGGCCGTCGCCACCTTCGCCAGGGCCGCCGTCATGCGTTCGGCGGCCTTCAGCCGGTCTTCCGCCGCGGGCCAGTCGCCCTTGACCACAATCTTCTGGTCGGGGCGGATCTTCCACGCGGCCGGGTTCCTCTGGATGACGCCCACCAGACCCATGGGATTGGGGAAGGTGTCGTTCCTCAGGGTCAGCACCGCCCCCATTGGGCCCATGTCGATCTTGGCGATGTTGGCCGTGCGGCAGTTGGCCTTGATCTCCACGATGCGCAGCAGTTGCGCCGCCTCGTCCGGCAGCGGCCCGAAACGATCGATCAGTTCGGCGGCCAGGGCCTCGCGGTCGGTGGACTGTTCGGCGTCCGACAGGCGGCGATACAGGCTGAGACGGACATTCAGGTCCGGCACATAACTCTCTGGAATCAGGACGGCCGCGCCCACATTGATCTGGGGCGACCAGCCACGGTCGGGGGCCTGTTCGCCCTTTTCACGCAGCTCGGCGACCGCGTCCTCCAGCATCTGCTGGTACAGCTCGACGCCCACCTCGCGGATGTGACCCGACTGTTCGTCGCCCAGTAGATTGCCGCCGCCGCGCTGGTCCAGATCGTGGCTGGCCAGCTGGAAGCCGGCCCCCAGATTGTCCAGCGACTGCAGCACCTGAAGGCGCCGCTCGGCGGACAGGGTCATGGGCTTCTTCGGATCGGTGGTCAGATAGGCGAAGGCCCGCGCCTTGGAACGGCCCACCCGGCCCCGGATCTGATACAGCTGGGCCAGACCGAACATGTCCGCCCGGTGCACGATCAGTGTGTTGGCCGTGGGGATATCGAGGCCCGATTCCACGATGGTGGTGGACACCAGCACGTCATAGGCCCCCTCGTAGAAGGCACCCATGACCTCCTCCAGCTGGGTCGGCGCCAGCTGGCCGTGGCCCACCACGAACTTCACCTCGGGGACCTGTTCGCGCAGGAATTTCTCGATGTCCGGGAGATCCGACAGGCGCGGCGCCACGTAATAGGCCTGACCGCCACGATACTTCTCGCGCAGCAGGGCCTCGCGCACCATCACCGGATCCCACGGCGCCACATAGGTGCGCACGGCCAGACGGTCGACCGGCGGGGTGGCGATGATCGACATCTCGCGGATGCCGGTCAGGGCCATCTGCAGGGTGCGCGGAATGGGCGTCGCGGTCAGGGTCAGCAGGTGCACGTCCGCCCGCAGGTTCTTCAGCTTCTCCTTGTGCTTGACGCCGAAGTGCTGCTCCTCGTCCACGATCACCAGGCCCAGGTTCTTGAACCCGACCTGTTCGGACAGCACCGCATGGGTGCCCACGATGATCTCGACCGAGCCGTCCTTCAGCCCCGCGCGGGTCTCGTTGGCCTCCTTGCCCGGCACCATGCGCGACAGCTGCCGCACGGTGACCGGCCAGCCGGCGAAGCGGTCGGTGAAGGTCTTGTAGTGCTGGCGCGACAGCAGGGTGGTGGGACACACCACGGCCACCTGCATGCCGCTCATGGCCGCCACGAAGGCGGCCCGCAGGGCGACCTCGGTCTTGCCGAAGCCCACGTCGCCGCAGATCAGCCGGTCCATCGGCTGGCCCTTGCCCAGATCCTCAAGCACGTCGCCGATGGCGTTCAGCTGGTCGTCCGTCTCCTCATAGGGGAAGCGGGCGCAGAACTCGTCGAACAGACCCTGCGGCGGGGTCACGGCATCGGTGGTGCGCAGGGCGCGCTTGGCGGCCAGGGCGATCAGCCCCTCGGCCATTTCGCGCAGGCGTTCCTTGGCCTTGGCCTTGCGCCCCTGCCATCCGGCGCCGCCCAGTCGGTCCAGCTGAACCCCGTCGGAATCGGTGCCGTAGCGGGTCAGCAGGTCGATGTTCTCGACCGGCAGATACAGTTTGGATTCGCCCGCATAGAGCAGCTCCAGACAGTCGTGCGGGGCGTCCTGAATTTCGAGGGTCTTCAGGCCCTCATAGCGGCCGATGCCGTGATCCAGGTGCACCACCAGATCGCCGGTGGTCAGGGCCGAGGCCTCGGCCAGGAAGTTGGACGCCCGGCGCTTGCGGCGCGGCCGCGCCAGACGGTCGCCCAGAATGTCGGTCTCGGAAATCACCGCCAGATCGTCGGTGATGAACCCGGTGTCCACCGGCAGCACCGCACGCAGATACAGCCCTTCGGGCGCCGCCTTCACATCGCGCCAGTCGCGCACGGCGACGATGTGATCCAGCCCGTGATCGGTCAGCATGGCGGACAGACGGTCGGACGACCCTTCCGTCCACGAGGCGAACAGAACGCGCTGGCCCTGCCCTTTCAGGCGCTTGGCGTGGTCGGCCACGGCAGCGAACAGATTGACGCTGTCCTGCGCTCGCTCAGCGGCGAAGTTGCGGCCCAGACGGCCGCCGGCATCCTGGCCGTCTCTCTGGAACGGACTGAAGCGGCGCACCGGACGGGGCGCCAGAACGGCCCGCCAGTCCTCGTCATCCAGATACAACCTGTCCAGTGGCAGGGCGCGATAGGCAGAGCCGCCCCGCCCTTGCGACGCCTCGCGCCGCGATTCATAGGCGTCGCGCGCAAGCGTCAGACGCTCGCCCCGCGCATCCTCCGCATGGTGATCGAGGAAGACGGTCGAACCTTCGGGCAGATAATCGAAAAAGGTCTCCATCCGCTCATAGAACAGCGGTAGGAAATGCTCGGCCCCCTGACGCCGCGCGCCCGCGCTGACGGCGGCGTACAGCGGATCGTCCCCCGCCGCGCCGAACAGGTTCAGATAGCCCTGGCGGAACCGCGACACGGCTTCGGCATCCATGAGCACCTCGGACACCGGCGACAACTCGACCGCCTTCAGTTGCTGCGTCGAGCGCTGGGTCCCCGGATCGAACGAGCGGATGGACTCCAGCTCCTGCCCGAACATATCCAGGCGCACGGGCTCGTCGAAGCCCGGCGGAAACACATCGATGACGCCGCCCCGAATGGCGTACTCGCCGCGCTCGGACACCGTCGATGCGCGCACATAGCCGTTGATGGCGAAATAGGATTCCAGCGCCGCCGTATCCAGCTCCCGGCCCACCCGGGTCTCGAAAGCGGCGGCCGTGGTCGCCTCGCGGGGCGGGGTGCGCTGGGTCACGGCGCCGACCGTGGCGACGATCAGCAGCGGCGTTCTGTCTTCAGGGGGCCGCCGGGCCAGCCGGGTCAGGGCCGCCATCCGCTGCGCCGAGACCGCAGGCGTCGGGCTCATGCGGTCATAGGGCAGACAGTCCCACGCCGGATATTCCAGAATTTCAACGTCGTGGGCGAAGAACCGGAACGCCTGCACAAAGGTGCCCGCCCGCGCATAATCCCGCGCCACGAACAGGGCCGTGCCGCCGGTCCCGGCCAGATGCTCGGCCAGCAGGCGCGCGTCCAGACCTTCGGGCGTGCCCGACAGCTCGCGGTCGTCGATGGCGATGATCGAACCGTCCATCACCCGATGCCCTTCTGGACCGCCACGGCCACATGCTCGGCCATGAAGGCGCGAATGTCCGTCAGGATCGGCGTGTCGAACTCGGCCGGGACTGGTTCACGCCCGATGATCCAGCCGTAGAGCGGCTGATCCTCATTGGCCATCAAGGCCTCCAGAACATCCAGCTGCGCATCAGAATAGTCGACGGCGATCCGATCCACGAAGGGGCCCAGCACCATGTCCGCCTCACGGAAACCCCGCCGCCAGGCGCGAAAGCTCAGGCGTTTCAGGCGCTCTTCACGCGCTTGCGGACGTGCGGATTCCTCGGCCACGGCAAATTCCGTTCCGTCAAATTAATCGGGAAGTTCACATAGCGTTCCACACGGCCCGACGCCACCGGCTATGCTGCAGAAATGCGGCCCCAGATTCTCTTTCCCCTTTTCGCCGAGGTCACGACCCTGAAGGGCGTGGGCGCCAAGGTCGCGCCCCAGATCGGCAAGGTGGCCGGCCCGCTGGTCCGGGACCTGCTGTTCCTGGCCCCCACAGGCCTCGTGCATCGTCGCGCCACCACGGCGGATCAGGCCATGGAGGGCGAGGTGGCCATTCTCGACGTGGTCATCGACCGCCATATCCGCCCGCACAAGATCGGCGCCCCGTGGAAGGTGCGGGCCTCGGACCCGACCGGCTTCGTGCACCTGATCTGGTTCCGGGGCGGACCGCATCTGGAACGGCTTGTCCCCTCCGGCGAGCGGCGCGTCGTCAGCGGCAAGGTGGAGATCTTCAACAACGAGATCCAGATTCTCCACCCGGATGTTGTGAAGGCCGAGGCCGCAGGCGCCATCCCCCTCGCCGAAACGATCTATCCCTCCACCGAGGGGCTGGCGCGCCGCATCGTGCGCCGTCTGGCTCTGGAGGCGCTGAAGACCGCGCCGGATCTGCCCGAGTGGCAGGATCCCGCCTGGATCGAGCGCAAGCGCTGGCCCGGGTGGCGCGCCGCGCTGGAGACCCTGCACAACCCCCAGACCGAGGCCGACCTGTCGCCGGACGCCCCGCCGCGCCTTCGTCTGGCCTATGACGAACTGCTGGCGCACCAGTTGGCCCTGGCCCGGCGGCGCCAGTCGCGCCAGACGGTGGGTGCGCCGGTCATAACGCCCGGTCCGGCGTCCGAACAGGTGCTGGCCGCCCTGCCCTTCGAACTGACCCGAGCCCAGAAGCAGGCGGTGGTGGAGATCCGCGCCGACCTGGCCTCGGGCGAACAGATGGGGCGGCTGCTGCAGGGCGACGTGGGTTCTGGCAAGACGGCGGTGGCCGCCATCGCCATGGCCGACGCAGCCGCCAGCGGGCGTCAGTCGGCCCTTATGGCGCCCACCGAAATCCTCGCTCGCCAGCACCACCAGCGGCTGGCTCCCATGCTGGAGAGCGCCGGAGTGCGCGCCGTCCTTCTGACCGGGCGCGACACGGCGGCGGAGCGGCGGCCCAAGCTGGCGGCCCTGGCCTCGGGCGATGCCCAGGTCGCCATCGGCACCCACGCCCTGTTCCAGGACGCGGTGGCGTTCCACGACCTGGCCCTTGCCGTCATCGACGAACAGCACCGCTTCGGGGTCAACGAACGCCAGCGGCTGCAGGCCAAGGGCAAGGCCGGCGTTCACCTGTTGACCATGTCCGCCACCCCCATCCCCCGCACGCTGGAGCTGACCCAGTACGGCGATCTGGACGTGTCGCGCCTGAGGGAGAAGCCGCCCGGCCGCACGCCGGTCACCACAGCGGTCCTGCCGCTGGCGCGCATCGACGAGGTGGCGAACCGGCTCAAGGCGGCTGTGGCCGAGGGCGCGCAAGCGTACTGGATCTGTCCGCTGGTGGCCGAGTCCGAGGCCATGGACCTGGCGGCGGCCGAGGCGCGGGCCGTGGAGTTGCGGGCCCATCTGGGCCTGAACGTGGGCCTCGCCCACGGCCAGATGAACGGCGCCGACCGCGAAAGCGTCATGACCGCCTTCTCCGAGGGCCATGTGCCGGTGCTGGTGGCCACCACGGTGGTGGAGGTGGGCGTCGACGTGCCCAACGCCACCATCATGGTCATCGAACACGCCGACCGCTTCGGTCTGGCCCAGCTTCACCAGCTTCGCGGACGCGTGGGGCGCGGCTCGAAACAGAGCGCCTGCATCCTGCTGTACGGCGATCTGGGCGATGTGGCGCGCGAACGGCTGGACGTGCTGCGCCGCTCCGAGGACGGCTTCGAGATCGCCGAGGAAGATTTCCGCCTGCGCGGCGGCGGCGATCCGCTGGGCCTGAAACAGAGCGGCTTTCCCGCCTACCGCTTCGCCGATCCCATGCGGCACCGCGAGCTGATTCTCGCCGCGTCCGACGACGCCCGTCTGATCCTGAACCGCGACCCGGAGCTGACCGGCGAACGCGGGCGAGCGGTTCAGGTGCTGGAGGCGTTGTTCGACTGGCGGGCCGACCGACCGGCGGCGGACTGATCCCAGGCGCGCAGACGACGTTCCACATCTGCTTCAAGATCGGCGTAGAACAGATTGTAGGATGCTGCTTTTCTTCGATCAGCCCATGAGCCCGTCTGACGGAACGCGTCCGAGTCCGGACGGGAATATCGCAGCACCCCGCCCTGACACTGGGCCGACACCTGTCGGTTCAGGAAGGCGGGACGAGCCCCCCACTCCAGATCGGTGGCGTTGGCGCCGCCCAGATGCTCGCGCTGTTCGGCGTGGCGATCCGTCGGCGCCCCGAGCACCGGATTGACGCACAGGTAAGGGCGGGCTTGCAGCAGCTCCAGCGTTCCCTGCCCGGTCCAGCCCATCGCGCGCCGATGCAGCCGCCGCAGGGCCTCCTCATCCATTTCACGCACCTGCACCCAGGCGATGACGCAGCCTGTCTCCGCCCGGTCGCGGCAGGCGGGCAGGGCCGCGTCCGGTCCGTACTCATCAGCGGGAACCACCGCGTCCATCAGATAGGCCGCCACCAGACGTGCGCGCAGGGCTGCATCGGAACCCACCCGCTCACGCAGCAGCCGCGCGGCCAGTTCACCGCCCTGCTCGACACCGGCGATGATGATGGGGCCGTCAGGATTGCGGGTCAGCCAGACCTCGAACGCCGCGAGAATGTCCTGGTAGGCGAAGGCCCGGGCCTCCCGGGCATCCTCGCGGATGGTCAGGCGGGTATAGAGACTGGCCTGGCGATAACGCGGAACGCTGACGGCCCCAGATCGGGCGAACAGCGCGGCGTGATTGGGCAGAACCGACCGCCGCAGCCAGGCCTCTGCTACGGGCTCGTCGATGGGCGCGTTCCAGTGATCACCGCCGTCATAGGTGGTGGAATGCACGAAGAAGACAGCGGCCTCGCCCGTCGCGGGCTCCTCAAGCAGCGCCCAGGCCGAACGCGCGGCATAGTCAGGCGCTGGCGGCGGTTCATAGGTCTGGAACGGCACCTCCGGGTCCAGGCCGGACCGCAGGATGTCGCCGCGCCAGACCAGAATGGCGACCACGATCAGGGCCACCAGCCCGATCAGCACGCCGCCGATGATGCGGCGGATCAGCAATCCGGACGCGCGCTGGCCCAAGACGTCTTACGCCGCCTTCCGCGCCGCCTGGCGCTTGGCCAGGTCGTCAAAGGCGAGCAGGTCGGCGGCCAGGGCCTCGAACTGGTCCAGCGGCACCATGTTGGGGCCGTCCGACGGGGCGTTGTCTGGATCCTGGTGCGTCTCCATGAACACCGCGTCCACGCCGACGGCCACGGCCGCGCGGGCCAGCACCGGCACGAACTCGCGCTGCCCGCCCGAGGACGTGCCCTGCCCGCCCGGCTGCTGCACGCTGTGGGTGGCGTCGAACACCACCGGACAGCCGATGTCGCGCAGGATCGGCAGCGCGCGCATGTCCGACACCAGGGTGTTGTAGCCGAAGCTGGCGCCGCGCTCGCAGGCCATGACGTTGGGATTGCCCGCGCCGGTGACCTTGGCGATGACGTTCTTCATGTCCCACGGGGCCAGGAACTGGCCCTTCTTGATGTTGATGGCCTTGCCGGTCTGCGCCGCGGCGATCAGCAGATCGGTCTGGCGCGACAGGAACGCCGGAATCTGCAGCACGTCCACCACCTCGCCCGCGATGCGGCAATGCTCCTCGGTATGAACATCGGTCAGCACCGGCAGACCCAGGGTCTCGCGGATTTCGGCGAAGATGGGCAACGAGCCCTCCAGCCCGAAGCCACGCGCCGCATTGGCTGAGGTGCGGTTCGCCTTGTCAAAGCTGGTCTTGTAGATGATCCCCACATCCAGCCGCTCGCCGATCTCCTTGAGCGCCGACGCCATCTCAAGCGCGTGCTGACGGCTTTCCAGCTGGCAGGGTCCGGCGATGAAGACGATGCGCCCGCCCCCGCCGATGCGCACCGGACGCGACAGGCCTTGCGAGAGTTCGATCACGGCGTTGGGCTTCACGAAGACAAATCCTTGTATGTTTTCAGTCGGCGCGGCGTCCAGGCGCCGTTGCTGACGTATCTATGCGGCGTTCAGGTGGCCCACTCGCCGCCCGAAGGCAAGATTACCACGGAGACCGCCTGAGTGGCCAACGACACGTCTGCCCCCGTCATCGTCTGGTTCCGGCGCGACCTGAGAATCGCCGACAATCCCACCCTGACAGAGGCCGCAGCGACCGGGGCCACGGTGATTCCGCTCTACATTCACGACGATCAGCTGGACGGCCGCCCCATGGGCGCGGCGTCCAGATGGTGGCTGGACAAGTCCCTGCGCGCGCTCGCCGCCGATCTGAAAGACCGTGGCGCGCCGCTGGTGCTGCGGGCCGGCGACGCTGAGGCCGCCTTGCGCTCGGTGATCGACGAGACGGGCGCAAAAACCGTTCTGATGAACCGGATGTTCGAGCCGGCGGCCTGGGAGCGCGACGCGGACATCGCCCAGGGGCTGAAGGCGGACGGCGTGACCTGTCGCGGCTTCAACGGGACCATGCTGGCCAGACCGGGCTCGGTGCGCACGGGTCAGGACGCGCCCTACAAGGTGTTCACCCCCTTCCTGAAGGCGCTGCTTCAGGTCGCCGAAGAGCCCGCCCCCCGCGACGGACCGCGCACGCTGAACGGGGTCGAGGGCATAAAAACCGAAACGATCGACGACTGGGGCCTGCACCCGACCGGGCCGGCCTGGTCGGAGGGCTTCGACTGGGCGCCCGGCGAGACCGGCGCCCGCGAGGCCCTGTCCCGCTTTCTGACCGGCCCGCTCAAGGCCTACGGCGACGGCCGTGATATTCCGGGCGACGACGGGACCAGCCGCCTGTCCCCGCACCTGCATTTCGGCGAGATCAGCCCCTGGCGGGCGGTGCGCGCGGCGCGGCAGGCGGCCGGGGACGGCCGGGTCCCGGCCCAGCAGGCCGAAAAGTTCGTCAGCGAAATCGGCTGGCGCGAGTTCTCCACCCACTTGCTGCACCAGTTTCCCTACATGGCCGCGCGCGCCTTCCGGCCCGAGTTCGACGCCATGGCCTGGCGCGATGACCCCAGGGGGCTGGAGGCCTGGAAGCGCGGCATGACCGGCTACCCCATCGTGGACGCGGGCATGCGCCAGCTGTGGGCCACGGGGTGGATGCACAACCGGGTGCGAATGATTGTGGCGTCCTTCCTGATCAAGGACCTGCTGATCGACTGGCGCGAGGGCGAGGCCTGGTTCTGGGACACACTTGTGGACGCTGACATGGGAAACAACATCCAGAATTGGCAATGGGTCGCCGGATCGGGTGCTGACGCCGCCCCTTATTTCCGCATCTTCAATCCCGTGACCCAGGGCGAGAAATTCGACGGAGACGGAGGCTATGTGCGACGCTGGATTCCTGAATTGGCCAGACTTTCCAACCGCTGGATCCATGCGCCCTGGACCGCGCCTGCAGAGGTGCTGGGCGCGGCGGGCATCCGGTTGGGGCGTGACTATCCGGCTCCGATCGTGGACCATGCCAGGGCGCGACAACGCGCCCTGGACGCTCTGGAGGCCATCAAGTCCGCACGGGACAAGGACTGAGGGGAGGTTCTCATGACCGCTGTGACACCCGATATCGCCGCCATCGCCGCGCGCACGCCGACCGGGTTCGGCATTCTGTTGCGCCTGCTGGCCGCAAACTGGTCCATCGGCCGCCTGACGGTGCGTCTGCCCAACGGCGCGGTGCATGAGCTCAAGGGCAGGAACGCCGGACCCTCGGCGACGCTGGTGGTCAAGGACTACAGCTTCGCCAAGCGCGTGCTGGCCTCCGGCGACATCGGATTCGCCGAGGGCTACATGGCTGACGAGTGGGACACGCCGCATCTGGCCGGCCTGCTCGAGGTTCTGGTTCGCAACTACGAGGGCATCCAGCGCCTGTTCGACGGCAATGTGATCATGCGGGCCCTGCACTGGACGAGACACAAGCTGAACCGCAACAGCCGGGAGGGCGCGCGCAAGAACATTCATGCCCACTATGATCTGGGCAATGCCTTCTACGAGACCTGGCTGGACCAGACCATGACCTACTCCTCGGCGGTCTTCGAGACGGCGGGTGAAACGCTGGAGGCCGCCCAGACCCGCAAATATGCGCGCCTGGCCCAGGCCATGGACCTGAAGGCGGGACACAAGGTGCTGGAGATCGGCTGCGGCTGGGGCGGATTCGCGGAATACGCAGCCAGGGAAGTCGGCGCCCATGTCACCGGCATCACCATCTCCACCGAACAGCATGCCTACGCCACTCACCGTCTGGCCGAGGCCGGACTATCGGACCGCGCCGACATCCAGTTGATCGACTATCGCGATGTGCAGGGTCGCTTCGACCGCGTCGCCTCCATCGAGATGTTCGAGGCGGTGGGACAGGAATACTGGCCGACCTATTTCGACAAGATCCACGCGGTGCTGACGCCTGGGGGGCGCGCGGCGCTACAGATCATCACCATGGATGACGCCCTGTTCGCGGGCTACCACAAGCGCACCGATTTCATTCAGAAGTACGTCTTCCCCGGCGGCATGCTGCCCAGCGAGGCCGTGCTGCAGCCGATCGTCGAACAGGCTGGCCTGGCCTGGAGCGGGATCGAGCGGTTCGGCCACTCCTACGCCGACACCCTGAAGCGCTGGGACGAGCGCTTCATGAGCGCCTGGGACCAGATCCAGCGCATGGGCTTCGACGACCGGTTCCGCCGCCTGTGGCGGTTCTACCTGGCCTACTGCGAGGCCGGCTTCCGCGCCGACCGCATCAATGTGATCCAGCTGGCCCTGAACAGAAGCTGAGGCCATGGCCGCTCCCCTGATCTCGACGGAGGCCCTGGCCGCCCGTCTGGATGCGCCGGACCTGCGGATCGTGGACGCCAGCTGGCGCATGGACGGGAGTCGCCCCGGCGACGACGAACCCCGTATTCCCGGCGCCGTGCGTTTCGACCTCGACAGGGTGGCGGACACCGCCAGCCCCCTGCCCCACATGCTGCCCTCGCCCGAAGCGTTCGCGGCGGCGGTCGGCGCCATGGGCATCGGTCAGGACGACCACATCGTGGTCTATGACGATCAGGGCCTGTTTTCCGCCGCGCGGGTATGGTGGACCTTCGGGGTCATGGGTGCGCGGCGGGTGCAGGTACTGGACGGCGGCCTGCCGAAGTGGATCGCCGAAAGGCGCCCGGTCGAGACCAGACCCCAGGCGCCGGCGTCGCCCGCCACATTCAGGACCGACTTTGACGCCGGCAGGGTCGCTGACCTGCTTCAGGTGCGGTGCGCCCTTGAAGAGCCCGCCGCCCGGGTGATCGACGCCCGACCGCCGGCGCGCTTTCGCGGAGAAGCCGCGGAACCCCGCCCGGGCCTTCGCCGCGGTCACATGCCGGGAGCGGTCAACGTGCCCTTCGCCGACGTGCTCAATCCGGACCGCACGCTGCGGACGCCCGCCGAGCTCGCAGTGATCTTCGACCATGCAGGGCTCACGCCCGGTCAGCCGGTCATCACCACCTGCGGCTCCGGTGTGACCGCCGCCATTCTCAGTCTGGCGCTGGCGGTGCTGGGCCGCGACAGCGCGGTCTATGACGGCTCCTGGGCGGAATGGGGTGCTCGGCCCGACGTGCCGGTTGAAGCCGGTGAACAGCCGGGCGCCGCCGGCTAGCGGATCGGAAGCCCGTACATCAGACCCCGCGGGTTGGCGTTCCAGCGCGCATTGAGGCCCCGGGCCAGATTAAGGGGCGAGCGCGCCCCCAGATTGCGGTCGAAGATCTCGCCATAGTTCCCGACCCCCGCGATGGCGTCATGGGCCCAGGCGTCCGACAGCCCCATCATGGATCCGAACCCGTCCCGGGCGCCCAGCAGCCGCTGAATCCTGGGATCCGGCGAGTTCTCGGCCAGTTCGTCCACATTGTCCTGCGTCACGCCCAGCTCCTCGGCGAGGATCAGGGCGTTCAGGGTCCAGCGCACGATGTCGGCCCACTGGTCGTCGCCGCGGCGGACCACCGGGCCAAGCGGCTCCTTGGAGATCACGTCCGGCAGGATGGCGTGGGCCTGGGGGTTGCCCAGCATGGTCCGCGCCGCCGCCAAGGCCGACACGTCCCCGGTGAAGGCGTCGCAGTCCTCGGCCACATAGGCCTCGCGCGCCTGCTCCTCGCTGACGGCCATGACGGGCTCATAGCGCAGGTTTCTGACCGCGAAATAATCCCGAAGGTTGAGGGCCGTGGTTGAGTCGGACTGAACACAGATGCGCGCCCCGTCCAGCTCGGCCGCACTGGTCAGGGCCAGCGAGCGCCGCACCAGAAAGCCCTGGCCGTCGTAATAGTTGACCCCCACGAACTCCATACGTTCGCCGGCGTCGCGCCCCATGGTCCATGAGGTGTTGCGCCACAGCACGTCGATGCGCCCGTCGGCCAGAGCCTCGAACCGGTCGCCGATGGCGAGGGGCACAAATCGCACGGCGTCCGGATCACCCAGCACCGCCGCCGCCGTGGCGCGGCAGAAATCCACGTCAAATCCGCGCCATTGCCCGCGATTGTCGGTATAGGCGAAACCCACCAGGCCCTCATGCACCCCGCAGTTCAACCGCCCCCGTGCCCGAACCGCCGCCAGGGTCACGCTGGGCTCGGCGGCCTCTTCGGCGGCCAGGGGCGCGTCGGGCGCCTGATCGGCGGCCTCACGGTCGGGCCTGCCGTCGCCGCAGGCCGTCAGCACAAGCAGCCCCGTCATCAGCCCCGCCCGGATTGCGCGCGCGATCATCATCCTCGCCTTCGTCTGAACCGTGCATGTGGTGTTAGAAGCCTTTGGCATGCCTCCGCAACCCGCGAGGCGCCTTTCACCGGCAGACGGGCGCATTCCATGAGCCGATCCCCTTCCGACCGCACCCGCCTGATCCGTTCGGCGACCCGAAAACCCTCGGAGGGTCGTCGCCCGGTCAACCCGCCCATCGAGCGGGCGTCGACCCTTCTGAACCCCGGCGCCGCGACCCTGCGGGACCCGTCCCTGGGGCCGGTCTACGGCATCGACGGCATGACGGTTCAGCATGAGCTGCGCGCCCTGATCGCCGAGTTGGAGGGCGCCGCCGACGCCTGGCTCACCCCCACGGGCCTGGCCGCCATCACCATTCCCATCCTGGCCCTGACGCGCCCCGGGGACACCGTGGTCGCCACAGACGCGGTCTATGGCCCCAGTCGCCGGTTTCTGGACCGTCACCTGTCCGCCCGCGGCGTCACGACGCGCTATCATCCCGCCGACGCGGCGACAGACCAGATCATCGCCGCACTGGACGGGGCGAAGCTGCTGCTGATCGAGTCCCCCGCCTCCCTGACCTTCGAGATGATCGACGTCCCGGCCGTCGCCGCCGCGGCGCGGGACAGGGGCGTGCTGACGGTCATGGACAACACCTGGGCCGCCGGGCTGGCCTTCCGGCCGCTGGCGCACGGCGTGGACGTCAGCGTCCAGGCGGTCAGCAAATATGCGGCGGGCCACTCCGACCTGTTGATGGGCGCAATCGCCGTGGCCGACGCGCGCCTCGGCAAGGCGATCTTCAACACCATTGAGGACATGGGCTGGCACACCGCGCCGGACGAGGCCTGGCTGGCGCTGCGCGGTCTGCGCACCCTGCCCCTGCGCATGGCCGAACACGCGCGCTCGGCCTTGCAGGTCGCGCAATGGCTGCAGAACCGGCCAGAGGTCGCCCGCGTGCTCTACCCGCCCCTTCCCGGCTCAGTGGGCCATGACCTCTGGACCCGCGACTATGCCGGCGCGGCGGGCCTGATGGGTGTGGTGCTCAGGGGCGGGACAGAGGCCGAAGCCGAAGCCGTGCTGGACGCCCTGACCCTGTTCGGCCTCGGCTATTCCTGGGGCGGCTTCGAAAGCCTGGCCACCCACGAGACCCCGCAACTGCCCATCCGCCGCCACGCCCCGGCGCTGGAAGGCCCGCTGATCCGCCTGCACGTCGGCCTGGAGGACCCCGCCGACCTGATCGCCGATCTGGAGCAGGCGTTGAAGGCGTGGGCCGTCAGATCATCCCCTGCATGAACCGCACGCCGACTTTCTCGGCATAGGTCTTCACCAGGTCCCCGGCGGCCAGCACATCGGGGTTCTCCGACTTGCGCGCGGCGGTGAAGGGACGTTCCGCATCGGCGATCGGATGGCCGAACAGGGAGTTGGCGTACTGGACCTGGGCCAGAACGCGATAGTTCTCTTCAGGGTGGACGCCCTTGTGCAGGGCGCTGGTGTCCACCAGGAACAGCGTTCCTGAAGGCCCCGTGATGCGCGCTTCCTGATCCAGCAGGCCGTGCTGGGCGACCTTCTCGTCCGTGTGGCGGCCGTCGGCCCACAGGGCGTCGGGGCGTTCGCGGTGGGTGCCGGGGATCATGGCGTGGGGGCCGTCCTTGGGGCCGACGTCGCTCAGGTACATGAACAGCTTCACGAACCCGAGCCGGTACATGTCGTGGTGGTATAGCTGCGCCGTATCCGACAGGTCCTTGGCGCTGACCGGCACGTTTGAGTTCACGAAGGCCACCGGTACGTCGAAGATCGGCGGCACGCCCATGTACTGATGCACGATGGTCAGCAGCAGCGGATCGGCGGCCACCTCGTACATCTCGCTGAAGCTGGTGATCCACGAGAAGTTGGACTTGATCTGGGGCGGAGCCTCGGGGGAGCCCTCCAGAATTTTGGTCAGCTTGTCGCCGTGGATGGTCTCGATCCGCGTCAGCACCTTGTCGCGCAGACTTTCGACAAGGGCCGGCGGGATGGAGAATTTCGCCTTCCACATGCCGGTCTTCTGCAGCGAGCGCACGGCGCCGCGGATGGTGGCAGGCTGATCCTCGACCTGAAACATGCTGCGCGCCAGGGCGTATTTCTCGGACGGCACGTGGTCGGCGATCACGGAGCTGAACACCTGGTGGCTCTTGGACCGGGTCTCGGTGAAGGTCTGGCGCAGCAGCAGATATTCGTCGTTGGTGTTGGTGCGCTTGCGGGCGTAGCCACCATAGGCGTCGGCCATTTTCCGCACCGCATAGTTGGGCGGGAGATACTCGCCGAGATTACGGTTCAGCTCCGCCGCGGCCAGCCCCTCGACCTGGACGGAATAGTTGCGCGCCTGAACCAGAATCCTGTCGCCGAAGGCCATGGGCTTTCCCTGTACCGAGAGATCAGGCGGCAAGCTCTATGAATAAACAGAGCGGCAAGATCGCCTGCCAGAAGCCCGGCTACGCCAAGGGCGGCGGCGAGGAGCAGACCGAGTTCCACATGTCCTCGTACGAGGAGAACTACGCCAACCTGCGGCGCATTGTTGAGATCATCACCCAGGTGCGCCCGAACGCACGCATCGTCTTCACGGTCTCGCCCGTGCCGCTGGCCCGCACATTCTCCGACAATGACATCGTCGCGGCGAACACTGAGGGCAAGAGCATCCTGCGCGCCGCCATCGGGGCCATCGCCCGCGACTTCGACGCCGTGACCTACTTCCCGTCCTATGAACTGGTCATGGCCAACGCGCCATTCAGCTGGCGCGAGGACGACGGCCGCCATGTGGACAACTGGATCGTCTCCAGGATCGTCAAGACCTTCAAGGCGGCCCACTGCACCATGGGGTGAACCCCGCAACCCTCCATCCGATCTGAGCCGACGACGCTCTCCTTGCGAGCGCGTCGTCCTGACCTCATCCCCAGCTTCGAGACCAGTTTGTCAGACTCTCCCACGCCTCTGGATCATCCGCGGTTTCGCGTCTTCCCTCGGAAATCGGAGAAGCTCGCGATCTTCTTTTCGGGCTCCAATACGACCGATCATTCTTTCGAGTGGCTGGAAACGGCGAGGCGCATCGACGCCAGCGCCATCGTCGTCAGCAACGGCCGGAACCAGTGGTACCAGGCGGGGATCGACGGTCTCGGGCGTGACCGGACCGAAGTGACCGGCTCCTTCCGCCACTGGGCGAAGCATCTCGGCGCCCGCAGCCTCTACACAGTCGGCGCCGCCATGGGTGGAACCGGGGCGCTCCTGCACGGCGTCCCGCTAGGCGCGCGCGTCCTGGCGTTCTCGTGCGAGACACAGATGGACCTTGTCGGCGGCAATGTGCAGCGCTTGATGGAGAAGGGATTCACGCCGCCCGTCCCCGATCTGAGGCCCATGGTCGAAAAAGCGCAGGCCCCGATCTTCCTCTACGCTGGTGAAAGCGATCCGGTTGATCTCTGTTCGGCGTTCAATCTCGCCGACCTGCCGAACGTCTTCGCGGACTCCCTTCGGCGCGTGCAGCACGGCGTCGTCAGCTATCTGGACCGCAAGGGCCGCCTCGCCCCGATGATCGACGCCTTCCTGGACGACCAGCATCTGCCGCGCATGCCCGAAGGCGGTTGGGGACTGGAGGAGCAATTCGCCGAAACGCTCTACGCCGCTCACCGCGCCGACGTTGAACGCCGCTGGGGCGACGCGGCGCGCCTGGCGAAGCGCGCGATGAACAATTATCCACGCTCGGATTACGCCAACTACCTGCATGGCAAGGGCATGCTTCATCTGGGCAAATTCAGCCACGCCGAGAACGCGCTGGCGGCCGCCGTGGCGCTGAACCCCGGACTGACGCCGGCCAGGCTCCTGCTCGCGCGCGCTATCGAGAGGATGGGCAGGCTGGACGAGGCCGTCGCCGCCTACGCGCAAATCGCCGACCATCCCATTATCGGCGGGCGCGCCAACTTTGCTGCGGGGCAGATTCACAGCCGACGTGGAGACATGATATCCGCGATGGCCTGCTTCCGTCGAGCCGTCGAGATGGATCCGCAGCGCGCCAATTTCCGGGCGCGTCTGCAGGAACTGGACGGCGCCGAGGCGGCCGCCTGACCGCTGATCCCTGGCGCGCCCGGCAGGACTCGAACCTGCAACCGTCCGCTTAGAAGGCGGATGCTCTATCCGGTTGAGCTACGGGCGCCGTCAGGCATGCGGGTGAAGTAGCGCGAAGCGCGGCAGCCGCAACGAAAAATCTCGGCTCAAGTAGCGCAAGGCGCGGTAGCCGAAACGAAAATCGCGGCTCAAGTAGCGCGAAGCGCGGTAGCCGCAAACAAATCAATGCGTCCAGGGCTGCTTTCGGCCCGGGGCGAAATTGTCCGCGTAGGCTTTCAGGATCACCGGCGCGGCCTGGGGCTCGTGCAGTCTGAACGGGATGCCATGCCGCTCGGCGTAGGCCACCGCCTCCTCGGCCGTGTCGAAGGTCAGACGCACCTGGCCGTTCATGTCCGTGGACGACGTCCAGCCCGTCAGCGGGTCGTTGGTCCGCGCCGTCGCCGGCTCGAACTCCAGAATCCAGTCGCGGGTCTTGGCGCGGCCGGACTGCATGGCGGTCTTGGCGGGACGATAGATGCGCGCGAGCATGGCGGGCCCTGAAGAATCTGAATGTCAGAAGCGGCCCAGATAGCGCGCGCCGCCGCGCCGGTCCAGCATGCTCACGCGGTCGCCGCCTCCGGCGCATTGACCTTCAGCTTGCGCGCCACCCAGCCCAGGGTCGGCCCCTGCACGAGGCTGGACACGATCACCACGAAGAACACGATGTTGAAGATGGTCTGTGACCCGGGCACGCCCGCCACGATGGGAAAGGTCGCCAGAACGATGGGCACCGCGCCGCGCAGGCCCGCCCATGACACGAACAGCTTGGCCCGCCAATCGAAGCGTCTGAACGGCGCCAGGCAGATGAACACGCTGATGGGCCGGGCCACCAGCATCAGCACCGCTGTCACCGCCAGACCGGGCGCCGCGACCCCGCCCAGCTGGCTGGGGAACACGAGAAGCCCCAGCGTCAGGAACATCACCACCTGCGCCAGCCAGGCCAGGCCGTCCTGGAACACGCCGATGGTGCGCCGCGCCTGATACTCGCGGTTCCCCGCCACGATCCCCGCGATGTATGCCGCCAGAAAGCCGTTGCCGCCCAGCACGGCGGTCAGTCCGTAGCTGAGCAGCGCGGCCCCGATGGACACCACCAGCGACATGCCGCTGGTCCGCAGTCGCATTCGCTTGATCAGCGACGGCAGGGCATAGCCGATCACCACCCCCAGCACCGCGCCCAGCCCCATCTGGGTCATGAACTGGGGCAGGAAGGGCCACAGGGACGCGTCGGGTGTCGCCACAAGCACAAGCGCCGCTCCCACGAGGAAGATGGCCATGGGGTCATTGGAGCCGGATTCCAGCTCGATCAGCCCGGTCAAATCCTCGCGCAGGTCGCCGCCCCCCTGCCCCCGCATGATGGCGAACACCGCCGCCGCGTCGGTGGACGCCACGACCGCCCCCAGCAGAAATCCTTGCGTGACCGTGAAGCCCAGCAGGAACACCGCCGCCAGGCTGACGATCCCCGCACTGATCATGACCCCGAGGGTGGACAGCATCAGGGCCGGCCCCGCTGACGGCCGCACCAGCTTCCAGTCGGTGTCCAGCCCGCCGGAGAACAGGATGAACACCAGACACGCCACCCCGATCACCTGGGCGAAGGCGTAGTCCGTGAACACGATCCCGAACGGCCCGTCCGATCCCGCGATCATGCCCAGGGCCAGGAACCCGATCATGGCCGGCAGGCCGAACCGGCTGGACAGGCTGCCCGCCAGCACCGTCGACAGCAGCAGCACCGCGACCGCGAGAAAGGCGTAGTCGATGGGGTTCATGGGTTTCTTAGGACCGGACGAATCGCCGGATGGCAACACCCATGCGGCGCCCCCGCTTGAACACGGGGGACTCAGGCGCTAGTCAGGCGCTCCCGTTGGGGAGTAGCCGCCGGCCGCCTTGAGTGCCGGGACCACGTCAACACATTCGCGCCCCGGCGCGTGGCGCGGTCAGCGGAGTCATCCGCCTGGCGAGACCAGCGCGTCCCACCGTCTCGCCGGCGGCGTGGGATGCGCGTCTCGTCGTCCGGCGGAGTGAGCCCATGACCCCCGGCGCCGTCGCCATCCTGTCGCTCAGCATGTCCACCGACGCCTTCGCCGCGTCCGTGGGGCGCGGCGCCGCGCATCGCCCATCGCTGTCGCAGGCGTTGCGGGCCGGACTGATCTTCGGGACGATCGAGGCGGCCACCCCCGTGATCGGCTGGAGCCTGGGCCTCATCGCCGCCGGGGTGGTGCAGCAGATCGACCACTGGATCGCCTTCATTCTGCTGGCGGGCGTCGGCGCGCACATGATCTGGCATAGCGTACGATCCCGGCGCGAGGATCAGCCCCCGGCCCGCCGGGGCCTCATGCCCCTCATCGCCACCGCGGTGGGCACCAGCATCGACGCCGCCGCCGTGGGCGTGGGCCTGGCCTTCCTTGGCGTGAACATCTGGATCATCGCCCTCAGCATCGGCCTGACCACCTTCACCCTGACGACCCTGGGCATGCTGATCGGCGCCCGCGTGGGCGCCCGCATCGGCAAACACGCCGAACTTCTGGGCGGCCTCGCCCTCGTCGGCATCGGCGCCTTCATCCTGGCCGAGCACATGGGGTGGATGGTCTGACGGAGAACGTTTCCAGCACTCGCATCCGGGATTTTTTAACCCGTTCAGATGATTATGGGACTCAAAGGGAGTTCTGCGATGAGTTGTGTGGCCTGCAGGGACGGCGCCGGGTTTGATCTGCCGATCACCATGGCGTTCCAGCCGATCGTGGATGTGCGGACCGGGACCGTGTTCGCCTATGAAGCCCTGGTTCGCGGCCAGGATGGCGGCGGCGCGGGAAGCGTGCTGACGCAGGTGTCGCCCGACAACCGCTACGCCTTCGATCAGCTCTGCCGGACCACCGCCATCGAATGGGCCTCGAAACTCGATCTGACGGCAGACGGCGCGAGCCTGTCCATCAACTTCCTGCCCAACGCCGTCTATGAGCCGCGCGCCTGTATCCGGGCCACCCTGGCCGCCGCCATGCGCACCAGCTTTCCGGTGACACGGATCATCTTCGAATTCACCGAGGATGAGGCGATGGACACCGGCCACATCCTCAACATCCTCCGCGCCTACCGGGCCATGGGATTCAAGACGGCGATCGACGACTTCGGCGCCGGTTACGCCGGTCTGGGGCTGCTCAGCAAATTCCAGCCCGACATCGTCAAGCTGGACATGGCGCTTATCCGTGGGATCGACACCGATCGGGTCAAGCGCGCCATTGTCGCCAACACCCTGAACATGCTGCGCGATCTCGGCATCGACCCCGTTTGCGAAGGAGTCGAAACCGTTGATGAGCACAACGCCCTGCGGGACCTCGGCGTGTCGCTCATGCAGGGGTATCTGCTCGCCAAGCCTGCGGTCGAAGCGCTTCCGCCGATCTCATGGGTCCGCCCTCTCGAGGACGTGGCCCGCACCGCATAACGCGCGTTCCGAGGGGCTGGAAAGAGCGTTCCCGGACAGGCCCCCTGGTCGGAGCGGCAGGATTCGAACCTGCGACCCTCTGCTCCCAAAGCCGCGCGATACCCAATAGAATCAACGACAAGCCGGTAAAACTTGGTCCTAACCGCGCCAAGTGCACCAGTCGGTCCACGCACGGGTGTAAAACCGCAGGCACCCACGCTCAATCATCCACAGAGCGTCCGAAAAATGATCTGATACGAATGTCGGCTCTCGACCCATTGCGGACGTTGACCTCAAGACGGATGCTGCTCGCGCAAAACAATGGTTGCGACGATCTCGAAATGCCCCAAACCGTTCAAATCCGTCTCGTAGCCCACCTCGTCGACGGCGCCCTGATCCATCGACTGCGGAACTATGGCGAGGATGTCTATCGTTATACGCGCGACGGCGGCAAAGGCATGGGCGAGGTGGACCTCGAAGAGGTGGACTCCGCCAAGGACCAGTTTTCGGTTCGCCGCGTGGCTAACCGCAAGGTTCGGGGTCTGTGCAGATGGCTTGAAGAAGAAGGCGCGCGACAGAACCTGCGGATCGTCGCCGCAGCGAGCCGACCTCCGCACAGCTAGTCTGTCCGCCTCCCACCCTTAGGAGACATCCCTGGCGTCCGTGCATGGCGAGGGCGCCAAAAGCGCCGCCCGCCGGCATCTGGCGGCCCCGCAGGGTCATCGCTGTTGGAGGCTGTAAAACCGCGGTCCTCGAACTGGCGGCTATCTGGTCGGAGCGGCAGGATTCGAACCTGCGACCCTCTGCTCCCAAAGCAGATGCGCTACCAGGCTGCGCTACGCTCCGATCAGGCGGGGCTTATAGGCATGGCCGGGCGCGGGCCGCAATCGCCCGTCTGCGCGCCCGGCCCTGAAGCCTCAGTCGGCGTTGTTGAAGAAGGGGTGGCGGACCACGTCGCCCGGCTCGGCGCCGATCTCTTCCGTGCGGCCGGCGCGGACCTCCAGCACCCCCCTGGCGGCGCCGTAGGACGGCACGGTCTGGCGCGAGTAGGGCGTGGTGTGCCGGGCGATGGAGACGATGCGGCCCTGATCGTCGATATAGACGATGTCCAGCGAACTGGGCGTGTTCTCCATCCAGAAGCCGCGCTCGGCCATGTCCGGGAACTGGAACAGCATGCCGCGGTCGTCGGCCAGCGGCTCGCGGAACATCAAACCCCGGGCGCGCTTTTCCTCGGTGTCGGCGATCTCGACCCAGAACGCGTGCTCGCCGCTGTCGGTGACCACGGTCAGGGCCTCCAGCGGATTGCCCGACTCATCCAGTGGTGCGGAGGACTGCGCACAGGCGGCCCCGGACAGGGCCAGGGCCAGGGCGGCGGTCAACAGCAGGCGGCGGTGCATGAGCGTATCCCGGATGGCGCGATCAACGGGCGGCATTACGCCTCAGCCGCGCGCGGAAATAAACCGGAAATGCGGTCTATTCCCCCGGTTCGATCTCGGCGACCACCAGCCCCTTGGGACCCCGGGCGAAACGCACCCGCACCGTATGGCCCGGCAACAGGTCATCCAGGCCGCAGCGGCGCAGGGTCTCGATGTGGATGAAGATGTCGTCCTGGTCGCCGTCCCGCACCACGAAGCCGTAGCCCTTGGCGCGGTTGAACCATTTCACCGTCGCGGGCTCCATGGGGCCGTCGGCCTGCACCGGCGGGCGGGCGGGGCGGCGGGTGAAGGCGTCCAGATTGCTGCTGGATCGACGCAGGCCCTCATAGCCCGGCGCCTGGCCCGGATCGGGTTCGGCCAGATCCACGATCTGGGTCGCCTGCCATCCCTTGGGACGGCGCACGGCCTCGCAGGTGATGGCGGCGCCCTCGGCGGCGGTCTCGCAGCCGTGGTCGCGCAGGCTGGAGACGTGCAGCAGCACATCCTTCATGCCTGTAAGGGAAGGATCCTCAGGCACGATGAAGCCATACCCCTTGGCGGGGTCGAACCATTTGACATGACCGGACATGCGGACCGTTTCGGCCGTGACGTCCTCATCCAATTCGTACGCTGACATAAGTCCCCCGCCTGCGACAAACCCCTTGCAGACGGATTATGCTTAACACGGTTCGGTGAACACGGGAGACCCAGAAAGCAAAATTTCGCGCAAAACGCGAAAAAAAGTCCGCGCCACGCGTCATGATTCGCTGCGGATCCCGCGTGGTGAAACCAGGATTTCGGGGAAATCCCGCGTGGCAGTCCCTAGGGGAATCGAACCCCTCTTTCTAGGTTGAAAACCTAGCGTCCTAACCGATAGACGAAGGGACCGCTGCGCGAGAGCCGGCGATATAGCGGCCTGTTTCCGGCGTTGCAAGCGGGGTCGGACTAAAAATCGCTGGTTTCGCGACGCGGGTCGTGGGCGTCCTCGATCTCGAACTGCACACCCCGGCGGCCGTTCCAGTCATCCGCCTTCAGCCGGCCGACCACGCTGATGCCGGCCGCACCGGACAACAACGCCCGGCCCAACGGAAGGTCGGCGCAACGCCAGGCGATGGCCTTGACCGAGGCGCCGTCCGCCGCCGTCAGCCGACACCGCACATGGCCGCCGTTCATGGCCACGGGCTCGCGCGCCGTCACCCGGTCCAGGGCGAACAGCGGCTCGGGATTGGACGGCCCATAGGGGGCCAGGCGCTCGAAATCCTCAAACAGGTCCCGGCTGGCCGCACGGCAGTCCAGAATGGCGTCCACCTCCACCACGTCCAGAACCTCGGCCGCCGCCTGCTGGTCGGCCAGCGCCGCCTCCAGAAAGGCGCGCGCGCCCTCGATGCGGTCGCCCGCCACGGTCAGGCCCGCGGCCATGGCGTGCCCGCCGCCCGCCATCAGATGACCAGCCTCCCACGCCGCCTGCACCGCCCGACCCAGATTGACCCCCGGCTGCGACCGGCCCGAGCCCTTGCCCACGCCCGTCGCGGGATCGACCCCGATGACGACCACCGGTTTGCGCCAGCGTTCGCGCAGCCGCCCGGCCACGATGCCCACCACGCCCGGATGCCAGTCCTCGCCGTCCACAACGATGATGGCGCGGTCCAGCGCATCGGCGCCCCGGCTCTCCACCTTGCGCACGGCGGCCTCGGTCACCTCGCGTTCCACCTCGCGGCGGGACGTGTTCAGGGCGTCCAGCTCGGCGGCGATGCGCGCGGCCTCGGCGGGGTCGTCGGTGGACAGCAGGCGCGCGCCCAGATCCGCCCGGCCGATGCGCCCGCCCGCATTGATTCGCGGCCCCAGGATGAAGCCCGCGTGGCTGGCCTTGGCCGGCCCCGGCTCCATGCCCGCGACGGCCAGCAGCGCGGCCAGCCCCGGATTGCGCCAGTCCGACATCACCTTCAGCCCCAGCGCCGCCAGCGCCCGGTTGAAGCCGTTCAGGGCCGTCACGTCGCAGATGGCCCCCAGCGCCGCCAGATCCAGCCACTGGCGAAGGTCCGGCTCGGCCCGTTCGGCGAACAGCCCCCGCGCCCGCGCCGTCCGGTTCAGCGCCGCCAGCAGCACGAACACCACCCCCGCCGCCGCCAGATTACCCTGACCGGAGGTGCAGCCCGGCCGGTTCGGATTGACCACCGCCTCACAGGCGGGCGGCTGCTCCCGCATCAGATGGTGATCCACCACCACCACCTTCAGGCCGATGGACGCCGCATGGGCCACGGCCTCCACCGCCGCCGCGCCGCAATCCACGGTGATGACCAGATCCGCCCCGCTCGCCTTGAGCGTCTCGAACGCTTTGGGGCTGGGGCCGTACCCCTCGGTCAGGCGGTCGGGCACATAGATGGGCAGCTCCGCCCCCATGGCCCGGAACCACCGCACCAGCAGCGCCGCGCTGGAGGCCCCGTCCACATCATAGTCGGCGAACACATGGATGCTCCGGCCCGCCGCCAGGGCGTCCAGAATGACTCCGGCGGCCTTGTCCATGTCCAGAAAGCTGGACGGGTCGGGAAACAGCGCCCGCAGGGTGGGGCTCAGGAAGTCTTCGCCCTGGTCCGCCGTCACGCCCCGCGCGGCCAGCGCCCGGGCCAGCGGCTCGGCCAGGCCCAGCCCCTGCATGTGGGCGCGCACCGTCTCCGCCTCGGCCGGGCGCTGCCGCCAGGCGCGGCCGGACAGGGAGCGCGACACGCCCAGGAAGTTCACCGCTGTCGCCACGCCGCCGTCCGCCATGCGCCCTTGTACCTCATCATCCATGCCAGTCTGGCCTGCAGGGTCGCCGGATTCGGTCGCAGGCGTGAACCGATCCTATTGACGCGGATCAATGGGCGGCGGCGGTTCGGCGCGTTCGCGCAGGGACTGGGCGAAGGCTTCGACCTCGGCCGCCGTACGGGCCGTCGCAAGGCTTGTGCGCGCGCCCGCGACCCGGCCGCGCACCGTGGCGGCCCAGGCGTCGGGATCATCAACGAAGGTCCAGTCTATGGCGGCGGCGGCCTGGCTGACCGCCTGTCCGGTCTGGTCCAGCCCGGCAACCCGCGTGGCGATCACGCCGGGCGCCGGCACGTCGGTCGGCGCTGCCGGAAAATCAGCCCAGCGCGGATACTCGCGGTTGGCGTCCACCAGATGCTGGATGCGGTCGGACAACGGCGCCTGCGGATCCATCGCGGTCTGGAACGGCGCTGCGCACGCCCCGCTCAGAAGCAATCCGCCCATCGCGGCGGCCCGGGCCGCATTTTTCATCGCCGATGCGTTCATCTTGCGCCCGGTCATATGCCATCATGGGGCGACGAGGAAGGGCGACGCCGCCTTGCATCGATCCAGCAGGAGCCGTTCATGGCCACGCCGCCGAAAAAGCCCGCGACCCGCAGCGCCCGCAAGGCGGTTCCGAAGAAGGCCGCGCCCCGCGCTGCGGCCAAACAGAAGACCCCGGAATCGGAGACCCCGAAACCTGCGCCCGAGTCCGGGGCGGCCGCCACCCCTCCCCCGTCCCGAGCAGAAGCCTTCGATCCCTTCGCCATCGGGGCCGACCAGCGGCGCATGATCGAAACCCTGTCCCTGAACATCGCCCGGGCGGCCATGACGGCGCAGTCAGCCTTGGCCGAGGCGGCCCTCAGCCGGGCAGACCGTCCCGCGACCTTGTCGGCCGATCCGCTCAATGTCGGCCCCGCCATGACCTCGGTCATGACCAGCCTGGCCTCCCGCCCCGAACGCCTGTTCCAGGCCCAGGCCGATCTGTTCGGCCGGTACATGACCCTGTGGACCGACACCGCCCGGCGCGCGGCGGGCGAGGACGTCCCGGTCACCGCCGCCCCCGACAAGCGGTTCAAGGACCCGGCCTGGGCCGAGAATCCCATGTTCGATGTGATGCGCCAGTCCTATCTGGTCACCGCCGACTGGATGAACAATCTGATCTCCAGCGCAGATGATGTGGACCCGCGCACCCGCCGCCGGGCCGAGTTCTTCACAAAGCTGCTGACAGACGCCTTCTCCCCGTCCAATTTTCTGGCCTCCAACCCCGCGGCGCTCAAAGCTCTGGCCGAGACCAGCGGCGAGAGCCTGGTGAAGGGCATGCAGAACTTCGCCGCCGACCTTGAGCGGGGCGGCGGCAAGCTGGCCATCAGCCAGGCGGACTACGGCAAGTTCCGCGTGGGCGAGAACGTGGCCACCAGCCCCGGCCAGGTGGTCTGGCGCGACGAACTGTTCGAACTGATCCAGTACGACGCGGCGACAGACAAACAGCGCGCCATCCCCCTGCTGATCTTCCCGCCATGGATCAACAAATTCTACATCCTGGACCTGCAGCCGGCGAACTCGATGATCCGCTGGCTGTCGGAGCAGGGCTTCACCGTCTTCGTTTGTTCGTGGGTCAATCCCGACGCCGACAAGGCCGCCTTCGGCTTCGACGACTATCTGGAAAAGGGCATCTACCGCGCCACCTCCAGGGTGATGGAGCAGTGCGGCACGGATCGGCTCAACACCGTCGGCTACTGCATCGGCGGCACCCTGATGGGTGCGGCCATGGCCCATATGGCGGCGAAGGGCGACGAGCGCGTCAACGCCTGCACCTTCTTCGCCGCCCAGCATGATTTCGAGGAAGCCGGCGACCTTCTGCTGTTCACCGACGACCACTGGCTGGCCGAGATCGAGGGCATGATGGACGAGGCCGGCGGCGTCCTGCCGGGCAGCGCCATGGCCGACACCTTCAACGCCCTGCGCGCCAACGACCTGATCTGGTCGTTCTTCGTTTCCAACTATCTGATGGGCAAGGATCCGCCGTCCTTCGACCTGTTGTTCTGGAACGCCGACCAGACCCGCATGCCCAAGGCCCTGCACATGGCCTATCTGCGCAAGATGTACGGCCAGAACGCCCTGGCCAGGGGCGACTTCGAGATCGGCGGCGTCCGCGTGGACCTGTCGAAGGTCAGGACGCCCATCTACGCCCAGGCCAGCCGCGAGGACCACATCGCGCCCATGAACTCGGTCTATCGCTCGACGAAGTTGTTCGGCGGGCCGGTGACCTACACCCTGGCTGGCTCCGGCCACATCGCGGGCGTGGTCAACCATCCGGCGGCGGTGAAGTATCAGCACTGGACCAATCCGGACCTGCCGGACACGCTTGCGGAATGGCAGGCGGGCGCCGAGCAGCACCCGGGCTCCTGGTGGCCGCACTGGGCCGAATGGCTGCATGAGCGGTCGGGCGACTGGGTCGACGCCCGCGATCCGAAAAAGGGCGCCCTGAAGCCCATCGAGCCGGCGCCCGGCGCCTATGTGAAGGTGAAATCTTGAAGCGTATCGATCCCAACGTCCTGCTGGCCATAACCACCCTGTTCGCCGTGGCCCTGCTGGTCATGAGCGCGACGATCTTCGGCCCGGCGGATCCGCCCTGGCGCTATGTGGCCACGGCGGCGGTGGTCACGGTGGCGTTTCTTGTCCTGCAGCCGTTCGTGCCCCGCTTCATGAAGATGAAGAAGGGCCCGCTTGTGACAAGGGAAGCGCCCGGTTCAGCCGTGTGGGCCGCCATCTACCCCGGCCTGATCATCCTCGCCGCCGCCCTGCCTCCGCTGTTCCCCGGCGTCAGCTTCGGCCTGGCCGTGGTGATCGCGGCGGTGTTCCTCGGCTCCACCATCGAGTCCGCCATAATGAGCCTGCGAGGAATTCAGCCGGACGCATGACTAGGGGACCATGGCCGGTCCCCCCGTTCCTCCAGCGTCCAGACGGCGCGCCACCCTGAAGGCGAATCCGGCGCCCGCCACAGCTCCACCGCTCCGCCGCGCGCGAAATCCAGGCCGTCCAGCACCAGACGGCGGTGGCATGGCTCAGGCAGACTGGCGACTGCGGCGCGCACGCCGATCACCTCCGCCGAGGCGCACAGAACGGCCAGTTGCTCCGCGTCCGGGGCCCGGGTTCCCCACCACAGGGCCAGGGGCCCTTGCCCTTCGGGGCGGCGCGAGAAGCGGGTGACGATCCAGCCGTCTTCCGGCGGCTCAAGGGTCAGACCGCGCCGCTGCGACCACAGTTCGGCGGGAAACAGGCGCACGCCCGGCCGAAGCAGCACCGCTGTGTTTCCTTCCCGCACCGCCGCCGTCGTCGCCGCATCCCCGATCCACAGGTCCGGCGCGGCCGGGCGCGGCCAGATCAGCACCGCCGCGAAGAACGGCGCCCCCAGCCAGCGCCCGTGGCCCTTCCACAGGCACAGCCACAACAGGCCCAGGAACGCGATGGGCAGGGCCACGGCGGGGGCGCTGGGCACGGCCTGAACCGCGCCGGGCAAGCCGGATGTCCAGCCGCCGATGGCCAGCATCGCCTCCACCGCCCATCCCGCGACCCACAGGAACGGCGCGCCCAGGCCCAGCGGCTCCAGCGCCGCGCCCAGCGCCAGCATGGGCATCAGGATGAAGCCGGTGATGGGCGCGGTCGACACATTGGCGATCAGTCCATAGACCGCCGTGCGATTGAAATGCTGCATGGCGAAGGGCCCGATGGCCATGCCCGCCACGATGCTGGCCGCGCACACGGCGGTCACATAGCCGATGAATTTCTGCACCGTGACGATGATCCAGGGCGCGGAGATCTCCTTCAGACGCCCCCGCCACGTCTCGGCCAGGGCGACCAGGGCGGCGGTGGCCGCGAACGACATCTGGAAGCCCGGCTGCACGATGGTCTCGGGCCTCAGCGCCAGCACCACGAAGGCCGCGACCGCCAGGGCGTTCATGCTGATCGCGCGCCGGTCCAGCAGGATGGCGATGAAGGCCACCGCGGCGGTGGTGAAGGCGCGCTCCGCCGGCGGCGGTCCGCCGGACACCAGCAGATAGGCGCCGCACGCGATCAGCCCGGCCACCGCAGCCACCTTCTTGCCGGACACCCTCAGGGCCAGCCACGGCCAGGCCGCCACCATGAGCCGCACGCCGAAGAAGACGAACCCGCCCACGATGGCCATGTGCATGCCGGAAATGGCCAGCACGTGGGCCATGCCCGAGTCTCGCATGGCGGACAGTTCGTCCTCGCTCAGCCAGGTGCGGTGCCCCGTGACCATGGCCGCCGCCACCCCGCCGCGCCGTTCCCCCAGCCGCTCCACCAGCCGTGTGGCCAGCGCGAAGCGCGCGCCGTTAATGGCCATCTGCCGCTTCAGGCCCGCCGGCGGCTCCGGCAGCAGCGCGGGCCGTGCGTCGCCCAGGCCGAACGCCGCCCCGCCGATGCCGCGAAAGAACGACACCTTGCCGAAGTCATAGGAGCCGGGGCTGGCGGGCGGCGGCGGCGGATTGAGGATGGCGAACACCCGAAGCGGCGTGCCCGGCGCCGGCGCGGCCCCGCGCACCGTCACCCGCAGCCTCAGGGGCGTCTCCTCCGGCGTCAAATCGCGGATCCGAACCGGCGCCATGATCACGCGAGACCCCCGCGCCCCGGGGCTCTCCACATCCACCACCCAGCCCTCGATCACAGTCGGTTCAGCCAGCGCCGGGGCGATGGGCGCCGCCACCCGCTCGGTCCGCGCCTTGGCCGCCGCCAGTCCCAGCGCCAGACAGGCGACCAGCATCAGCGGCACGGTCAGGCCCCGGCCCGCGCCCCGGCGCCGCGCCACGATCCACGCCGCCGACGCCACCGCCGCGAACAGCGCCAGGGGCCACAGCGGCGGCTCTGAGGAGAGCCCGAAATAGACCGCGCATCCCCCGCCGAAGGCCACCGGCGCCCACAGCCGCCACCGGTCACGCTGGGCCGCGACGCTCCCGGCCAGCCAGTCAATGATGCGCGCGCGTATGGGCTTGGCCGCTTCCGGCGTTATAAGGGCGGCCCCATCGGACACCGCCCCGGACATGACTGAATCCTCACCCGTCGTCACACGCTTCGCCCCCTCGCCCACAGGCTACCTGCATATCGGCGGCGCGAGAACAGCGTTATTCAACTGGCTTTTCGCCCGCCGTCACGGCGGGAAATTCCTCGTGCGAGTCGAGGACACCGACCGCGAGCGCTCCACTGACGACGCCGTGAAGGCCATCTTCGACGGCATGGCCTGGCTGGAGCTGTTCGCCGACGAGGAGCCGGTCTTCCAGCACGCCCGCGCTGACCGCCACCGCGAGGTGGTCGACCTGCTGCTGGAAAGCGGCCACGCCTATCGCGACTACCTGACCGCCGAGGAGACCGGCGCCCTGCGCGATCAGGCCAAGGCCGAGGGCCGGACCTTCGAATCCCCCTGGCGCGACCGCGAACCCACCGTGGACGATCTGTCCAGACCCCATACCGTGCGATTCCGCCGCCCCCTCGACACGGCGGTGTTCGTGGAGGACGCGGTGCAGGGTCGGGTGCGCTGGGACTCGTCGTCGCTGGACGATCTGGTGCTGCTGCGCTCGGACGGCGCGCCGACCTACAATCTGGCTGTGGTGGCTGATGATCACGACATGGGCGTCACCCACGTCATCCGCGGCGACGACCACCTCAACAACGCCGCTCGTCAATCATTGATATATGACGCCCTGGGCTGGCCCCGGCCGGTGTTCGCCCACATCTCCCTGATCCACGGCCCCGACGGCGCCAAACTGTCCAAGCGCCACGGCGCCCAGGCCGTGCACGAGTACGCCGAGATGGGCTATCTGCCCGAGGCCATGCGCAACTATCTGGCCCGGCTGGGCTGGAGCCACGGCGACGACGAACTGTTCAGCGACGACCAGGCCATCGCATGGTTCAACCTCGACGCGGTCAACAAGGCCCCCGCGCGACTGGACTTCGACAAGCTGGCCCACGTCAACGCCCACTGGATCCGCCTGGCCGACGACGAGCGGCTGGCCAAGCTGGTGCTGGATCAGCACCTGAAGGACGGCCACGTCCTGGCCGAGGGCGATGAACAGCGTCTGGTGCAGGCCATGCCCTTCGTGAAGGACCGGGCCAAAACCATCCTCGAACTGGCCGCCCAGACCGCCTTCGTGCTCCAGCGCCGTCCGCTGCTGCTGAACGACAGGATCAAGGCGTCCCTGATCGACGAGACCGGGGAGCGCATGGCCCGCCTGCTGGAGCGCCTGCGCCTGTTCCAGAGCTGGGACGTCTTCGCCCTGGAGTCCGAGCTCAAGGCCTTCGCCGAGGACGAGGGCGTGGGCTTCGGCAAGATCGGCCCGCCCCTGCGCGGCGCTCTTACCGCTGGGTCAAGTTCGCCCGATCTGGCCCGAACTTTGTCGTCACTGGGGCGAGAAGAAAGCCTTGGACGCTTGGAGGATGCGCTTTCAGGCCTTAAGTGAACGCGCACAACAAACGACCCGCGCCGTCGCCTCCCCGCGAGGGCGTCCAAAAAACCAAGGGGTGCTTATGACCGAACAAGCCAAACCCGCCGGCACGGCGACCATGACCATCGGCGACAAGTCCGTCGAACTGCCGGTTCTGGGCGGCTCCACCGGGCCGGATGTCGTCGATATCCGCAAGCTGTACGGCGCCACGGGCGCCTTCACCTTCGACCCGGGCTTCACCTCCACGGCGTCCTGTGAATCCAGCCTGACCTACATCGACGGCGACGCGGGCGTGCTGCTGCACCGCGGCTATCCCATCGACCAGCTGGCGGAGAAGTCGAACTTCGTGGAGGTCTGCCACCTGCTCCTGCACGGCGAGCTCCCCACGGCGGCGCAATACGAGTCGTTCGAAAACAGCGTCACCATGCACACCATGCTGCATTCGCAGTTCGATCGCTTCTTCGAGGGCTTCCGCCGCGACGCGCACCCCATGGCCATCATGGTCGGCACCGTCGGCGCCCTGTCGGCCTTCTATCACGACAGCCTGGACATCACCGATCCGGTCCAGCGCAACATCTCGGCCATCCGCCTGATCGCCAAGATGCCGACCATCGCCGCGCGGGCCTACAAGTACCACATCGGCCAGCCCTTCGTGTCGCCGCGCAACGACCTCAGCTACGCCGAGAACTTCCTGCGCATGTGCTTCGCCGTGCCGGCCGAGGACTATCATGTGGACCCGGCCCTGGTGCGCGCCATGGACCGCATCTTCATCCTGCACGCCGACCACGAGCAGAACGCCTCCACCTCCACCGTCCGCCTGGCCGGCTCGTCGGGCGCCAACCCGTTCGCCTGCATCGCCGCGGGCATCGCCTGCCTCTGGGGCCCGTCGCACGGCGGCGCCAACGAGGAGGCGCTGAACATGCTCAAGGAGATCGGCACCCCGGACAAGATCCCGGAGTTCATCGCCGGCGTGAAGGACAGGAAGTACAAGCTGATGGGCTTCGGCCACCGCGTGTACAAGAACTACGACCCGCGCGCGAAGGTCATGCAGCAGTCGGCCTACGAAGTGCTGGCCGCCACCGGCCGCGAGAACGACCCGCTGTTCCAGGTCGCGAAGGAGCTTGAGGCCGTCGCGCTCAAGGACGACTACTTCGCCGAGCGCAAGCTGTTCCCAAACGTGGACTTCTATTCCGGCATCACCCTGTCGGCCATGGGCTTCCCCACCACCATGTTCACCGTCCTGTTCGCCCTGGCCCGCACCGTCGGCTGGATCGCCCAGTGGCAGGAGATGATGGAGGATCCGTCCCAGAAGATCGGCCGCCCCCGCCAGCTCTACACGGGGCCCACCGAGCGCGACTACGTCACCATCGACCAGCGCGGCTGATACAAACCACATCGCTGAAACGCAGAACGCCGGGGCCCATCGCCCCGGCGTTTTTCGTTGGCCTACCCCATTGAGTTGGTGGCGCACGCTGCCCTTCAAAGCTACGCTTCTTGCATGCTCAAAGGCTTTCGCCCGATCGACGACGAACTTGGCTGGTCCCTCGCCGACGGCCGTCTCGGTGACTTTATTCAAGTCGATTTCGGCGCAGCGACCGACTGGAGCTTGATCGCTGAATATGCCTGCGGGAACGCTTCCGTCTGGCTGCAGGCCAAGCCTGTTAGCTACCGCGTGCAGGACGAAGGCGAACTGATCAACTACTGGAACCGTCGCAAGGAAGAAAACGCCCTCGTGGCGTTTGCCTACGAAATAGAAGCCAGCCCCTATCTCACCGAGATGCGCGATGGCGTCACATCACTGAGCGGGACCGCGCTACGGCACTTTCTGTTTGCGGGCGAAAACACCTGTGTGGAAATCATCGCAGAACAAGCGCCGATGCTCCTTACGAAGCGGCCTGCCGTAAAGGGCAATCTTTAGCGCCGAACCGTCCCCGCCCTCACGTGTTCTCTCCTCAAAGGAGGACGCCATGAGCTATCGCCGGTTCGCCGCCATGATCGCCACATCCACCGTGGTCATGTTCGGCCTGATGTATCTGAACACCTGGGCCATCGAGCATGTGGCCTTCAGCCAGACCCGGGCATGGATGGCCCTGATCATGGGCGCAACCATGGCCGTCGTCATGCTCGGCTTCATGTGGAGCATGTACAAAAACACCCGCGCCAACGTCGCCATCATGGTCGGCGCGCTCGCCGTGTTCGCCGGCGCCCTGACGCTGGTGCGCAGTCAGGCGACGGTGGGCGACGTCAGCTACATGAAGGCCATGATCCCCCACCACTCCATCGCCATCATGACCAGCGAGCGCGCGAACATTCAGGACCCCGAGGTGCGCCGCCTCGCCGACGAGATCATCGAAGCGCAGGTCCGCGAGATCGCCGAGATGAAGCGCCACATCGCCCGGCTGGAGGCCGAACCGCCGCCTTCTGACGCCCCGGTCCTGCCCTCCTACCGCGAGCGCGGGCTCGAGGCCCCGGCCTCCTGACCGCCCGCCTTCTCCACGATCACCCGCAGCACCGCATCCGCCGCCAGCTGCGACGGGTCCGGCCCGCCCCGGCCCATGAGGTCCAGCGCCTCGGTCTGCCGCCGCGCCTGATCGGCGGCGGCCTCGCGATCGGTCAGCAGGCGCCCCGCGGCGGCGGCCAGTTTGTCCGGGGTGGCCTCGCCCTGAAGATATTCCGGCGCGATCGACGCATCGGCGGCCACATTGAACAGGGTCACATACTTCGTGGTGGCGATGCGTTTGATCACGGCCCAGCTGAGGCCGTCCATGCGATAGGCGATGACCATGGGCGCACCCGCCAGCGCCACCTCGGTGGACACCGTGCCGCTGGTGGCCAGGGCCGCGTCGGCGGCGGCCATGGCGTCGTATTTCTCGGTCTCGTCCACCAGATGCGCGCGGAACGGCCAGGCGGCCACGCGCGACGTCACGTCCGTGGCCACTGTGCCCGCCGCCGCAACGGCCACTTCAAGCCCCGGAATCTCGCCCTTCAACCGCTTCGCCGTCGCCTCATAGACCGGCGTCATGCGCGCGATCTCGCCGGGGCGGCTGCCCGGCAGCACCAGCAGCAGCGACGCGTCCGGCGCGATTCCCCGTCGCGCCCGGAACGCCGCCCCGTCGGCGCCCGACATGTCCACGTGCAGGGCCGATGACCCCACGACCGTGACCGGCAAGCCTTCGCGCTCGAACCACGGCGCGTCGAAGCCGTACAATGCCAGCAGATGATCCACCGCCCCGGCCAGGGTCTTCGCCCGCCCCGGCCGCGAGGCCCACACCTGCGGCCCCACATATTTGATCAGGGGCGTCTTCGGCGACGCCGTCCGGATCGCCTGGGCCACCCGGATGGTGAAGCCCCAGCTGTCGATCAGCACCACCGCGTCCGGCGCTTCGCGCGCCGCCAGGGCCGCCGTCTCCGCCACCCGCCGCTTGACCCGGCCGTAGGCGCGAAGGCCTTCGATGAGGCCAAGGATGGACAGCTCGCCGATGTCGAAGGGGCTCTCCACCCCCTCCGCCGCCATGCGCGGCCCGCCGACGCCCACGAAGGTCACGGCGTCGCCCAGCCGGTCCTTCAGCGCCCGCGCCAGACCGGCGCCCAGTCCGTCACCGGACGCCTCGGCGGCCACCAGCATGATCTTCAGCGGTCGGCTCATCGGTGATCCTCGCCCCACACGAATAGCCCCAGCCGGTCGGCGGCTTCAATGATCGCCTCGCGGTCGATCAGGATCAGCTTGCCCGCCATGCCCGCCACTCCGGCCAGCCCCGCCGCCGCCGCGCCCTCGATGGTGCGCACCCCGATCACCGGCATGTCCACACGCTCGTCCTGAATGGGCTTGGGCGCCTTGGCCAGGGCCCCGCGCCGCGCGTCCGGCCGCCCGCGGAGCGTCTCGGGCAGGCCGGCCACCCGCGCCAGCATGGCGTCAGTGCCCTCCTGCGCCTCCACCGCCAGCACCAGGCCGTCGCAGACCACCGCGCCCTGCCCGATGTCCAGCTCGCCCGTGGCCCGCGCCACCTCCAGCGCCTTGCGCAGATCCGCCAGCGCAGCCTCGTCCGGCGCATGACGCCCCAGCGCGCCGACCGGGGCCGTCTCGCCCCCCAGCACCTGATCGGCGCCCTCGATGGCGAACCCTTCCGCCTCGAACACGCCCAGCACATAGCGCAACAGGGCGTCGTCACCCTTCGTGGCCGCCGCGATCATGCCGGGCAACACAGCGGCGCCCTTCAGGTCCGGCTTCATGTCGCGAAAGTCAGGGCGCTGAACGACGCCCGCGAAACAGACGGCCTCGCAGCCCGCGGCCTTCAACAGCTTGATGGTCCGCCCGAACTCACCGATCCGGGAGTCCGCACCTTCATATCGCCCAAGAGCGCTGTCGGCGAAGCCCTTGATCCGAACAACGAAAAACGGTCGCCCCTCCGCCTGGCACCGCCGCGCCACGGCCATGGGGAGGTCGCCGCCCCCGGCCACGATGCCCAGCCGGCTCATCGCTCGGGCAGGCACAGCGGCCGCCTGGAATCCTCGCGGATGAAGGCGATGATCCGCATGATCTCCGGCAGGTCCGCGTATTCGCCCTCTGCAGCGTCCAGCCGGTCCGCGAACGCGCCCTCGCCCTCGAACATCTCGCGATAGGCGCCCAGCAGACGCCGCAGGTCCGCCTTGCCGTATCCGCGCCGTTTCAGGCCCACCAGATTCAGACCGTGCAGCCGCGCATGGTTGCCCCACACCGAGCCGAACGGGATCACATCCCGCGTCACCGCCGACAGACCGCCCACCATGGCGCCCTCGCCCACCCGGCCGTTCTGGTGCACGGCGCACAGCCCACCCAGGAACACCTTGTCCCCCACCACGGCATGACCGCCCAGGGTCGCATTGTTGGCCATGACCACATTGTCCCCCACCACGCAGTCATGGCCCACGTGGGCGCCGGTCATCAGGAGATTGTTCGATCCTATGCGCGTCACCCCGTGCCCCTGGGGCGTGCCCCGGTTCAGGGTCGCGTGCTCGCGGATGACATTGTCGGCGCCGATCTCGAGCCGCACGGTCTCGCCCTTGTAGCCCATGTGCTGGGGATCGCCCCCGACCACGGCGAAGGGATGGATCACCGTGCGCGGCCCGACGATGGTGTCCCGCTCGACCACCACATGGCCGCGCAGTTCCACACCCTCGGCCAGGGCCACGCCCGGCCCCACCACGCACCAGGGCCCGATGACCACGTCATCAGCCATGGTCACCGAGGCGTCGACCGAGGCGGTGGCGTGGATGGTCATGTCCCGGGGGTCTCGGATTTCGGGTTGTCGACGACCATGGCCGCGAACTCGCATTCCGCCGCCATCTTGCCGTCCACGAAGGCCTCGCCGCGGAACTTGAACAGGTCGCCCCGGTGCTTGGTCACATGCACATGCAGACGCAGCACGTCGCCCGGCCGCACGGGTCGGCGGAACCGCGCCCCGTCCACCGCCATGAACATGATGGTCCTGCCCGAAACGTCCGCATCCAGGGTCTTGGACATCAGCAGGGCCCCCGACTGGCCCATGGCCTCGACGATCAGCACACCGGGCATCACCGGATTGTTGGGGAAATGGCCCTGGAAGAACGGCTCGTTGGCGGTGACGTTCTTGATCCCGACGATGGATTCATTGGCGCGGTAATCCTCGGCCCGGTCCACCAGCAGAAAGGGATACCGGTGCGGGATGCGCCGGAGAACCTCCGCGTAGTCGATCGCCTCGCCCTTCGCCGCCTCACTCATCACTCGTTCCCTTGCTGCGAAACTTCGCCTGTTTGGCCAGCCAGACGGTTTCGCGCAAGAACCGGCGTAGCGGTCTGGCCGGATAACCCGACCAGGTTTCGCCCGGCGGAACATCCGAAAGTACGGCCGCCGCCCCGGCGATCCGGGCGCCGGCGCCGATGGTCTGATGGTCTCCCACGCCCGCCTGGCCGCCGAACATGACCCCGTCGCCGATGACCACCGAGCCGGAAATCCCCACCTGGGCGGCGAGCAGACAGAACCGGCCGAGGACCACATTGTGCGCGATGTGGACCAGATTATCGAGCTTGCTCCCCTCCCCGATCACCGTGTCCCCATAGGCGCCGCGATCGATGCAGGTCCCCGCGCCGATCGAGACGTCGTCCTGGATGACCACCCGGCCCAGCTGGGGAATGTCCACCGGCCCCTTCGCCGAAGCCGCCGCGCCGAACCCCGCCTCGCCGATCACACCGCCCGCGGCGATGCGGACCCGGTCCCCGATCAGGGCGAAGGCGATCGAGACGTTGGCGCCGATGCGGCAGGCCCGGCCGATGGCGACACCCGGCCCGATCACGGTGTTGGCCCCGATCACGCTTCCCCGGCCCACCCGCGCCCCGGCGCCGATCACCACCCCCGCACCCAGCCGGACTCCGTCTTCAAGCTCGGCCCTCGGGTGTACGCCCGGGGTGTCGTCCGCCTCGATGGCCGGATGCAGCCGCGTGGCGGTCATGGCCCACGCCGCCTGGGGAAAGCGGGTCGCCAGGACGGCGGCGCCGCCCGGCGCGCGCCCGACCATGTCGGCGGGGACGAAAACCGCCCCCGCGCCTGTACCGGTCAGGGCGGTCAGATGCCGTCGGTCGCCCAGAAAGGCGATCGCGCCCCGATCCGCCTGGGACAGGGGCGCGACGGTCTTGATGACCGCATCGGCGCCGCGAACCACCTCCGCCCCGGTCAGGGCGGCGATGTCCGCGACGGTCAGCGGATCAGCGGTCGTGAAGAAGCGGGCGTCGGGCATGCCGGCTCAACCCGCTCCCGCGACTTACTGCTGCTGCTGTTGCGGCGGCGGCGACTGGCGCGTGAAGCTCAGCGACGGCAGGGCGCTGTTCAGGCGCTCGATCACCGTGTCGGTGATGTCCATGGCCGGGTTCAGCACATAGACGCTTTCCCGGTCCACCAGCATGCCGCAGCCGCGCTCCTGGTAGACGGCCACGATGATCGGGTCCACGGCGGTGGCGATGGTGTTGATCTGCTGGGCGCGGGTGTAGCGCAGCTCGGTGTCGCGGGTCTGCTCCAGCTGCTGGGCTTCCTGGATGCGCTGCTGCAGGGCCTGAACGCGGGGGCCCTGCTGGTCTTCCGGCAGTTGCTGGATGGCCGTGGCGTCGTTCTGGATCGAGGAGCCATAGGGCGCAAGCTCGCCCTGGACTTCCTGGACCAGGCGCTGCATGCCCTGGGCCAGGGACTGGCCGGCCGACGACTGCGCCAGCAGGCGTTCGTTGTGATAGACGCACATGCCCGGAATGGCGGGACCCGGGTTCTGAAGCTGGGTCTGGGCGGCGGCGGTCTGGGCGGAGAGCGCGACGGCGCCCGCGACGGCGGTGAGAAGAAGACGTTTCATTTTGAGCCTTTAGAACTGGGTCGAGGTTGAGAAACGGAAGGTTTCCGTCACATCGTAGTCCTCTTCTGCGAGGACCTGGCTGAAATCGAGGCGGATCGGCCCCATGGGCGAGCGCCAGTGGACGCTGATGCCCGCCGAAGCCCGCAGCGCCAGCTCATCGACGATCTGCGTATCGATGGTGCCGTTGGCGAGCAACTTGTAGCGGTCGTCCAGAATCCCCAGCGTGCCCACATCCACGAACAGCGAGGTGCGGATGCCGTATTCCTCCGGCAGATAGTTGGGAACCGTCAGTTCGACCGTGCCGATGGCGTAGAAATTGCCGCCCAGGGCGTTGCCCCGGCTGCTGGTCCCCTGGGCCAGGTCGCGCGGGCCGATACCTGCGGTCTCGAAGCCCCGGAAGCTGTTGCCGCCCTTGAAGAAGCGGTCGTTGATCCGGATGGCGTCGCCGCTCCAGCCCGCCACATAACCGGTCGAGCCCTGCACGGTCACGACCCACTCGGGGCTGAAGCCATGATACCAGGACGCGTCCAGTTCGCTGCGGACATAGTTCACGTCGCCGCCGACACCGGCGAAATCCTGACGCAGGGTGCCGGTCCAGCCGCGCGTGGGGCGGATCGGGTCGTTGCGGCGATCCACCAGCAGGGTGTAGCCGATCGACGAGTTGATGGACTCCCCGATCTGTTCGCACAGGGCCCGCGATCCCGCGCCCCCGGTGCAGAAATTGCCCGGCACGGTCACATCGTCGGCCCGCAGGGAGTAACGGGTCGAGAACAGGGTATAGCCGTTGATCGGCCAGGAGAGCCGGACGCCGCCGCCGGTCGAGGCGTAGCTGTAGGACGAGAACTCGCTGTAGTCGTAGCGCGAGTGATACAGGTCCCAGCCGGCGCGCACGTCACGGCCCAGGAATTTGGGCTCTGTGAAGCGGAAGTCGATCTGCTGACGGATCGAACCCCATTCGAGGCGCGCGACCACATTCTGGCCCCGGCCGCGGAAGTTCCGCTCCGTGATGCCCAGGTTGATGATGAAGGAGTCCACCGAACTGAACCCGGCGCCGACAGACAGTTCGCCGGTGGGCTGTTCGGTCACCTGGACCGTCACCACGCTGCGGTCAGGCTCGCTGCCCCGCACCTCGGTGATCGTGACATCCTCGAAGAAGCCCAGGGTGCGCAGATTGTTGCGCGAGCGCTCCACCAGGGTCCGGTTGAAGGCGTCGCCTTCCACCAGCAGCAGTTCCCGCCGGATGACCGGGTCGATGGTGCGGGTGTTGCCCACCACATCGATGCGCTCGACATAGACCCGCTCGCCCTCGCGGACATTGAAGGTCACGTCCACCGTTCGGGCCTCGGGATTGGCCTGATAGGTGGGACGGATATCCACAAAGGCGTAGCCGGCCGACCCCGCCGCGAAGGTCAGGGCGTCCACCGATTGCTCGATGCGGTCGCTTTCGTAGAGATCCCCTTCCTGCAGGGGCAGCAGGCGGCGCAGGAAATCCGCGTTCAGGCGTTCGCTCTGGGTCGCGACGGTGATGGCGCCGAAATTGTACTGCTCGCCCTCGTCCACCGTCAGGGTGACCAGGAAGTCGTCCTGGCTGGGCGACAGTTCGGCCACCGCCGACACCACGCGGAAATCATAATAACCCCGGTTGGTGTAGAAGCTGCGCAGCTGTTGCTGGTCATAATCGAGGCGATTGGGGTCGTAGTTGTCGTTGCTGGAGAACAGCCGCCACCAGCGCGAGGTCTTGGTGACCATCACACCGCGCAGGTCGCTGTCCGAGAACGCCCGGTTGCCCAGGAAATTGATGCCGCGCACGCCCGTGGACACGCCCTCGTCGATCTCGAACACCAGATCGACCCGGTTCTGCTCCAGCTGGATCAGCTTGGGGGTCACCGTGGCCGAGATGCGGCCCGACAGCCGGTACAGCTCGACGATGCTCTGCACATCCTCCTGCACCCGGGCGGGGGTGTAGATGCCGCGGGGCCGGATAGTGACCTCCTCGCGCAGCTTGTCCTCGCTCACGGCGCTGTTGCCCTCGAACACCACCTGGTTGATCACGGGGTTCTCGACCACCTGGATGATCAGGTCGGTGCCGTCGAGCGCCATCTGCACATCGGCGAACAGGTTGGTGCGGTAGAGCGTGCGGACCGCCACATCCAGCACCACCGGCTCGACCGTGTCGCCCGGCTGGATCGGCAGGTAGGACAGGATCGTTGTCTGGTCGATCCGCTGGTTGCCCTGAACCAGGATCCGGTTGGCCACGCCGCTCTGGGCTTGCTGGACGACTGCGGGCTGCGCGGTCTGCGGCAGCTGGATCTCGCCGGCGGCGGGGGCCTGTTGCGGGGCGGCGTCCTGGGCCAGAGCCGGTCCCCCCAGCCCCGCGGCGATGATCAACGCCAGAACGCTGGCGCGGCCATGGGTGCGGAAAGCTTCAGGGCGTCGTTGAATCATGGAGAAAACCATCGGCGAGCGGCGATTGCTCATGAAGAGAGCCCGCCCAGGAATTGAAAGAGACTGAGTTTCCGCAGGTCGTTCCAGGTGGCGAACAACATTAATCCGACCAGCAATACAAGACCAATGCGATACCCCATCTCCTGGACCCCGGCGGCCAGCGGACGCCGGGCTACGGCCTCGTAGCCGTAGAACAGCAGGTGCCCGCCGTCCAGAACCGGTATCGGCAACAGGTTTAGAAAGCCAATTCCGATCGAAAGTATGGCGGCGAAGCTGATTAGGGTCAGGGATACGTTCGCCAGGCGAATTCCGGCGGACGCGTCGACGTCGGCCGCAGCGTTGGTCAGGGCGCCCGAGGCCTTGGCGATTCCCAGGGGGCCGCTGAGCTGGTCCCCTGATTCCCGCCCCGTGATGATGCGCCCCAGATAGGTCAGGGTCGTCTCCAGCACCGCACCGGTCTCCTTGACGCCCTGCCAGACCGCCTCATGGGGCGGATAGCGCACATGACGCCGTTCGCCGGCCAGGGGCTGCAATTCGACGCCCAGAACGCCCATACGCACCGAACCGGCGATGCGGTCGGGCCGCTCGATGCGCTCGGGCGTGGCGGTCAGCGCCACCTCGCTCTCCCCGCGCAGCACCACGAAATCCATCGAGTCGCCGGCGCTCAGCGCCACCATGCGGCGCACTGTGGCGTCATCCTCCACCGCACGGCCGTTGATGCTCAGGATCAGGTCGCCGGTCTGGAAGCCGGCCGCCTCGGCCGCGCTCTCCGGCGCCACGCCGGCGATGCGGGGCGGCCGCATCTCCACGCCGATCAGGCTGAACAGAAAGGCGAAGATGGTGATGGCCAGGACGAAATTGGCGAACGGCCCGGCCGCCACGATCAGAGCGCGCTGCCACACCGGCTTGAAATGGAAATAGTCCTTCTCGGCCCCTGCCCCGCGGGTCGCGGCGATCTCGTCGCGCATGGCGTCAAGCCCGCGCGCGTCGGGCACGCTGGAGGCGTCAACGTCCCCCGAAAATTTCACATAGCCGCCCAGGGGGATCCATCCCAGCCGCCATTCGATGCCGTGCTTGTCCGTGCGGCTCAGAACGCCCTTGCCGAAGCCGATGGAGAACCGGTCCACCTTCACCCCGAAGGCCCGCGCCACCCAGAAGTGCCCCAGCTCGTGGATGGTCACCACCAGCGTCAGCACCAGCAGGAACGGCACGACGTAAATCAGCGCCTGGCCGATGAAATCGATCATGGGGCGAAGCGCCTCCCTAAAGCCGTCGAGGAATTCGACGAACCCGCCTCGTTACGCATACAGGTCACGCGGCCTGCGCGTGATCGGCCACGATCCGCTGGGCCGTCCGTCGCGCCAGGGCGTCGATGCGCAGAGCGGCATCGCATGCATCCGGAGCGTCGGCGGCCTCGTCGGCTCGCGCCAGTCGCTCCATGGTTTCGGCCACGACTGCGGCAATATTGAGAAAGCCCAGCTTGCGGTCAAGGAAAGCGCGCGCGCCCACCTCGTTTGCGGCGTTGAACACCGCCGGGGCCGCCCCGCCCGCCTCCAGCGCCTGCCGCGCCAGCGCCAGGGCCGGGAATCGCGTCTCGTCGGGCGCCTCGAACGTCAGCGCCCCCAGCGCCGCCAGATCCAGCCTCGGCGCGGGCCAGGCGATTCGGTCCGGCCAGGCCAGGGCGCAGGCGATGGGCGTCTTCATGTCCGGCGGCCCCATCTGCGCCAGGGTCGAACCGTCGATCATCTCCACCAGGCTGTGGATGATGGATTCCGGATGCACCACCACGTCGATGCGCCCCGCCTCCAGCCCGAACAGATAGGCCGCCTCGATCATCTCCAGGCCCTTGTTGGCCATGGTGGCGCTGTCCACCGAGATCTTGGCCCCCATGCTCCAGTTGGGATGGGCCACCGCCTGTTCCGGGGTCACCCGCGCCATCTGTGCGCTGGACAGGGCCCGGAACGGCCCGCCCGAGGCCGTCAGCACCACCCGCGCCACCCGTTCGGGCGCCTCGGCGGGAAACACCTGGAAAATGGCCGAATGCTCGGAATCCACGGGGATCAGCCGCCCGCCCGCCTGCCGCACCCGCGACATCAGGGCCGGCCCGCAGCTGACCAGACTCTCCTTGTTGGCCAGAGCCAGGGTCGCCCCGGTCCCCGCCGCCGCCCAGGCCGAGCGCAGCCCCGCCGCGCCCACGATGGCCGCCATGACCCAGTCCGAGGGCCGCGTCGCCGCCTCCACCACCGCCTCGGTCCCGGCCGCCACGGCCACATCCAGCCCCGCCACGGCCGACTTCAGCTCATCCAGCCGCTCCGCCTCCGCCGTCACCACCAGCCGGGGCCGCCAGCGCCGCGCCTGCTCGGCCAGCAGGGCGATGTTGCCCGCCCCGGTCAGGGCCTCCACCGCGAACGCGCCGCTGCCCGCCTGCTCCGCCTGATCCATCAGGTCCAGGGTCGAACGCCCCACCGATCCGGTGGCGCCCAGGATGGTCACGCGGCGACGGATCATCAGGCTACGCCCATCCATTGCAGCAGGACAAATCCGGCGGCGATCACCACCACCGCGAACATCAGCCCGTCGACCCGGTCCAGCAGGCCGCCGTGGCCGGGGATCAGATCACCCGCATCCTTGACGCCGTACCGCCGCTTCAGCGCCGACTCCCACAGGTCGCCCGCCATGGTGGCGATGGCGCCCGCCAAGCCCAGAACCGCGCCCCAGACCACGCTCAGCGTCCCCAGATCCGGCCACGGCGACGCCACGATCAACGCGCCCGCAGCCAGACCGCCGATCAGGCCGCCGATGAAGCCGGACCAGGTCTTGTTGGGCGAAAACCGGGGCCACAGCCTGGGACCCTTCAGCAGGGTGCCGACCAGATAGGCCAGAACGTCCGCCGACCAGGCCGTCATGAACAGCAGCACGGTCCAGCCCAGGCCCTCGGGCTGTCCTCTCAGCCAGATGAACAGGATCGCGGGCCAGCCCAGGTACAGAACCCCGTAGGCGGCATCCAGCCCCTGCTGGCCCAGCCGCCGGGCGAACGCCCCCGCCAGGGCCGCGCCGAACACCAGGGTGATCAGGGCCGCCGGCACATGGCCCACGTGGGCGATCAGCACCACCGCCACCAGGGCGGCCGCCACCGCGCCCCACACCAGCCGCTGCGCGCCGCGCGCGCTCATCAGGGCCCACTCGCGGGCCAGCAGGATGCAGGCGGCGGCGATCAGGGCGGCGAACCACCAGCCCCCGCCCCAGATGGCCAGCATCGCGGCAGGCGCCAGCACCAGGGCCGAGGCCGCGCGAAGTCCGATGTCTTTCGCCCGAAACGCCATCAGTTCGCCTTCGCCGTCTGGGCGGCAGCCGTCTGCGCGGGACGTCCGCCAAAGCGGCGCTCGCGCGCCTGATACTCGTCGATCGCCGCCTTCAACGCCTCAGGACCATAGTCGGGCCACAGGATGTCCTGAAAAACCAGTTCGGCGTAGGCCGCCTCCCACAGCAGGAAGTTGGACAGCCTCACCTCGCCCGAGGTCCGCACGATCAGGTCCAGCGGCGGCGCCCCCGCGGTCGACATCAACGCCCCGAAATCCGCCTCGCTGATGTCCACCGGAGCCTCGCCCGCCAGCACCCGCTCGGCGTGCCGGCGGGCGGCGTCCACGATGTCGGCCTGGCCGCCGTAGTTGAACGCCACCTGCAGCAGGAAGCGGGCATTGTGCGCGGTGTCCCGCTCGGCCTTCTGGACGATGGCGGCGATGTCGGGCGGCAGCCCCTCGCGGCGGCCCAGCACGCGGATGCGCACGCCCTCCTTCGCCAGCCCCGTCAGGTCGCTGGCCACATAGGACCGCACCAGCCCCATCAGGTCCGAGACCTCGTCGGCCGGACGGCGCCAGTTCTCGGTCGAGAACCCGAACACGGTCAGGCAGCGCACGCCCAGACCGGCGCAGCCGCGCACAGTGCGCTTCAGGGCGGCCACGCCTTCCTTGTGGCCCGCCGCGCGCGGCAGTCCCCTGGCGGCGGCCCAGCGGCCGTTGCCGTCCATGATGATCGCCACATGCCGGGGCCCCGGATCGGAAGGGCCGTCGGTGGGCGCAGCCATCGCGCGCATGTCGTCAGCCATTCCCTGTGTGCCGGGCCGGGCGGTCAAACCGCCTCAGACCTGCATGATCTCCGCTTCCTTGGTCTTCAGCGTCTCGTCGATGCGCTTGATGGCGGCGTCCGTGTCCTTCTGGACCTCGGCCTCCATCTTCTTCTGCTCGTCCTGGCTGACGTCGCCCGCCTTCTCGGCCTTCTTCAGGTCGTCGTTGGCGTCGCGGCGCACGTTGCGCACGGCGATCTTCTGCTGCTCGGCGTACTTGCCCGCCAGCTTGACCAGGTCCTTGCGCCGCTCCTCGGTCAGGGGCGGGATCGGGATGCGCAGGGTCTGTCCGTCGACGATGGGGTTCAGGCCGAGGCCCGCGGCGCGGATGGCCTTCTCCACCGAGACCACCATGCCCTTGTCCCAGACATTGACCGTGATCATGCGCGGTTCCGGCACGCTGATGGCCGCCACCGCGTTCAGCGGCGACACCGAGCCGTAGGCCTCCACCTGCACGGGATCCAGCAGGCCCGAATTGGCCCGGCCGGTGCGCAGGCCGCTGAACTCTTCCTTCAGGGCGGCGACCGCCTTGTCCATGCGGTTTCGATAGGATGCGAGATCGGGTTTGCTCATGCTCTTGTCCGTGTTTCCTTTGACCTCAGGCCCCGTTCGCCGGGTTGTCGCTGATGACCGTATAGACTCCCCTGCCCTCGAGCACAGCCTTCAGGGCGCCGTGTTCGCGGATCGAGAAGACCACGATGGGGATGCCGTTGTCGCGCATCAGGGCGATGGCCGAGGCGTCCATGACGCGCAGGTCCCTGGCCAGCACGTCGTGATAGGTCAGGGTGTCATAGCGCGTGGCCGACGCATCCTTCTTGGGATCGGCCGTATAGACCCCGTCCACGCTGGTGCCCTTCAGCAGGGCGTCGCAGCCCATCTCGGCCGCCCGCAGGGCCGCGCCCGAGTCCGTGGTGAAGAACGGCGCGCCCACGCCCGCGGCGAAGATGACCACGCGGCCCTTCTCCAGATGGCGCAGGGCCCGGCGGCGGATATAGGGCTCGCAGATGGTGTCCATCTGGATCGCCGACTGCACGCGGGTGTCCACGTTCAGCCGCTCCAGGGCGTTCTGCATGGCCAGGGCGTTCATGACCGTGGCCAGCATGCCCATGTAGTCGGCGCTGGCGCGCTCCATGCCGCTGGCCGCGCCCGACAGGCCGCGGAAGATGTTGCCGCCGCCGATGACCAGGCACAGCTGCACCCCGGTCCGCGCCACCTCGGCGATCTCGGCGGCGATGGCGTCCACGGTCTTGATGTCCAGGCCGTAGCCCTTGTCCCCCATCAGCACCTCGCCCGACACCTTGACCAGCACGCGCTTGTATTTGGGATCGGCGCGGGTCGGGCTCATGGCGATGCTCTCTCGGGTCGGGGTCGCCGGAATCGGCGGACCCATTCTAGACGAAGGGCGCGCCGACCTTAAAGCCGACGCGCCCCTTTTAGTTGATCCCTCTCCCCTTGGGAGAGGGCCGGCTCCACGCACGGATGCG